>JBDNHJ010000065.1:0-34956 GCA_041688835.1 Fuerstiella sp.
AAGACATTCGAAATGCACCCGAATTCTGCCTTCGCCGCAGTTTTGATTCCTCGATCGAATCCTAAGACAAACTCTTCGGATTTCCTAAGGGGATCGCTGGCCATCCGATACCCTCGCGAAGCCACTTTAAGGACACCCACTTGCTACAGTGAATGTTGCAGCGGTCTTGGCTGAGCCTAATCGTCGTAGTCGATTTCTACGAAACCGTTCCGTGATGTGATGTCGACTTCGTACTGGCCGAAGTCCATGCGAATCTTTGTCTGACACGGTGACACTCGCACACGCTGAACCGGACACGCAGGAACCAGCACTTCCACATAGACCAGACGTTCCACGCAACCACGGCTGCCGAAACGACTCAGATGCGGATCTCGCACAGCAACGATCACTGGCACAGCGTGTGGAGCAACGTCGCACGCATCCCGAATGACAACATGAGGCTCCAAGACTACGTGGCAGTTCACGATCTCACCGATCTGATGTGGCAGATGCCCGAAGCTTCCGGGCACCGGTGGAATCTGCAGCACTGACGGTGGAAGAACGACAGTGCGCTGTGGTGGAGTTCGATTACCAAACGAAATTCGGAAATTCACACCCGGACGCTGGTTGATCACCGGACGTCGCAGCTGCTGAACAGGCACACGCCCGCCGGAGCGATGCAAGTCTTGAGTTCGACTTACACGTGTCGGAATCACTTCGCGACGACCAAGACCACGAGGGTCATGATCGAGGTGGCGATGGACACGATGGTTATCGTGCCTGTCGAGTCTGTCGTGCCTGTCGTGCCTGTCGAGTCTGTCGAGTCTGTCGTGCCTGTCGAGTTGGCGAGGTGCTGGCCCCTGAATGGCACGCAGAAAGTCAACAATGTCGTTGGCCGATGCCGTGCTGGGCAGCGTAAGGCTTAAAACTGTAACGGCGGAAAGAAGAGTGCGGGTCATCGTTCAGTCCTCGTCGTGAGATGAACAGGGCGAAAAGGTCGACGCCAACAGTTAGCGTCACCACTTACCTAGATTCACATCCTGTGCCGAAACTCACATTGATTCATAAACCGATAACTCATAATTATTTACGTCGATTTCAAGTGTTGGATTTGCCGAGACAACAAGCCATCAATCCGATCACCAGCGCCGTCAATCTGGTGACACATTCGTCGTTGCGAAGCATGTTTTTGCTGGTTGGCAGAGTTTGGCAGAGAGTTCCTTTTTGGCGAGTGTCGCAATCTCAGACGCTTCTCGCCTGCGGTCATTGGTCGCGAGTATCGCGACCAATGTCGCCGAACCGTTTCGGAACGATTTCACCGCATGGTCCAACATCTGAGGGCCGAATTTTCGGATCCTCCGCCATTTTTGCGTTCAACTCATACATGTGCTTCAGGTGCTGGTAATCTTTCTGAGCATCTACGTATTTCACGTACAAGGCATATGCTGTAGCTTATCCATGGCTGTCGGATATTTTTGTCCAAGATCTTTCCAGTCCATGAGTGCAAATGATAATCGCACGCCGGTCATTCTTGGCTCGATCATCATTTCGAATTGAGACCTCACGTTGACCGATCCGTACGCAGCACCGGCCAAGCCACAACAGACCCCGACACCTATGGCATCGCTCGACAGTGCGGTGCGGCGGGGCCTGATGCTGGGATTCGCATCGGCCGTCGGCTACTCGCTGGCAAATCTGGCTTTGCGAGGTCTTTCGGGGCGTCACGATGATATCGCGTGGTCGATCTGGGTGTCCGCGTTCAAGGCCCTGCCCACGGTTATTCTAGCCGTCGTGCTATTGTGGCGACGAAGGCGGCGCGGTCAGGCGCTGTATCCGACCAAAAAACCCATTCCGGTACTGATTGGGGCCGCCTTTCTGATGCAGTTTGGCGGCAACCTAGGATTTCAGGTGGCGTTGGGACACATTGGGCTGGCGATCACGGTGCCACTGGTGTTCGCGTTTATTATTTTCGCGGGGGCGTTGCTGGGGAACATGTTTTTGGGTGATCGCGTGTCGCCGAAGACCGTGCTGTCGATGGCCATCATGACAGTTTCCATCATCCTGTTGTCTTACGCGGCCAAGCTGGCATCCGCTGTGACTCTAGGGACGGCTGCCGTCGACACCAACAACATTGTCTGGCTTGGGATTCTGATGGCCGTCGTTTCGGGGCTGTCGTACGGGATCAATGGCGTGGTGATCCGAAAGATCGCGCGAGACTCCTTGCCCGTAGAATCGATGTTAATTATCTACAGCCTGACAGGCTTGATCAGCTTTGGCATTTTGGGGCCGCTGATGATGGGCTCAGAACGCCTGTCGCAGATTCAACCCGAAGAATGGACGATGATGCTTCTGGCCGGAACCTTCAACGCCATGGCCTTTTTCTGCGTGACTCATTCTCTGAAGCTGCTGAACATCAGTCAGGTCAATGTGATCAATGCATCACAGAACGCGATGTGCGCCATCATCGCCGTGGCGATCTTCAGCGAACCGGTTTCGATGCCCTTGATTCTGGGGATTGGACTATCCATCGTGGGACTGCTGGCGCTGGATCGCAAGTGATGGCTGGCTGAGTTAGCAAACGGCTGGTTAAAAACGGCCTTGTCCTTTCAGCGACGCTTGGTATTCGGCAATGATGGCTGCTGGCGAATCGTTGAACGCCTGCACGCAGCCCTGACAGCAAACGTAGTAGGTCTGGCCGTCGTAGGTGACGGCAATGGTTCCCAGACCACCAGTCACAATGCACTGGCGTTGATTGCCACCGGGGACCGCCAGTCGTGTTCCGGCACGGGTGTACCCGACTTCCGAAACGCGGCGAAACGTGCCTTCTGCCGAGGAACGTTTTTCCAGCAGCACTGTGGCGCGAATGTCTTTGAGTTGGTGGATCGTACACCGCAACAGACTGCCGTCGTCTGCTTCCGTAGACTCAAGCACCAGTTTCTGCGGCCACTGAGCTGGCATCTGGCCGGAAAATTGAATCGTGCCGCTTTCCGTTTTCTGCACCAGCAAAACCGTTTGCGTTGTCGTGTCCCATGTGAAACGCAGCTGCTGAAACTGCTCTCCGCCAGCGGCGTTGATCACGATGGCTGGCAGTTCCATGGAAAAGTCCCACGCGATCGACGTCTGTTCGGCCCACGCCCCTTGGCGAGACCCACGTTTGACCTGCCCGACACCCCGCCAGTCGCCGATGAGCGAATTCAGCGGCTTAAATTCAGCGCTGATGGCTGGGGACACCTTAGCCGTCGGGGGCGCGGATTCGTCCGCGTTCGTATGTAGACGCAGCGACGCTACGGCCAGCAAGATGGCGATGAGGTGAACCCGAGTGGATGCAGGATAGGTTCTGGACATTGTTGGTCGACTCGAAAAAACGAGGAAAGGACAGCGGCGTTAAAGACGTCGTAGCGGAATTCGTCAAGAATTGAAGACGCCTGCAGAACGCTCGTCGAAAGTCTTGACGACTTCCACTACGTGAAATCTCACGTGTGTTCAGAGGTTCAAATTGCTGAAAACTGAACTTAATCAGCGTCGAACCAACGACTTGCTGACTTCTCAGACGCTCAGAAACCCCCAGCGTCGGCTGGGGCTGCTGAGATCTTAAGCTCGAATAACGAAAATGCAAAGTTCCCAACTAGAACAATCCGTACAACCGGACCATCAGTGACAAAAGGATCGTCGGAACAACCTGTCTGACCATCGAGTTGCGTACAACCGGCCGATACAGAAATACGTGTACAGCATCAGAGCGTAAACACCACGCCGATGATTTCACAAATTAGCTCTCAATATTGAACGAGTGTCAGGAAGACACCCGACGAACTACAGCCGTCAATGTTGACGGACTGCTTTCTCCAGGGAGGGGACTATGTTGGCCATCAAGATCGCTCAGATCCCATTTCGCCAATACTTGCTTGCAAGTACGATTACGTTTCTGCCACTGTTGTCAGGTTGCACCACCACGTCCAGCATTCCTGTCGGAGGCTCGTATACCACGATGGAATCCGGTGGCATGGAAGGCGGCTGCGCAGATGGTTGCACAGAAGGCTACTGTGGGGCCGAGGGCTGTGGCAGTGAGGGCTGTGGATTCACTGGCGGTGAATGTTGCGAAGTTCCTCGTGAGCTTCGCAAGACGGCTTTGCCAGAATACCGAATCGAACCGCCGGATGTGCTGCTGATCGAAGCCGCCAACCATCTGCGTCCGGCAAGTGCCCCAATTTTGGCGGGCGAACCCTTGCTGATTCAAGTCAATCGCACACTGCCAGCAGACGCCAAGGAAGCTGCGGTGTCTCAACAGTTTAAGACGATCAACGGAACGTACATCATCGGTACAGATGGTTACGTCAACCTAGGACCGGAGTACGGCAAAGTTCTGTGTTCCGGCGAACCGTTGCAGGAAGTTCAGCGGCGCGTGGAAACGCATCTGAATCGCATTCTGAAAAAGCCACAGGTCATGGTGACCCTGCCCGATCCAACCACCAAGCAAATGGTGTCCGGGCCGCATCTGGTTCGACCAGACGGCACTGTCGGACTGGGAATTTACGGGAGCGTGTTCGTCGCTGGCATGACCATGACGGAAGCGAAGTGTGAGATCGAGCGACATCTGAGCGCCCACATGCACGCCCCGGAAGTGGCTTTGGATATCTTGGGATACAACAGCAAATTCTACTACGTCATTGCCGACGGCGGTGGAGCCGGTGAAAGCGTGACACGGATTCCCTGTACAGGAAACGAAACCGTTCTGGACGCTATCTCACAAGTCAAAGGACTGCCGTCTGTCGCTTGCAAAGGACAGATCTGGATCGCTCGCCCCGCCCCGGAATGTTGCCGCCCCGATCAGCTGCTGCATGTTGATTGGCGAGGCATCGCTGAGGGTGCTCAAACCTGTACCAACTATCAGATGTTGCCCGGCGACCGACTGTACGTCAAAGCCGATCGCTTCGTGACCTTCGATACCAACTTCGCCAAGCTGACCGCGCCGCTGGAACGTGTGTTGGGCTTCACGATTTTGGGTAACGGAACCGTCCGCTCGCTACAACAGGGGGCAGGTGGATTCGGTAACAACGGCGGTGGATTCTAAAACACAACGGTGACTTGCCCGGCGGTTAAACGTCGGGGCTGATCACACTCAATGTCGATTCGGTTGCAGAAACTTCAGGCTTAAGATCACTTCCTAGCGAAGTACGGAGACCACGATGTCCAGATTCACACGACTGCTGATGGCGTTCGCACTGACAATGACTGTTTGGCAAGCCAGCGGTTCCACAGTGATGGCTCAAAGCAATTACTCGCGAATCAACAAGCCTTTTGATCGCCCGACATTCAGTCCGTATCTGAATCTGTTCCGCAGCGGGAACGGCCCGGTGATGAACTACTTCGGTACCGTTCGACCGCAACAACAGTTCTACGCTCAGGACAGCGAACTGAATGAAGAACTGGAAAGTGTGAAAAGCCGTCAGGACAGACAGTCCGGAATGAACAATCAGACACGGCGAATGCCCGGCATGTATCGCATGGGCGCGACAGGCCATGCGGTTGGCTTTAACACCATTCGATCAAGTGGCAGCGGAGAAGGCGACGAATCGGGGCTACAGCTCAGCGGCTTCAACAGTCCACAGGCCGGTGGTTCCAGCCAATTCGGTGGCAACCAGTTTGGCGGCAATCAATCCGGCGGGCAGTTTGGAAATTCCGGACAGTCCGGCAACTACAACTTTGGGTCGAACGGTAACTAGCTTTCGTTTTTGAAACTCTTCGTGCAGCCGCCAGTCTTGATACGGCCGCTGGCAAACTCATGGTCTGAACCGACACCACGGTTTCGTCAAATCATTCGCAGGAATGTCGATTATGCTTTCCAACCTACTTCAAAAAATCCAAAAACTGGCCGCCGTCGGTGCAATCACAGTTTGTGCTGCGGGAAGTGCATCCGCCGGCCTGTTCTGTGGCCTTGAGTGCTGTCGGCAAGCGAGACCCTACTTTTCACCGGCTTGCGAACCGGCTTGGGGTTACCATCAGACCTGTTGGAGAAAGTTCCCTGAACTAGAACCCTGCTCAGGCTGGGGCGACTATTGCCCGTCCTGCGACATGGGTGGCGATGTCATCAACGCGAACGGCTATGAGTCGCAAATGATGCCCATGCCGGGTTCGCCTGTGCTGCAGGGAGCTCCTTTGTTGATTCAGCCACCAACACAGAATCACGCTCAACCGACGCAGCAGTACGCTCAACCAACGCAACGCTACGCAACTCCAACGCAGCAGTACGAACAGGCACCGCAGTATTACCCTGCCCCGACGCAGAACTATGAATCGTCAACGCAAGGCTATCCGCAGCCGATGCCAGTGCCGAATGGTCCAAACCCAAGTACCGCCCCATCAACACTCACACCAATCCCGCAGTCGGAAGAATCACTTCCAGCGGACGGTGGTCTGATGCCGCCAATTCCGGATTCGGTGATGTACCAACAAATGCCCGGCAATTACTGCCCTGTCAGTCAGCAGCAACTCCAAGGTTACGCACCGGCTCAAGGTTACGCACCGGCTCAAGGTTACGCACCGGCTCAAGGCAACGGCTCGTACGCGCCGCAAAGGCACACTTCGTCGACGTCGTACGTTCCGCAAGGACAACCACCAGCCAACGCGACACAGGGCATGCCGATCAAATCCATCTCGTTCAGCCGCGCTCGGCCAACCAACACGCCAGCTGCGGTGCAGCCACATCGAACTCTGCTGCAACGCATTCTGCCCGGCGGAAAATAGTCTGCGAAGCTCGCAGAAAAACGCTTTTCCAAATTGGATGTGGTTGTCGCTCCCGCAAGCGGCAATTACTCCAGTTGGAAATTTTCCGACTGCCCCAAAAATTGC
The DNA here is from genome assembly GCA_041688835.1 of Fuerstiella sp. Lineage (GTDB taxonomy): Bacteria > Planctomycetota > Planctomycetia > Planctomycetales > Planctomycetaceae > Fuerstiella. Next base: position 6,829 of record JBDNHJ010000065.1, read on the forward strand.
TTCGGGTTCTCCAGCGTGACTTTGTCGATGCTGGCCTGAGTATGACCGCGACGCCGCATTTCCAGCTGAGCCTTCGGCACCGCCAAGGGATCGCTGCAACCCCAGTCGCCGGCGGAATTCATCCAGATGCGTTCGTTGCCGTACATTTCGATAATGTCGGCGGCTCGTTGAGGCGTGACTTTGGTATCCGGATACAGCGTCATCCCGGCCCAAAACCCGCGATCCAGAACTTCTGTCACCGTGTGTTCTTCCACATGATCGATCAGAATTCGGCCGGGATCCAAACTGCTGGCCGACAGTGCATCCATAATCACTCGCGTGCCCTTTCGCTTGTCTTCCAGATGAGGCGTGTGGACAAGCACCAGCTGATTGTACTTTTCCGCCAGTGCGATCTGTTCTTCCAGAATGATGAGTTCATTCTTGGTGTTTTTGTTCAGCCCGATTTCTCCGATCCCCAATACGTTGGGACACTTCAGGAAATCCGGGATCAACGACACCACTTCTCGCGCGAAGCCGGGGTCGTCCGCTTCTTTGGGATTGATACACAGCCACGAAAAGTGCTGAATGCCAAACTGCGCCGCTCGTTTGGGTTCGTACTCCGTCAGCTGACGAAAGTAATCGAAAAAGCCCTGCGCCGACGAGCGATCGAAACCCGCCCAGAACGCGGGTTCGGTGATCGCCAAGCAACCCGCTTGAGCCATCCGCTGATAGTCGTCGGTGATCCGCGAAACCATGTGAATGTGTGGGTCGATATAGCTCACGCCACACCTCCGTCCGTCAACGCAACGGCTCCCGCCGCGCCTTTCGTGCCTGCCGCAGATTGCGCCATGGCGGTCGTGTGATCGCTGAACAATTCTAAAATCCGGCGAGCTCGCTGAGTTTCTCCGTCTGTCAGGATGGCGATCGCTTTCACAAACGCGGCGGCTCGGAAATCCTGAACATCTTCGCCCTGACCACGATCAATGCGGTCCAGATACGCCGCTATATCCACCAGCTTGGCACGATGTTCCATAAAGTAGGTGTCGATCACCTGCTGTTTGGTTTGAGGGCATGTTGCGGTTACGTCGGTCAAAACTCTCACCTTTTCTTGGAAATTGTTGCTGCTACCAATGGTAGCGGCAAACCACGAATGGACACAAATGAACACGAATAAAAACAAACGCACCCGCCCCGCGACCCCCTTATTTTCGTGGCTTGCGACTTTCCAGCCATTCCATTTCAGGAATTTTTTCGGCATCTTCCTCAGCCCACGCCGGTTGCTCAAACCAGCGCACTCCGCTGACGCGAGGATACGTTTCCCAGATATCGCCGCCGTCCAACACCCGCGCGTCTCCGGTGTCTTTTAAAGCGGTCCTCAAGCGTCCACAGAGGTCGGCCAGCACGCCTGCGAAATTGGGATCCGCCGCCAAGTTGTTGAGGCAGTCCGGATCGGATTTGATGTCGAACAATTCTTCGCCGGGACGCTTGTCCACAGACCATTTCAGGTACTTGGCGAATTTGGGATCGTCGCGATGTTCGATCAAGAAATCTAACGACGGACACGCATCGATATCGTGATAGCCATCATACGGTCGCCCCAGTTTAGAAGATGTCAGCTGTCCAGCAGAATCGAAGACCACCTTGTCGTATTTCTGGCTCGGCCCCGCAGGCCAGCGTTCCGGGCGAAAGTTATGGATATACAAAAACTCATGAGTCCGAATGGCTCGCTGCGGATAGCCCAATGAATTGTAGCGCGACGACGAATGCCGCTCTCGCCCCACCAGCACGGATGTCCGATCGGGATTGGCGATGCCGTTCTTTGTGGATTCCAATTCGGGAATCAGGCTGGTTCCCACCACGGGAAAGTCTGCTGGAGATTCCACGTCTGCCGCGTCGTAGATGGTGGCTGTGAGGTCGACGAAGCCAACCAGATCGTCGAGCGTTCGACCGGGCGGAATTCGATTCTTCCACGACACGGCCAACGGCATGTGAACGCCGAATTCATAACAGTTCGCTTTGGCTCGCGGAAACGGCATGCCGTTGTCGCTGGTGATGATCACCAGCGTGTTGTCCAGTTCACCGGCGGCTTCCAGCATCTGCAGCATTTGCTGACAGTCGTCATCAAAGCGTTCCACTTCAAACGCATAGTCCAATAGGTCGCTGCGAATTTCTGGATCGTCCGGCAGAAATCCGGGCACTTCCGCCTGATCCAGTGTCATACCTTTGCCCAGTCCGGCCCCTTTTTCATAAGCTCGATGAGCGTCGCTGCTGCCGAACCAAAAGCAAAACGGCTGATCAGCGGGCCGTTGTTTCAGGAATTCCGCAAAGCCATCGGCGTAGCCTTTTTTGTTCGAATACGTTGTGCCGGCTGGATTTTCTGTTCGCCCGTGGTGTTTATAATTCCCTGGAGCCCACGCTTTGCCCGTTGATCCCACAAAGTAGCCAGCACGACTTAGCGCTTCCGGAAAGGTCTGGTACTTGGTTGGAAAGTAGCTGGCGTGAGTGCCCGCTTCTTCGATCATCCAGATGTGCCGCCCCGTTAAAAACGCGGCACGCGACGGACTGCAGCCGGGGGCCGGGCAAAAGGCATTGTTGAATAAAACTCCCGCAGCTGCCACACGATCAAACGCTGGCGTGCGCACCATCTTCGAACCGTAGGCTGACGCATGTGGAAACGACACGTCATCACTGATCGCGATGAAAATATTCGGCCGCTCACCACACTGACCCACCACATCAGCACTCACGGCGCACAAAAACAGGGTGATTGTCCTGAGGAAATTCTTCGCGATTCTCATTCAGCGACCTCTAGCATGATAAAAAAACGATTCACGGGCCCTTCCGTAAACGCACTATGACTCCAGTTAAACCACTTCGCAACCCGACACCACTGCGCGCACTTTGAATGTTCTCCGGAATTTCATCATTTCTAATCGACCTCAACCGATGATTATGCAATGCTCTAACACTGCCGCCTCGGGCCTCACCTAGATTCTCGCCCCCCAGACGATGCCTGCCACCCCATGACACTCCCGGAAAAAGGGACGATCATCACCGGTGCTTCGGCCGGCATTGGTCAGGAAATCGCCAGACGACTGGCCCGAGAAAAATCGCACCTTGTGCTTGCAGCGCGGTCGGAAGACAAATTGCAGGCACTGGCCACAGAGCTGGCGGCCACAGGCTGTCAAAGCTTGGTGGTTCGGACAGATGTGTCAGATCCGAATGATCTGGCTCAACTGGTCGACCGGACCATCGAACGTTTCGGTCGGATTGACATTTTGGTCAACAACGCCGGTGTCGAATGCTTTCGACATTTTGACCAGACGGAGACGGAAGAAATTCTGCAGACGATTGAGATCAATCTGACCGGATCAATCATTCTGGCCCGAATGGTGATTCCTCACATGCTGCAGCAACAGTCGGGCACCATCATCAACATGGCGTCCACCGCCGGAAAGCATTGCCCGGCATTCGGCAGCGTGTATGGTGCCACCAAAGCCGGACTGATCGCGTTCACTCAAGGCCTACGCGGGGAATTCTTGAGCAAAGGGATTTCTGCCACCGCCATTTGCCCAGGCTTCACCACTAGGGGTGGGGTCTATGATCGAATTGTTGATGCGACCGGCAAAAAGACGTCGATTGCTTTGGGAGGCACGTCCACCGCAGCCGTCGCCAACGCGGTCGTCAAAGCCATTCTCAAAGGACCACCGGAACTCATTGTCAACTGGCCACCCGTGCGACCAGCGATGGTCCTGAAAGAGATCTTTCCACGTTTGGGCGAAATGCTGGCCACCGCCGTATCCAAGAAGTTCGTCAAACGCGCCGCAGACGCGGCTGCCGCAGACCGCGCAGCAGACACGTCAGGATCGCTACCGGCGCAGTAGAACTTTCCCGAGATTAATCACTCAGAGTTCCGCTGTTTTGTTTCTCTTCAGCCGGCGAAGCACGTCTCTTTTGCGCCAGTCTAAGGCAATGGATTGCGGCCCACAAATTAAGGCCCCCAATCACCAAGAAGCCGAGATTCCCGACCGGCCGAAACGCCACGATCACGAAGAAAATCGCGAAGGCGAAGAAAAACACAGATAGTAGTGCGAGTGGTATCCAGCCTTGAATTCGTGGTTCGCTGTTTTGTGGTCGCGGCGATGAGACCCCAACTGTCGCAGTTTCAGGGAAAAAGCGTTTCAGTGTTTCCGCAATCACATCGGCGTCTTGATCGCCGATGAGAATGAAGCGCCGATCGCTTCCGTTACTGAACGTAATTGTCACGGTGCCAACATTATACGGAGTCCAAAGACTGCGTTTGCGATTGACGGTGATCTGAATCACATGTTGGCGATCGATCTGGAAATTGTGTGGGTCTGTGGCCAAAAATGCGGCGGACGTAGGATCCGCTGTGTCGTACAGAGCTTCTCGATTCTTTCGACGCTGCAGGGCGCGATTCACGTAGCCTCGCAGAAACACACTCAGACCCTAGAGTTGAATCGCGGCAGACTGTTCGTCGTAGAATTGGCCAGCAATGTACCCGCCGCGCAGCAGATCGGGCGTGACGTAGATTCGATAAACCCGATCCGATTTCAGCCAACGGGGATCAAGACCATCAAACGTCGGAAATTCTTCCATGCGGTGTCTTTCGGTCCACTGCGAATGCTTCCAGTTCGTGAGCGATTCGGACTGTCGCGGAATTCACGTCACAACCGCACTTCACCTCGGAATCAGGTTGCGGGCGGCGATTTGACGGCGGTTGGAACGGTGGCCTTCGTCGCTGATTGCTCCAGCTCATTCGGCTGCTCTGCAGTTTCAGGAACAGTCAACGGCGGTAGTTCTTGCAGCAGCAGACTGCGGAACATGGTTTTTGTGCCTTCGCTTTGTAGAGCGATAAAACCGGTCGACGGTTTGCACCCCGACACTTCGCCCGCTTTTCGACCGTTGATTGTCACTGACAACTGGCCATCCATGCTGACGATTTCGCAGGTGTTCCAACTTCCCACTTCTTTGGCAAGTTGTGGTGGAGCCTGCGTGGCATTGCCGTCTGCGTCGCCGCTGGGAAAAATGTCGCCCGCTTGAGGCTGATGCAGTTGAACCTGCATCGATGTGGGCCACAAACGCGGTTCGTTTTGAGTGTACACCAACACACCGCTGTTGGCGTTGGCTTCAGAAACCTGCCACTCGAACGTCAGGATAAAGTTCGAATACTGCTGCTGCGTATACAAAAACCCTTTCGGTTCTCCGATGCAGTTCAGCTGCTTGGATTTTCCTTCGCCGGGGCTGGTGACCGTCCATACATCACCAATGGGCACTCCCTTTTTTGACGAGAAATATCGCCAAGTCGACGCGAGATCATTTTGTAGTAGGTCGACCGGAGCCAAGACCGGTGTCGTGGCGGCGGGCGTGGCAGCTTTGTCTGCTGACGGCGTTGATTGCTCACCATCCCCCGCGGCCGACACTGACGGTGGCTTGGCGTCTGTCGTTGGAACCGCTTCGTCGGCCGAAAGGTCGCCGAGAAACGCGAATGATAAAACCAGCAACGCTGTGCACGCTGACTGCCAAATGTTGCCAACTTCATGAGCGGCGTTGTAAGGCATGCGGCAATTCCGTGAGTTGTTGACTGTGGCAGTAAACGTGACGCGGGCGATTCTACGCCGAAACCACCAAGGATCAAACGTTCCGCGACTCAAGTCCAGATCCCAGCCAAAAAAACGTCCGATCGACCCAATTGACCGGACTTGGATACGTAATCCGACGCTGTCGTCAAGTCTCAAATTATAGACGCAGCTCAGCCCGATGCACGGCCGTCCCGAAGATTCGGGAAAGTTCCAACCGCCTTAAGGCCACATCCAGCACGAATAGCAGCAACGCCAACGCCAGCAACCATGACCACGCGGGTGCGGCGCTCACAGCGGATTCTGCGGGCAACGGGTCGAAGATCGCATCCGCCGACGGTTCGAATTTTCCGCCGCTAAGTTCTGCGATGGATGTTAGGAGTGCCGTGTTGGTCTGTCTGATTCGCAGTTCGTCCGCATAGCCAACCACCACGCCGCGCGTTTGTTGGTGAATCGTTTCTGCTGCCACAGACTGCGTCACCTGCAGATTCCATGCGCCGGGGGCGGACATTTCGAACTGTCCCGCGTAGCGTCCGGGGGCCGTCTGTGTGAGCGTCAGTGTTTGCGCTTGAAGTTGCGGGTCGACCACCGACAGCTTGGTGGTCGCTTGGTTGAGAAACTGGCCAGTGTCGTCCAGCGCATCCACCACAACGCTGGCCATGGTGCCTCGACGCTGAATGTCGATCGTCATTCCTCGCGAATCCGACGTCTTCTTCAGGCTGAAGCGAACGATCTGTGCCCAGAACTTATTGAAGCCTTCCCACGACAACCAGTCCGCCGCCCAGCGATTTCGAGCGTCCGAAGTAAACGCCACGGACATTCCCAGCCCATAACGCCACCAGCTAAGAATGGGGTCTTGCGTTTCGGGATGAACCAAAATGACTTCGCTGGTCGGTTTCGGTTGCGTCACCACGTAGCCCAGCAGAAACGGCGCGGTGTCGAAATCGACGCCATCCAGCACAGGTGTGGCGCGCGCCAACAGCGGCAGAAACGGATCTTCGTTGAGGGCCGACTTGCTGGCCGTGATTGTTTCTTTGGCAAAGATCTGCGGCACAGATGTCGCGTCGGTGCAAAAATAGGCGCGACCGTTGCCGATTTCTGCGATGCGTCGCAACAGCGATTCGTCGACTTCACCCAAGCCAACCGTCGATACGGTCATCCGCATCGCAGCCATATCCTGCGCGATGCCTTCGAAGTCGCCGGGAGTCGAATGGCCGTCGGTCAGAATGATCACGTGCTTCAATTTGGACGAAGTCGCCTGCAAGGCGCGGAAGGCTTCCTGCATCGCCGGATACAGTGTTGTGCCGCCGCCCAATTCGATCGCTGAAATGCGGTCGATGACGGTCGACTTCTGCGACGCCGACGTCATTTCACTCACCCAGTGCGGCATCCCATCGAAGGCGATCACGCCAATCTGGTCTTTGTCGCTCAGCAGTTCCACGCTTCCGCGAGCCGCGTCTTTGGCCAGTTCCAGTTTTTGGCCGCCCATCGAACCAGACTTGTCAATCACCAACATCATCGCCAGAGCGGGCTTTTCTTTCTCCTTTTCGAAGTCACTGCGTACGGGCAGCACGTCTTCCACGACGGTCTTGTAGTAACCGCCCAACCCGAACGATTCGTCGCCGCCGAGCATAATCAGACCACCACCGACGTCACGCACAAACGTCCGCAGCACGTCCATTTGCTGGACGCTTAAATCACTGGCTGGAATGTTGGACAGCACCACCACGTCGTAGTCTTGCAATTCGGCCAGCGTTTCTGGGACAGCTTGAGGCGGCCTGACATCAACCAAAATTCCTTCTTCGGTCAACGCCCATTCCAGCGCCTGAGCCGCCTCGGTCACTCGATCAATCAGCAGCACACGCGGCTTGCCTGCGGTGTGAACCAGTCCGGAAGCACTGTTGTTGTCCAGCAGCGTATCCCGAAACACGCTGGTGCCGTCCTCGGAAACTGTCGCGTCTGCGGGGCGCACAATTCTGGCAGTGAACTGTGTTGGCCGATCGATTTGTTCGGAAAACTGCAGCCGGTTTTCACCCACCGTGATCGCGTGGCGTTCGGATTTGATCAGATAGTCACCGCGAAAGACTTCGACCAGCACGTCGTCGGCATGATTGGTATCGATGACGACTTCCACGTTGAACGGACTGTCCATCGCCACCTGAGTCGGCACATTGACCGCCGACACTTGGATTTCCGGTTCCGACCGTGTAGCCAGCGGGACCGTGGAAATTCGCGTGCCCGTCGCAACGCTGATCATCACATCGCCGTCCGTCTGATGACCGTCGCTCAACAGCACAACATGCGGGACGAATTCGGCAGGAATTCCCGCCACGGCGACATCGATGGCAGCCTGCAGGTTTGTCCCCAACTCCGCCGCTGCAGCCGCCAGCGCCGCTGTTTCATTGTCACCAACCGCTGCTGAAGTTACGTTCAGAGACTGCGTAAAATCGGACGGCACCGCACCAAACGGCAGAACGGCCCAGCGATCACCGGCTGCTTGTTGTGTGGCGTTCTTCAAAAAATCAGCCGCGTACTGACGTCCTGCATCGCCGACGCTCAAGCTGCGGTCCATGGCAAAGACTACGAACACGTCGTTCGATCGGCTGACTTGCACCAGTCCACTCAGCGACAGAATCAGCAACACCACGATGGCAGAACGCACGCCCAGCGACGTCCACATCTGCCGCTTTGGCAAATCCACCAGACTTCTGCGAAACCCCACAGCCAACACGGGCAGCGCGACCAGCGCACACAGCCACCACGGCCGCAAAAATTCGAATTGTGGCCACCAGTGGGGCAAAAGCGTCTCCGGATTCGGCTTGGTGTGCGGTTAGAAGGGTGTGAGATTCAGAGTACGCTCACAGATGATTGTGAAAGCAGGCAGGGTGGCCGGGATTGGAGCGAGGTACGAGCGAAACCCCGCGGCATCTTTCCCTTCGTTTCAGTCCAGCCACGGCCACCCAACATCAACTGCCCAAATCCATCAGCGGACCCTGCGATCGTACGCAACTACAAAGTTTCAAGCCAAGCTGTCAGCAGCGCGGGATAGGATTCCAAATCCTCCTTATGCGACATCTCAGTCACGGTGTGAATATACTTCACGGGGCAGGCGAATGAGACCGTGCGGACTCCGCTGCGACTGCGTTGAATGGCCGCTCCATCCTGACCCCCACGCGGCAAAATGGCGCGCTGATTTTTAATGCCCTTTTCCGCCGCGATTTTTTCGAGGTCTTCAATCAGGCCGATGTCGCTGATCATGGATGAGTCCATCACGTGCAAAGCCACGCCGTCGCCGGGCACGGTCACGCGGTCTTCATCCGGCACACCGGGAGTCTTGCAACACAACGTGGTATCACAGGCGATGCCGATATCCGGATCGATTCCGAACGCCGCCGCAGTGGCTCCACGCAGTCCCACTTCTTCCTGCACTGTCCATGCGGCATAGATGTCGCAGCTGTGATGACTGAGCTCTTCGATTGCTCGAATCTGCGCCCAGCAACCCACACGATTGTCCAAACACTGCGACACAACATAGTCGCCCACTTCATGAAACGGCCCGTCCAGCACCACCATGTCGCCGACTTGTACTTGTTCATGCACGGCATCAGCCTGCATGCCCAGATCGATGAAGAAGTCGCCGATCAGCGGAACTTTCTTTTTCTCATCGTCCGTCGCAATATGAATCGGCCGCCCGCCGGGATTCATGACGCCGGTCAGATCGCCGCCCTTGGTGCAGACCTTGACTGTGCGCGCGAACAGATTACGAGTGTCAAAGCCGCCCACCGGATTGACTCGCACAAAGCCATTGTCGTCGATGTGCCGGACCAGAAATCCGATCTGGTCCATATGAGCCGCCAGCATCACCTTCGTGGGCGTCGGCGCGGCCTTGCCGTCCGCAGGGCGCGCCTTACGGACGGCGATCAGTGAGCCCATCGCGTCGGTATGGATTTCGTCGAACAGCGACTTGCTGCTGATGTAATCTTCAATGACCGCTCGAATACGCGATTCGCGGCCGGGAACAGACGGGGTTTGAGTCAACAGCTGCAGCAGATCCATGGAAAGTCTTTTTCTGATTGACGAATGAAAATAGCGGACATCGAGCGTTTTATAGCGGTTCGTTGGCAAATTCCCAACTCGCAGCCGCCTGCTGGATTTGGCGGTGCGCTCATGGATCTGGGTCGTTGGTTGTGGAGTGGCCGGCGTTGGAACGAGGTACGAGCGAAACCCCAAGGCTTCCTTCGCAAGCGCAGTCCAGCCCCGGCCACCGACGCCGTCAAGGATTTTGGCCGCAACAACACAGCGAGCTAAAACGATCAGAATGCGATTCAGGCTTGGAAAGCCGACACAGCCCCTGCCGGTGGCGTGAGCCACCGGAAGTCTAATCACCATGCAAAACTGCCCGGAGGGGCCGACAGAAACATTGGAGACGGACATTGCTGTGTCGGCCCTTCGTGCCTAAGTCGTGCCTAAGTCGGGTCTAAGTCGGGTCTAAGTCGGGCCTAAGTCGCAGATTGCAAATCACGTTTGCCCTATGTTTTCACTGGTTGAAATTCTGGCAGGCCACCCCGCAACCGACGTCCTGCAGCGTTACGGCGTCTGTTCGGCCAGTTGACGGTCCAGCTGCCGATTGAGCTCCGCACGCAGTTCGTACAGTCGATCTTCGTCGAGCCCATCTGGTTGCTTTTCCAGAAACCAATCCACGTCGGCAATCGCTTCGGCCAGCCGCTGAGTTCGAGCCAGCAGTTCCAGCCGCTTGACTCGGAATTCCAGCTGGCTACCGTCGATCGCCAGAAACGTGTTCAGGTATCTCAAGACACGTTCGTTGTCACGTTGGCTTTCCGCCAGATTTAGCAGGTTACGCAACATCCGCTGCACAATCGCCACCGGCTGTTGCGATTCAAAGAATTCGCTGGTCACAGCCGATCCCGGTCGCAAACCACTTCTGTCTTCGGCTTCTGCGACAGACAAACGTTGGCCTTGATGAAACACATCGATGATCTGCGATGGAACTTCGCTGTCCTGCGATTCGAACCGCACAACATAGTGGCCTGGCAAACCCAGCCCGACCACGTTGAGATCCAATCGTTTGGCGAGTTCGATGTACAGCACGCACAGTGTAATGGGAATTCCTTCGCGATCGTCGATGACTTCGTTCAGATAGCTATTGGAACGTGTGTTGTAATCGTACCGACTGCCTCCAAAACCGTATTGTTTGAACAGCATGGTCTCCATCGCTTCCAGCCGCTGTTCTGCGGTGGCATCGGCCGGCAGTTCTTGGCGCACTTCATCGGCCAGCATTTCGATTCGAGCGATATAGGCGTCCGGATCGACTTCGTCATTGTCCAAAGCCGCGATCAACAACGCGGCCCGTAGTAGGTCCGGTTGGGGCCGATTTGCATCGGCGAGTTCTGGTGTTGGCTGGTCAGAAATCGCCAGCGCGGTTAGCAGTTGTTTACGAATTTCTGAAGCATGAACGTCCACGGCCAGCTGTCGCATCTGCTTCGCTTTTTGTTCTAACAACAACGCCTGTTGTTGGAGTACGCGAGTCGAATAGACAGAAAACGGCTGCAGGCTTTGAATCACCTTTTCAGTCGCCGGCCGGTTGTGCTGAACGGCTGTCAGGATCTCCGCAATAGTCGCCGCGTCTGCGATGCTGGGCTTCAGCGGCGGCAGTGTTGTGTCGGCTGCGAACCGACGAAACTCAGCCGACGTCCCGCGAAACGTGGCCAGTCCGACACGACCCGGCGGCAATCGATCGTCGTTCGATTCCACCACCAGTTCGTCATTGACGAAACACTGCATGCCATCGGCGGTGATGCGAACTTTGAAGGTGTTCCAGTCGTTGGCACGATAAGCCGGATGTGGTTCGTTGTGCAAAACAGTCCAAGAACCGACATCCGGTCCGTTGAAACAAGTCAGCCGCAAGCCACCGTTGCTGGGATAAAACCCGTAATGCTTTTCGTCGCCATCCGCATGAAACACCAGCCCCGCCGCGCCACTTTCGTCGTTCAGTTTCACCTCCACTTGAGTTTCAAACGGCAGTTCTGGCGGCGCAGGAACTTGCAGACACAACGATCGACCACCGAACGAACTGCCTGAACCATTCACTAAAATTCGGCCCGCCCGCTGATGCCAATTTGCGCCGAACACCGTTTCCCAACGCTTTGAATCCAGAGCCCCAATCTTCATCCAGTGGCTCATGGGAATCGGCGAGGGCACCTCCAACATTTTGTTCAGATGGCTGACCGGAATCGCAAACCCCAAGTTGGCGACTTCGACTGACTTCAACGTGACCAAACCGATGACTTCGCCCTGTCGATTCACCACGGGTTCGCCGCTGCTGCCCTGCTCAATCGTCATCGACAATTGCAGCATGTTGATGTCATCGATTTCTTTGAAGCCCGACACCAACCCGGCAAAAGTGCTCTTCTTCAGATTTCGCGGATAGCCCACAGCGACCACGGATTCGCCCGTTCGCGGTTCGGCGGTGGCCAGCGGCAGTGGACTCAAATTGTCGGCCGCGACCTGCACGATGACCATATCCAGCAGGTCGGACGCCGCATGCACATGAGTCGCAGTGGTGATTGTTCCGTCGGGGAGTTCGATCGAAATCATGTTGCGATCACCGATGACGTGCCGCGCCGTCGCGATCAGCCCGTTCGCACCGACAACAAACCCGGTGCCATGTCCTTGATCACGACCGTTGCGATTGGTGACGCGAATCTTAACCAGCGACCGCCGAATGCGCGTCGACAATTCATCAATGGCCAGTTCTTCACCACTGGCTTCGGCAGCATCGACATCTGGCCCAACAGGCGACGCCTGTTGAGCATTCGCCGCATCGACCGGAATCGTCAGCAGGCAGCCGACCAACAGCAATGCCAGCGAGGATGAAACGCAACGAGTGATGGTAAGGCTATGAGATTTCAAGGAATCGCTCCTCGTCCCCCGTCAGAAAACTTTCCGGGGACGACGTTGAAAGGGGCCAGTCAAAGCCACCAGTCTGACGCCGGAAGCCTTTTTGAGCCAGTCAATCCGCCGCTGAATTCAGCCACAACGCCGGATGCCGATTTCAGTTGCCCATAATTGAACGATTAGGCGTGCCGTCGCTGGCGAACGCGACGCGCCCAAAAACCGCCCGCCAGTAGTCCGAGGAAGGCTAGGCTGCTAGGTTCGGGCACGGCGGCGACCAGTGTTCCGGAAAACTGTGCGGAAACGTCATCAATGCGGAAGCTGTTAGAGTTGACACCGTCAGCCTCGGCAATCGCGGAAAAAACAGTCGGGAGGGTCGCCGAGATATCGACGACATTCGCTCCATTAGTGGTCGTGAAGAAATTATCACCCAGCGTGGCAGCGCTATGATCAATGCTAAACACACCAACGTCGCCGGTGCCGAAGTTATTGAAATCGACTCCGGTGAATCCGTCAAAAACGACCGTCCCCCCCACAAAGTTAAAAACGCTCATCGAGAATGTGAGGAATTCACCGTTATCGACGAGGACCGAGTCGGTGCCGGCGGAGTCAATACCGAGCCCGTTGCTATTCTGGTCCAAAGATGCCGTGACAGCTTGCGGCGTCCCAATCACGGTGAGTGTTGCATTAAAGGTGACACCATCCGCAACTAAACCGGACCGTGTCAGCGAGTAGGTGTCTCCCGCAATTGAACCTCCAGCACCATCGTCCATTCCGAACAATTCGATAATATCCGCTTGTGCGATATCCCCAGTGCCAACAAGCAGTGTGGCAAATAAAACGCCCAGAGTGATTACTGGTAATTTCATGGCAACTTGCCTTCAGTACGCAGCATTAGACGGAAAACGAAATTGTCGCGGTCCAGCCGCAACACTGGGCCACGGCCTGAACCGGTGGTGTCAAGATAGGCGCTATTCAATCACACGTACAGAAGCGAGAGTGGAAATTCGTTAATTCCACTTCAATTGGTAATATCATAATGACTCGCGAGCAACCGCTTGTGGTTCTCCACAGAAAAATCAGTTCGGCTTAGAAGATCGTGTCACCGAGTACTACGATCTTCAAGATCAATCGCACGCCGCCCTGTTCTCCGAGGCATCGGTGATGCTCTTGATCAGCCGTTTCCGCCACGATCCAAACCACCTTTGCTAACTCGTGGCCTGTCTGAGCTTTCGTAACTCGGCGGTCTCCGCGGAGTAATCACGGTGGGGACCACGGTGCGACATTTCCGCAACCCTAAAACTAAGGAGTAGTCCCGAAATAAATTTCGGGCTTCGTCGTAGCCGGATTCGCCAGACTTCGGGGGCTGGCGCAGCACCTGAATCCAGCTACATATTACCAGACGACAACACTCCGCCAACAAATCAATCGTTCCCCATCAGCTCCCACACGGTTCGGTACGCTCCCACGTCTTCGAACCATTGCAGCAAATTCGTGAAGAACGCATCGCTGCCCAGCGTCGAACTATCGCCAATCACGATCAGCTTCCGCCGCGCACGCGTTAACGCCACGTTCATGCGGCGCGAATCCGACAAAAAACCGACTTCGCCTTTGCTGTTGGATCGCACGGTACACATCACCACCGCTTCTTTTTCACGACCCTGAAAACCATCGACCGTATCGATCTCCAGTTGATCGTACTCACAGTTTTGCCTCAACCAACGCACCTGAGCCGCATACGGCGCGATCACTGCGATGTCCGCCGGAGCAAGCCCCGCTTCGCACAACGCAGCCACCTGTTCCAAAACCAGTTTGCCTTCGTTGGGGTTGAGTTTGCTAAGCCCGTTTTCTTCCAGCTTCTCTTCCCAACCAGCACCTGCAGTGTCGTAAAACACAACCGGAGCGTCGTCCACACCATCAGCAGCAATCGTCGGCAGATCCGACAACACGTGCTGCGAAACTGATTCGTGTGCGGTCAAACTTCCGTCGTAGAACGTGTCCGACGAAAACCGCATGATGCGTTCGTGCATTCTGTACTGCACCGTCAGTTGCCGAGTCACAGCGTCGCCATAATGTTCGACCAGTCGCTGCATCAAGCTGACACCGAAGCCTTCCTTGGCGGCTGGCTTCGACAAAATTGTGGGCGGCAGTTGGCAATGATCGCCTGCCAAGACGACTCGATGAGCGAACTTCAGCGGCACCCAACAACCGGGCTCAACGCTTTGACAAGCTTCGTCGATCACTAGCAAATCGAATTCGTGATCGTCGATAATACTGAAGTCATAGCTAACCGTGGCACAGACCACGCGAGCATCCGCCAGCACTTCGTTCACGGCTTGCCGCTCCATCATCCGTGCGTGTTTTCTGAGATCGCGGGCTTCCTGTCGCTGCTGATACTTCTGCCCCGGCGCGGGACGCCCTCGAGTAAACCGGCCGGCGCGGCGTTCCAGTTGTTCAGCTTCGCGGATCATGTCCTGCATCACCGGATACGCGTCGTGCTGAGCGACCAAAGCATCCAGAGTATGATTGCGAACAACTTCTAGCACGCGCGCCGGATGACCAAGACGAACGGCGGATTCTCCGGCAATCACCAAACGTTCCAGCAGGTTATCAACCGCCGTGTTGCTGGGCGCACACGCCAGAACTCGTTCGCCATTGGCAATCGCCTGCCGAATGATTTCCACAATCGTGGTGGTTTTTCCCGTGCCTGGCGGACCGTGTACAATCGCCAAGTCTTCTGCCGAAACCGCAAATTGCACGGCCGCGTTTTGGGAAGGATTGAGTCGTTCTGACGGTTTGACTTTCACGTTCGGGCGAAACGATGGAGCGCGCTCGTACAGCAACAAATCTCGCAGCCGACCGAACGTGCCCGTCGCTTTTTGGGCAACGGACATGGCCGCAATCTGCCGTTTGCGAGTCACCTCGTCAGGAGACATATCCACTCGCAGCCGTTCCGCTTCCGGCCAATCGTCGACTGCGACTTCCAGCGCATCGTTGCGACGTCCGCTGACAACCCCCTGAATCGCTCGACCAGCAGCGTCTCCATCGGGCGACAACAGCACCGGGCTGCCGACCTTAAAACGATGCCACGGCAGTCGATCGGCCGATTTCCGCTTCTGCAGCGTCAGCAAATATCGTCCGCCTAAACCGCTGGTGTGATTGCGGACCACCATGTCTAGCAGAGTTTCTCCGCCGCGTTCCGCTTGGTCGGACGACTTGATTTTGCGGCGTTCTTCGAGGCGGTCGCGTTCCGCTTCGCTTTCCATTTCCAGCCAGCGCCCAAAGGTGGCAAAATGTTCATCGGCACGAATGGGCAGGCTGCGTTTCTGATTCTGTTTAGACATATCTCGGCAGCATAATGATCGGCCGGAGTCGTGAGCAACGCATTGGCGACGGTTATGTGGTCGAATTGCAAATTGCAGATTGCAGATTGCAGATTTGGGATTTGAGATTTGAGATTTGAGATTGGGGTGGTTGTCTTCTGGCCGGGGTTCGGTCAATATGTTGACGCTTCGCTGCGATAGCTGGATCTGCCTAACATGCTTGCGGGTTTTCATGGAACACGAACATCTGATTGAAAATCCACATGCCGTGCGAGACCACTTGTGTCGGCAGTTGTTTGAGCGATTGCAGCACCGTCAGCACAGTATCGTGTTCGCAGAAAGCTGCACGGCTGGGCTGATCGCGGGCAGTATGGGACGCTTGCCTGGCGTTTCTGAAGTGCTGGCCGGGTCTGCCGTGGTCTACCAATTGGCCACAAAAACGGCGTGGCTGGACGTCTCCGCCGCCATGCTGCAGACTCACGGTGCCGTCAGCCAAGCAGTCAGCGAACAGATGTCTCGCGGCGCGCTGAAGCTCACGCCGCACGCTCACATCGCGGCCAGCATCACCGGACATCTGGGACCAGACGCACCTCCCGAACTGGACGGCGTGGCATGGTCGACGATTGCCATTCGCTCACACGCCGCCACGACCTGCCATTCGCGCCGGTTGGATTTGACAAGTCGAGACGAACCCGAACAAACCGGCGAAACGCTGCGGATCTCTCGCCAGATTCTGGCCGTGGAAAGCGTCCTTCGATTCTGCCTTGAACAGCTTGAGCAATTCGAACCGCTGGACTCAGTTGGTCAGTAGCTCAGACGGATCGGCCATCATCGGCAGATCATCCGGCCCCGCGACTTGAGTCTCCGTATCACTTGGCTGAGCTTGTTTCATGCGATGCGACAGCACCTCTTCACGGTACACGCGCAGCGGAGAGATCAGTGCTTGGTTAATGAACCGACGCCGGGCCGACAAATCATTGTCGGCGATCTTCATTGACGTGCCCCATCGTTCCATGGCATCGAGAGCTCGGTTCGCCAACTGCACGCAATCATCGACTTCCTGTTGAGTGCGACGGGCTGACGGCGGCGAATATCCCACGCGAACTTCCCAGCGACGAACCAATTCCTGCAACAGCGAATTCACATGATCGTAGCGGCTGTCGTCAGTTGCCAACAACTGCGGGTCGTCCAGCAGTTGCGTGATCGCCTTGTTGATCAGGCGAATCGAAAAGTCGCCGCCTTCGGAAAAATAGACCGTATGCAGTCGATGCCGTAGCTCAATCGCCGGACTGGGATGACCGGTGGCTTCATGAATGCGGATGAGTTCGTGGCGGGCGAAGTACGACAGCAGCGGTTCGTATTTCTGAGTGAACTGATCCAGCGTTCGCAGCGACAGCGGATCGGCCATGCCGGTGGCTGCTTGAGTCAACGTTTGCCCCAGCTTGATGAAATAGTCCTTGCGATATTCGTCCAAGGCATCGCCGCGTCGCACGATTTTGCCATCTTCCACCGACTCCACGGGCGCACCCGGATTGCGCTGCATTTCCATCTTCAGCGATTTGCGGTACGGCCAAGGATTGTCCGGAAACGACGTCAGGATTTCCTTCTGCTGAACCACCGCACTAAAACGCCGGCTGTATTCTAGGTACGCCGAAGACTGAGGTGCGGCATCGGCCATGCGTTGCTGATGAGGGGCAAACGTTTGTTGCAGTTCGCCCGCTTTGTTGCCCCACCGCGTGGCTTCCAACGGCAGTGAGATCGCGAAGTGCGCGTTGCTGGCCGAACTGGCGGTCAGCATGGTGTGATGTTCGAAAATGCCCACCGGATCGTTGGTATCGACCACAGGTAAAGCGGCCACTTGCGACCAGTCCCAGCCGCTGCGAGTGAGTTCCTGAACGACGTGTTCGCGTCGAAGTCGTCCCAGCAGACCTTCGTCCAGCAACCCTTGTGGATTCACGCTGGCGACAATCGCAACTTGACCCGCAGCCATCTGCGTCACAACCACGCGGCCAAAAGTGGATCGAATGGCGGACAGAATTCGCATCAGCGGTTCCGCGCCCAAATCGTGCTGCACAATGTGCTGGCAGAAAACACCCTCGTCGTTTAGCTGCGACCTGACGGCGGCATAGAATTCTGCCGTCAACTGATCTTGGCAACGCAAAGACACCGGATTCGGAGAAGCGGCGACCACGACGTCGAACAAATTCCGTGGTGCGCGTTTGGTCCGCACAGCCACGCTGACATCAATGCGGCGAACCGTCACGCGATTGTCTAGTTCTGGATCTTTATCTGCGGCGGCCCACGTGTAACGTTTCGCCAGTTCGCTGGTCACGTCATCCGGACGAATGGCTTCGATTGTGTGAACGGGAAAATGCGTGCAAACCTGCAATCCAGCACCGGAATCATCACCCAGCAGCATTACGCTTTGAGCTCGTCGATGCATCACCAACGGCAGCAACGTGGTGAGTGTTTCCGGAACCGGCTGCGGCGTGGTCATGGAATTCGCCGTGACCTGACCGACAGGAAAGCCGTTGCGACGTAGCAAAATCTGATCGCCCGCACTACGCCACACGGTCAGGTCGTCGCCATCGCAATTGTGCTGTTCCAAGAGTCGAGTGCAGTGAGATTGTTCGATGATGTCGCGCTGCAGCCCCATCCGGTGCCCTTGAGCCGACCGAGCGTTGAACAGCAGATGGACCGCTTCAGCGCTATCGATAGGCATCGCAATCAGCAGCAATCCTCCCACACCTACGGACGCCAACGTTAACCGGCGTGATACCTTGAACTTGGCCGAGGCATTCATCAACACGGGAACCGCAAACAGCACGACACTCAGCAGCAACTGCAGCGATGAAGAAAGCCCGGCCGACGCCAGCAACAGACTGGCAGCGAGTACAGTCAAGAACGTGGTCATGTCAGGCGTGGCGGAATTCACGGACTGCCCGTCAGTGGCGGTGGCCGAGCAGCATCGATACGCCAGCACAACGGCGGCCCAAACCACCGACAATTGCATCGCTCGCACAACAGTCAACAACGCCACATGGCTGAACGATGCGTTCAGCGACAGGTTGACCGCCACCATGCGATCGAACAACCACGGCAGGCTGCACAGCACAATCATCGGCAACAGCAGCCAGCGCTGCGACAGTTGTCTGCGAATCAACGGCACAAAAGTCACAGCCAATAGCATCGCCGACAGACACGCAGCGATGACTGCAATCGCAAAGCTCATCGGCATCTGCACGCTGGCCAGTCGAATTCCCGCATGCACGGCTAGAGCAGCAGCGGCCGCACTTAGCATCTGTGCAGCAGACCATCGTTCAGTGAATTGCGGTTCCGAAACGCCCAATTTCGCCCCGGCAAGAAAGATTCTCAAAGCCAACGTGATCAACAATAAACTGCAGCTCAGCATTGCCACAGGAGCCACAAAAATTGCCGCAGCCAACGGCAACAGCAGACCGCAGGCGAAACCGGAACTCAGGGCTACGCGGCTAGCCGAACTGTCGCGGTCGCCGTCGATTCTTAGCCAAAGTTGCAGCCACAATGCGGTGATGGCAATCAGCAACCCCGGACCCATGAAGGCCGCCCAAGCCGTGGAATCACTCGTCAGGTGAACCGAACTTCTCAGCAGCCAATCCAGTCCCAGCGGCAACGTCCACGCGATCAGCGCCAGTGCGGCTGTCAGTAGAACGTTCGACCATTTCCGCCCAGAAAGCTTGCGCAGCAGGCCTCCAGCGACGACTCCCCCAGCAGCCGCCAGCAGACCGGTGGCCAATGACATGCTGGAACTTCCGCAGGTCATCACCCATGTCGTAGCGATCTGTACGACAACGATTGCGGCGGTCAGGCCAGCGAAAAAGCGGCTTCCATAGCTGGAAAGCAACTCTGCAATACGACTCTTCATGGCGTCCGTGCCCGGCGAAGCGTGATGAAAACAAGATGAACCGGCGGAAATATACAACAACTGCGACTCAGGCTTCAATACAAATGTAAAAACAGCCCGTTCGACGCCCGACATCCGTCGCTCGGTGGTCTCCACCGAGTTTCACACCGCAAACCAGCATGGTTCACGAATTGCGATGTACGCGAACTGTAGTTCGAGATGTTGAGTTCAAGAATTCCTGACCCTACCGGATGCGATAAGCACCCATGTCTGATTCTCGGAAATAACTCGTTTAACGGCGTGCCCAGC
Organism: Fuerstiella sp.; assembly: GCA_041688835.1. Taxonomy (GTDB): domain Bacteria; phylum Planctomycetota; class Planctomycetia; order Planctomycetales; family Planctomycetaceae; genus Fuerstiella. The sequence goes on from JBDNHJ010000065.1 coordinate 26,835, forward strand.
GGGCCGCGTGTTATGCGGCAAACGCGCGGCCCGATGGTGCTCGGCTGGCCGGAACCTGTGCTGGTGATTGAGAGCCGCCGATACGGATTCACGCAACGCTACAATCATCATTGAGCGAAAGCTCGGAGATCACATGGGAACCTACAACGATAATCAACAAAGTCCAGTCGGTGGTCAAGAAAGTGGTATGTCCCCGTGAATCCCCCTGCCGTCCAGGATGAGGGCAAGCTCAGGAGAATGCACTGCCACCACTTGGGTTCATTGGGGAACTGTCCGTGTTTTCAACTTCAGCCAAAAAAGTTTTGATTCCTTTGGCGATGGTCTGTCGCGAGCGCGTCTTACCTTTGCACTTTTCAGCCCAAGGCCGACCGGGATGAACCACGTCCCATTCCGAAGGGGCTTGCCCGAAACGGCCACTTCCGGGGGTGTGATTACCAAATCCATCGAGGAAGCTGTTCCACAAAGGCCGTTTCCACTTAATGATTGAAGCTTCTAGAGTTCCAATCATGTCCGAACTCGCCCCTTCAAAAATCATAAAGCGACAGGAGAAGTCATCGCTGCAAAGATTGCTTACCGCAATGATGCTGCGAGCGTGTTCCCTAAGTCGCGAATAAAGCTCAGATGATTGTCTATCAATCGAATCGACTTGACGCGATTGACGCCAGCCTTTCGGTACAGCTTTGCCAACGTAAATAGGAAAGTCGTATGCAAGTCGGTTTAGTTCAGCGTACTTCGCGTAAGGCTCCGACTTTCCCGTGTAATAGAGTGCCTAAACCCCAGTGCCAAGAAAACGCTCAAGGGGCGGAAGCATGTGAACCGGTGTGCCGTTGAAAAATCGAATCGCATCTTTTACTAGTTCTACGAAAGCCTCGTTCGTATAAACGTGCTTTGAACGATCAAACGGCTCACGTGGCCGCAACTGAGATGTTGACTTTTCGCGGATTTCTTAGCCATGCAGCACTGCTTCTTTTGAAGCCAACTGATGGATTAGCTTACGTGCTACGACTTCGCACATTGCCACCGGCACTGCGTTTCCCAATTGCCTCATGGATTCAGTCCACGATCCTTCAAAAATCCAATTATCAGGGAACGTTTGAATTCGGGCACATTCACGAACGCTGAAATAACGAACAGTATCATCGTCAAAGCGGAGAGTGTTCTCGCCACCAGGAACACCATGGTCGCCAGCCTTTAATGCTTTGGCAGGCTCGTCGTAAGGACTGCCGGTATGGCCGGCATAAGACCTAGCACCGGGATTGCAGAAGTGATTCGCGAACTTCTCGCACGTGTCACCCGGAGCCATGTCGGGCAAATCCGATATCGCATCTCGAACCGTTTTCCATGCAGGAAGCAGCATTCCAGGAAACAGTGATCCCAATCCGGAAACGCGACGTTTAAGTCTTGGCGGCACCAACGGTTGCTTGGCTTTTGATATCTTGTGCCTTTTCCAGTACTCACCTGTTATCCACTTGTCGAACAAAAGTCCATCTTGTTCGTGTGTTGGTTGCGGAAAAGAAAACTGAAGTTCTAGGTCAGACCGGATCCCAACTATCAACACGCGATGGCGATGTTGAGGAACGCCAAAATCAGCCGCATTCATCAACTGAAAAATAACGTTGTACTTAAGCCCAGCCCGCGTCCCCCTCGTGATTGCCTTTTCCAGTCGCGAAGCATGATCGGGCCATTCCTCACCAGCTCGTCGTTGCAATTCGGGATAGGTCAACTGGTGGATAATGTACTGATAATAATTGGAGAAACTCTCTCGCAGTAACCCCTTCACATTCTCAAAAACGAACGCTTTCGGAGCTATCTCTCGAACGGATCGGATTGCATGTGGAAACATGTTGCGGCGATCGTCCATGCCGCCATGTTTTCCGCCGATTGAAAACGGCTGGCATGGTGGACCGCCAGAAACCAAGTCAACAATTCCATTGTAGGGCTGAAAATCAAAGTCGCTGATGTCCCCTTCTACGATGTCAGCTCCAGAAAGTTGGGCAAGCCCAGCAGCTTGGTTTCGGCGCAGCGTAGAACAGCCATTCGAGTTCCATTCCAGAACAGCTTTGTGGTGAAAACCGGCGTTTGCAGTCGCAAGCGCGACCACCTGCCCCGGCAAAAAGTTCGATTGATTCCATGCCGGGATTTTAGCGGCTTCCGCTTGGTTTTGGTAGTCAACCATTGCGGATGTGGCGACGCTGCGTGGAAACGTATCGAAGTGGGGCTGATAGTCGGCAGAACGATTTCAGCATTTCATATTGGGTGGCCTCTGGGGCTGAACTGAACAAAGCCCCACGGTTTCGCTCGTACCTCGCTCCAACCCAAGCCACCCCTTCCTGTCTTCAGCATCATCGATAAACGCACCCGTTCCTTGCCGATGTTTCGGGCTTCTTGATTCATCCGCATGTTGCCGAGCGTGAGCTTACGTTTGACCGCGCTCCCGTGGGCGTGGCGTGGCGGAGACAATTTCAACAGCGTCGTTGGAGCGAAAATCGGGTGCGGTGTCAGTCAGTTCGGACGTCTTACGAACGCGGTGAACTGGTGGCGCTGATGTCTCGCACGAACGTCTTTTGTGAAATCGACTGTTCTTTTTCTTCTTGGAACAGGTGAACTTCCAGCAGGTCGTATTCTTCAATCGCCGCGAAGTTTTTGGCCAGTTCGTGAGTCCCGCTGATGCGACCTTCGATGGCAGACTGCTCGTCTTCTGACGTGCCGTTCGGATCAAAAGGCACGCGCATCACGACTCGCAAAACGCGCGGCGTTCCTTTGTGGCTTTTGCGCTGACCACCGTCCACGCGAGGACTCGACTTTTCAAATTCAACTGCCAAAGCTTCCTGCAAAGGCATAAACGGTTGCAGGTGCAGATCCCAGTAGAACCACAGCAAGCTGGTGGACAGAATGCCCATCGAGAACATCGCAATCACAATTTTTTTTCCTGAGACATGAGCACCAGCGGCATCAGTCACAGCGGGTGAGTTTACGGTGTTCGGGTCGGGGGTGGTCATTGAGCGATTCGGGTTGGGAGGGGGATTGTCAGGTCGACCCACACAAGATGATGGTCGGAATTTCGTGTCGCCGTGTGCAAGGCGTGGTCAGCTGCAGGCCAAAAAACGCCTCCGCCCCCAACGGTCAAGTTCAGTGAGGGCAATGCGTAATCGACTCGCAGATTGCCAACTTGGCTGTCTGAGAAATCGGCTGTATCGTACGCGGGATTTCCGGATTGTCGACTGTTGGCCTTGCCTTGAGCAACTGCTGCCGCGACCCCACCGGCACTGGACGGAACCAGTGTTGCGTTGATTCGCGGATGCTTCAGTAATTGATGAATGGCTTGCTGATAGCTGTCGCCGTCCACGGGATCGGAATTCAGATCGCCCAGCACGACGAATGGTGATTGTGGAGACAGCCCGCCGGTCAGGCCCTTGTCGTCGACAATCCATTGGCTGCGATCTGGTGACAGATAGTCTGCCCACAGTCGAATTTCATCGTGATTGCGACGTCCGTTGCGGTCTTCTGGTCCGTCGAATGCGGGCGGCGTGGGATGAGCCGCCAACAGATGCAACGTGGTGTCACCAATTTGAATCGGCACATCCCAATGACTCTTCGAAGACAGTCTTAGCTTGTTCCACACCTGCGGCGAATACCACGGCTGCTTGGATTCCGGATCAACGGGCACGGCAGCATTCGGCATGTCACACCACAACAGTTTTTGAAACGTGCGAACGGAATCTTGCTGAATCGGAAATCGTGACAACACAACCATCCCGTATTGTCCCGGAAATCGACCGAATCCAAAAGCATCGGCCGGGTCGTCCGACTTTCCATTGTTGTTCAGATCCATCCCACTGGGCTCACCCGTGTTCACCGCCGCTGAAAACGTATACGAATATTCCAGAAGCTCAGAAGAATCCTGACTAGTCTTCGGCGCCTGCAGATAATCATTCAGAAACAACCGCAGGGATTCGCCCGACGCGTCAAAATCGAATTCATTCAGCAGCACGATGTCCGGACGAACGTGCCGCAAGATTGCCGCAACATTCTGAGCCTGCGGATTTGCTACAGCAAGGTCACGACTGAGTTGCCCCGCAGTGTTGCGATTTAGACTCACGTTAAACGTGGCAACTCGGACGGGCTGTTCGACAAGCGTCACATCCTGACCGACTGTGGTGCGATTCACGCACAACCACAACAGCACAGTCAGCAGTTTCAACAAGCGGTAAGAAGTCGAAGGACGATCGGGCATAACGGCTATCAATGGCTTCGGAATGTAGCACGGTGGTCGCCACCGTGAATCACTTGTAGCACGGTGGTCGCCACCGTGATTGTTCTGACGTGACTAACCGGCTTCGAAATCAGCGACAAACTTCGCTGGAGTCTCATCCGGAACGGTCACCGAAATTGCGCCTTTGGGCAGCAGGACGTTTTGATCTCCGGATGGCGACGCCTGCAAAGCACCGCCCGCCGCAGTTGGTTTTACGCGACCAGTTTCCGTCAGCTGTTCGGTAATATTTCGACCCGCGCCGTTCGGCAGATACGTCGCCTTATAAGACCCAGGCACCGGGCCCGCCGCAGCATTCAATCGGCCAATCCCGGCAGTCACGGGAACTTTAATCAACGGGCATTTGACGCCGGGTTCCGGCCGCAGCACCAGATTTCCGTCAGCGACCGGTTGATCGCCAACTCGAACCGTGACTTCGATGGCGACCCGACCAGACAAAGCGTCCGCATTATCGCCGCAACCGCAACACAGGCCACAGCCGATCAGGATCGTCGGCAGCACACAACATCGCATTTTCAGAATTCCCCAATCACTTGGCCGTCACTGCGTTGGTGCAAAGCATCCATCGTGCCGTAGTCGGTATTGTACGACACAAACCGAGCACTGCCATCCGCCAGTAGAAACTGCCCACCACCGGCATGGAAGCTCCACCAATGAAAAATATCATCGCCAGCCGGCTGACGAAAACTTTCCGGCGGACGAAAGCCACCGATGTAGTTCAGGCCGCCGTTGTTGGTCGCAAACTCCCAAATGTCATGAGTCATCACTGTATCACCGTGTCCGCTGGAGCACCCTAGCGTACCGTAGTTCCACATGCCGTATCCGCCAAAGCGAGTCACCACGCCGCGTTCTCCGGCCAGAAACGTGTTGGACGTGCCATCGGTGATGTCTCGCATCCGAACACCCCTGCGAATGATTGTGCCTGACGTCAGATCAGCCACCGGCCCACATTCATAATAAAACTGACTCGACCCGATCCCTCGATGACTGCCGTTGCCCAGATAATTGGTGGTGCCCATGTCTTGGCCGAAGCTGATCACCGTGTTGGAATTCGGGTCAGACGGGCAGGCCAGTGAAGTCAGTCGCGCTGACGACACCGGATCTTGGTCCGTGGACACCGAATCATCTGCCGCATGATATAGATTAGCGTTTTCGAAAAACGGCAACAGCTGAAACAGCCAGCTACGACCATCGGTTGGCCCGGTCAGAGTTCCCGCCGGATCAAAGATCACAGACGGCGGAAACGTTTTGTGGACATCGTGGTAGTTGTGCAGTGCGAGGCCGAGTTGCTTGAGATTATTCTTGCACTGCGTGCGGCGAGCGGCTTCGCGCGCCTGTTGAACGGCGGGCAGCAACAGCGCGATTAGGATGGCGATGATGGCAATGACCACCAGTAATTCGATCAGCGTAAAACCGCGTTCCGGCTTGGGCTGTTGCTTTGGCATCATGAGTCGCTGAAGCTGCATTGGAGAGGGGGCATTCTGATACGTCGTCGCGCCACCAGACAGCGGCACATCTTCATTCTAACGCATAAAACATACCAAATACGTCAATAAATGAACGGCTTTGTGGCATGCGTGACGGTGTTTGCCGTATTTTGACGACTGAGCGATCAATTGTTTAACCCGTGGTCGCAGACTAGGATTGGAAAACTCGCCTTTAGCGGGTCGCCGTCGAACCTCCAACGAAACACCTTATCAGGCCACCCCAAGAAAGCCCCTAACCGTGTCCGATTCCACCGCAGTAAAAACATCCAATGTTGCCATCATCACCGGCGCTGGATCAGGAATCGGCCGGGCTGTGGCACTCAAACTGCTGGCCAACAACTTTCGCGTTGTACTGGCCGGGCGACGCATCGATGCCGTAAAGGAAACTCTGGCTCGAGCGGGCGAACATTCTGTGCGAGGCCTACCGGTTTCAGCAGACGTGACCGACGCAACTTCCGTTCAGCAGTTGTTCGACCGCACGGTGCAGGAATTCGGTCGAGTCGACGTGCTGTTCAATAATGCTGGTATTAGTGCTCCGGGAGATTTGTTGGAGGATCTGACCGTCGAAGCGTGGAAGCAGGTTGTGGATGTAAACTTGAGCGGCCCATTTTTCTGTACTCAAGCCGCTTTTCGCCAGATGAAGCAGCAGGCCCCGATGGGCGGTCGCATTATCAATAACGGGTCGGTTTCCGCTTGGGCTCCTCGACCAAATTCCGCACCATACACCGCCACAAAACACGCCATCACCGGGCTGACCAAAGCCACGTCGCTGGACGGCCGAAAATACAACATCGCCTGCGGGCAGATCGACATCGGCAACGCTGGCACCGACATGACTTCAAAGATGAATTCCGGCGTGCCTCAAGCCGATGGTTCGATTGCCAGCGAACCGACGATCGATGTCGACCACATCGCCAATGCCGTGTTGTACATGGCCAGTCTGCCTCTGGACGCAAACGTTCAGTTCATGACAACCATGGCCACGAAAATGCCACTTGTCGGCCGTGGGTAGCCGCCAAGCGTGTGTATGGAGCCCCGATTTTATGGCCGAAGTAGCGGAACTCGTCAAGAGTTTCGTTTGCACTGAACAACGAAAGTCGTCCAGGCCAGTGCTTTCAACATGCGTTTTCGCTGCGTTTATCGAGAATTCGTTTAGCCGAGCAGTGAACGGAGTCTCGATTGTTTGTTCGCTTGGGCGGCGGCTTCTGGGGACCGCGAATCGATTTTCGGTCGCGAGTCATGTCGATGCCGCCGACGATTGTGCGAACTTCTGCGGCGAAGTCGGCTGTCGAAATCGATTCCATTTCATCGCCACGGTCATATGTCCAAATGCTGTTTCGATTTTCCAACGCGTTCGGTAGAGCTCCGAAACCGCTACAGCATCCGCCTTGTCACGCGGCAAGTTGGTCAGCAGCACGACTTGGCAAATTTCCACGGTCTGCTGATACGAGTGACGAACGAGTTGCTGCACAACAGGCAGTTCGACACGCTGCAGTTTCTCAGACACCGCCGTGACAGAAACGCCAAGCTGCTCCTTCATCTTCTTGTAATCGGCGTTCATACTGCGATGTTTGCCGAGCACCACGCCGGAAACCAACACCGCCAAATCAGAGAACAACAGCGAGCGATGATACTGTTCGTCAGCGTGCTCGCTGAACAACCGATCGATGGCATTCGAATCGAGCATCCGACGCAGCACCATCGGAGTCACGGTGGCGAATGGCCTTCGGTAGAAAAGCGAAGCAACATAGGCTCCTTGGCTTTCTGCACTACTGGATTTGCGTGTGGCAGGAGACCGCCATCCGCACCTTGAACTTCTTCACAGGCCTCGATCTTTCGAAGTCCCAAGCCGACTCGCTGTTGAATCAACTGGCCGACGACTGGCAGCAACAGCATGATGCGATCGCTGAACCGATCGCTCTGCAAATGATTGTACATCGACGAAACCGGCTGGAAAGTCGGCCTACAACACTGCGATACATGGGTCTTTTCGACGGCCCAGCACGTGTTGTTCCGCTGCGGAGTTTCGTGAAAGAAGACGGAAGCGACGAGTGTCCTGGGAGATGTCTTCGACGACATCATCGTGACAGTTTTGGCAAGTCGTCAAAGTCACCCAGCGGTTCTCAGTATTTGTAATGGAGATTCGGGCCTTTTCAGGAAGATGAAACACCGGCACGCAAGCCCTAGGCAGACGCAGGTCGCCGGAGAGCTTGGGCTGCTTTGAGACTGATGCGGTTGCCACATTGCTTGACTGCCCCGACGAGGCGGCAGCAAGGAAAACGGGAAAACGGTCGGCAGAGACTCTTGTGCCAAGCAGCCACAAAGCGGAAGCTGACTGACAGACGGGCCAAGAGAGCTCTACTGG
>JBDNHJ010000434.1:0-25878 GCA_041688835.1 Fuerstiella sp.
CACCTCAGACTTCCGGGCAACACTCGAACGCATTCTCAACAAGATCTCCGGATTTCCCGATCGAATCAAAGGCTTCTTTCGCCAATCACAGATTGCACAGGTGTTTGCCTAGCTCTTGGTAGTTTCGTGTGGGGTTAATAACAATGATGCAACGGTCTTGATCAAAATGAATCAACGACCGTCGAAGCTGAATATCGGAAGTCAGCGGCGCGTGAAGCAGTTCAGCGAGTCGCGAACTAAAGTCGCCATGAGGAACTTCAGTGCTTCGCACGCCTCGGTTGCGTTCTTCGTCGAATCGAATGATGACGCAACGAAGATCCGCCAAATCAGTGACAATATCTGCATTGACCGACAATTCGCCTGCATCCAGATTACTGCGGAGGAACTTTACGATGGTGTCGGCGTAGGCCCGTAACTGATCCTCATCAGCGGGTATAACGCTTTCGCTAGCACTACCGTGCCGGACGAAATCCAAATCGAATCGCATCGTGTCAGTGATGTATTCGCGTTGCCATTTTGGTAGCCCATAAAACTCAAAAACGGCTTCATCAAGCACGGTAAGGTCTTTAGGATCGTCCTTCTTTAGCAACTGCCGAAGAATTGTCGTGAACTGCTTCGCATCCGCCTTTGTTTCTGGACGGCGGAACGGAAGTCGATCAAAGTCATTTTGCTCCGCAATCTGCTTGTCGATTCCGAAGCGTGTCGCCGTCATGAAGAAACAATACATCGCCAGTGACGAGTTGATATAGGCATTGACGCAGTCAAGACGCCATTCCTCTGACTTCTCAATCGGAATGCCAAAATATGTGCGTGAGTAAACAATGTCGTTTTGGCAAACTGCTCCGGCAAGGCGATCGTCTTGGAGACTCTGCTGAGCCAAAAAAACGGGAGCTTTGTAAATGACCGGATCACGAGCATGCTCCATTGTTTCATACTGAAACGTTGGAAGTCCTTTGGTCGCCTGCTGAAAACGGTTGATTTGAACCGCCTCAAGCATCGGCTGCCCGATTAGTTCTGCCGGAACCGGCGTCGAAGATGCGGTGCGTTTGAAACCAGTATTCAGATCTGTTTCCCAACTGCGAAGCACAACGCTCAAAGCGTCGCACTCGCCCAGAAGTCCTTGCATGATCGCTCGGTCACGAGCTGTCCCATATGATGCGATTTTGAACAGATGCGGTTCGTTGGGAATTCGCTCAACCGGTATGCGATTGAGTCGCTCCAGAAACAACTCAACCATACCGTGCTTGCGGAAAGTTTCGCTTCGTTCTGCGGAGGCGAATACCAGCTGGTCACCTTTCCTTGGCTTCGCATGCTCTGCCACATAGATCATCGCGGGCTGCTCTGCCGATGGAAACAGCTTCTTGTTGTGCAGCACTGACAAGTTGATCATCACTCTCGGACGCAATTCCGAAAATAACTGTCGTTTTGATGTGAGTGACTGCTCTTCCTGACTGAAAAAGTTCTTTGCGTCGAGGATGAGTCCCAGTCGGCCAGATTTGTGCAGGAAGTCTCTCGTTCGCCAAATGAACGCTTGGTCAATGGGCGATCGGAACGGCAATTCGATCGGTGGCTCCTGCTGTTCGCAGTACTCAATGTGAGAGCGTGATGATGCCTCCGACGACGATCGTCCACCTTTCGGTTTGTTCCATGGCGGATTGCCGACTACGACAGAGAACTGTTTTTCTCGAAACGGTTCCTCCTTAGCGAAGCCGTTCGTTGAGAACGCATCTCCAACGAATAGGTTTCGATTTTTGAGACTATGGCGGAATTTTAAGTGCTGAGCCGAACCGGGCGACGGATCAAGCTCGAATGCCGTCAAGCAAAGACTAAAAGCCGCGATTTCAATTGCCGTCTCCGAAACGTCAACGCCGTAAATCTGATTCGCGAGGACGTTTCTAACCAACGTCCGTGTGAGTTTTTCTCCGTCCGCGATTCTCCGAGCAACGAGTCGGCGATATGCGTCGACCAAAAATACACCTGAACCGCATGCCAAATCTAAGACTTTGGGATCACTCGGCAGCTTGGTTGAAAACAAGTGGTCATCGAAGCCTGCGAGAACACGAGATCAACGAGATTCACTGGCGTGTAGTGCGTACCACGGGCCTTGGCGGTCTCCTGATCATCAGCGTAGATGAAACGTTCGTAAATCGAACTGATCAATTCGATTGGAATCACTTCAAAGTCGTACTGCCAAAAATCGAAAGTCTGCTGGCCCGACCGCAGGTTTTGACGGGTCACAATCGCCTTGGCGACTTCTAGATGACTCTTTGTGAATGTGTAGGATTCATCTTCTTCGTCGCCAGTCGGCGGCGGCGGGAACAAGTCACCATTGAAAGTGTCACGCATGCGTTCAAAGAACGTGCGAGTCTCACCGACCCGAGAGAGGACTTCCCCAAAATTCGTCGCTTGCAATCCCTCGAACAAATCGTCCGACAGTACACCGCGTGCTTCAAGGTATGCGGTGAATAGCGTCCTCAGCATCAAACGATGCGCCTGCAGCGGCTTGCAGTCGCGCTCAATCAGGATCGCGGCTGCGGTCTGTAAATCGTTGACAAGTGCCGCGTCGATTCTTGTAGTTTTGGAAATGCGTTTTCCGGCATTTGTTGCCCAAAACTGTCCGCTTTCAAGGCTGATGCGGTCCAGCTCGTAGCGGCGTAGTTGTTCCAAGTCGCCAACGGCACACCGAAGTATCTCAGCCGGATGCACTTCGTCTTGTCCAGACTTCGGCGGTGGAGCGAACGCATTGAGCACGCGAACCTGCGTAGGCGTCACGATCCAAAGCATTCGCCCCAAACCGTGATTCCAAGCGGTTCGGTGCCAGCTCCGGATTTCATCCGCGCTCGGATCGGCAGCAAGACTCTCATATAGATACAAGGCGCACCATTGATCTCGAAGACATCGGTGACACCCAGCTTTTTCGGATCAAGTATCGACGCATAGCGGAAACGCCGATCATCCAGACCGTCACCAGAATTTTTACTGCGCAGTGTTTCACCGCGAACAAATCCGGGATCGACATCTTCTGTGTCGTAACCGAGTTCGCTCAGGAGCGTTCTATACTCTTGGGAGTTACCTGTCGCCACTTCAAACCTCAATGCTTCAAGCGACTGACTTACGACGAGACTTCTTCTTGCGGTCTGGTGCGGTGCCGACCAACGACCGCTCTTTCTTTGAATCGCTCAGTGCGTTTCGTAATCGATCCCATCCAGCAGGACGTGGACGCGAACTCAGCAACGCTCGCACGAATTCTCGCGATTGCTCATCTGCGAGCAAAGCATTTAAGGGAGCTGGAACAACACCACTTAGAAACAAGTATTCCAATTCGTCACGTTGAAGAGCTTTTGCCAGTGCCGTCACGATCTCGGGCGAAACCCCATTTCCTGCTCGTCTTGTCTCGATTTTCGTGATGTACGAAAAACTGATGCCCGACTGATCAGCGAGTTGTCGCACTGTCAGCTCAGCATTCTCTCGGTCTTTTCGTAAGCGATTAGAAAACTCAATCATCCGTTTGCCCCTAACGTCAACCCGTCCCTCACGAATGTTTACCAGTTTGTGCACTGCTGGTCAACAAGGCGTGCGGGTTGTTTAACGAAGAGAGAGGCCGCGAAATCGTCGAGATTCCGCAAGGAAAGTCCAGTTGAAGCAGAAAACGCTTGTGGCTGGAAGTTGTGATGCGGGCTAAGACAGATGACTCAACCGCGGCCGAGGTTTCCTGTGGCGATGGCCGTGGTGCCAATCATTACGCCTTTGGGACTCTCGTTCTTGGCGATTTCGGATTAGACTGTTGCGAACAGGGGATTGAGTCACGGCGTGTCGCTACGAAAGGACGTCGTGCAGCACTTTGGCATCGCGTCCGGCTGTGACGATTTGCTTTTGACCGCTGTGATGAAAGGCGAGGTTGTTCCAGTCGAGACCGAACAGTTGGAACAGCGTGGCTTGGTAGTCGTTGGGGGTCACGATGTTTTCCACGGCTTTGTGGCCGAATTCGTCGGTGGCTCCGTAGACGGTGCCGGGCTTGAAACCGCCACCGGCCAGCCACATACTGAATCCCTGACCGTTGTGGTCGCGGCCCTGTTTTCCCGCGCCGCCGTCACCCTGCGTCACCGGCAGTCGGCCGATTTCTCCGCCCCAATGCACGATGGTTTCATCCAGCATGCCGCGTTGCTTTAAGTCTTTCACAAGACCGGCCGATGGCTTGTCTGTCCGTTTGGTGATCGACGGTAGCGCATTGAAGATGCTGCCGTGGTGGTCCCAAGGTTGCCCGGCCAGAAACAACTGCACAAACCGAACGCCGCGTTCGACCAGTCGGCGAGCGATCAGGCATCGCGTACCGTATTCGCGAGTTGCGTTCTCGTGAATGCCGTACAGTTCCTGAGTGGCTTTGGTTTCGCCGCTGATGTCGAGTGCTGCACTGGCTTCCGTCTGCATTCTTGCCGCAAGTTCGTAACTGGCGATGCGGGCGTCCAGATCCGGTTCGCCTATAAACGACTCGGCGTGCTTGCGGTTCAGTGTTTGCAGAAAGTCGAGGCTGCGGCGCTGAGCGGCTCCCTGCAGATGTTTTGGTGCCTCGAGGTTCAGAATGCGCGGTTCCTTCGGACGCAGCACGGTCCCCTGAAACAGAGGCGGCATAAATCCACTGGACCAGTTGTGAGTGCCATCGACTGGATGGCCGCCCGGATCGGTCAGCACCATGTACGACGGAAGGTTCTGAGTTTCCGACCCCAAACCGTACAACAGCCACGACGCATAGTGCGGTCGGCCGAGCACTCCGGGAATGCCGCCGTGAAAGTAGCGAATCGACACTTCGTGCCCGTTGGCTCCGGTGTGCATGCTGCGAATCAGACAGATGTCGTCGGCAATCTCACCCGTGTGAGGCAGCAGTTCCGACAGTTCGGTGCCGCACTGACCGTGTTTGCGAAATTTCCACTTCGTACCGAGCAGCTTCTTGCTGGCGGCGTTCACAAAACTGTAGGCCACATCGCCCGTGTAGTCCGTCCCGTCAAACTTGGTCAGTTCCGGCTTGGGATCGGTCAGATCCATGTGAGACGGACCGCCGTGCTGAAACAGCGAAATCATCGCCTTCGCCGTCGGCTGATGATGCGTTGGCTTGGGCAGCAGATCGTAGGTCTGCTCTTCAATACCGGGCGGCTTGGCAATCGCGCCGTCCTGCTGCAGCATCCACGCAGCGGCCACACTGCCGATACCCAGCGAGCCCTGCCGTAGGAAAGCTCGACGGTGCAGATGAGTGTCCGGTTGTGGTTCAGAATTGTTCATGCTATTCGATGTACAAAAATTCATTCGATGCGAATAGTGCGTGACACACATCGGTCACGGCCTGACGTTGAGCGGTCACGCCCGGTGGTAAGGAATTCGGTTGCTTGGAATGCAACTTGATCTGTTGTGAAGCAAACGAGACGGCTGTTTCGAGTTCTTCCTGAGTCGGTTCTCGGCACAGCGCCAATTCGAACGTGCGAATGATCTGACCGACAATCTGCTGCGGCGTCTCGCTCGGCCCTGCAAAGCCATCTGCTGCGGCAAACACTTGTTCGCTGCCGCTGCCGTTCTTCAGGCTGATAGTGACGGGCCAGCTGAAAGAATCGGACGTGATGGATTCGCGGCAGTCGGTGATAAAGTCAATCGTGTCGCCAGCTTCCACTGCGATGTCCGCAACGGCAGTGTCGGAGGCATTGTTGAACGCCGTCCATTCTGCGATCTTACCGGAACGGGTGCTGACGATTCGTCCGCGGACGCCGTCGCCATTCGGCGAACTGTGACTCAGTTTACCAGTCATAGCGACCAGTCCACTTTCCGCCGCCGTCCATCGGCGAATGACGGCTCGATCCTGATTGTCCGGATGCCCGCCGCTGGCACTTAGAAACACGTACCCCAACGCCGCATCCGGCACAGTTGCACCGGCCTGCCAGCGAGCTTCCGCAAAGTATTCCAGCGGCGTAAAACTGCCTGTGCGATTGGCCGCTTCGTCGAACGTACCAAAGCCGTAGCTCCAGTCCGGTTTCAGCGTGCTCGGCAATGCTGAAAGTTGTTGCATGACCGCGAGATCCACATCCGCCGCTTCGTTGGCCGCGCGGTTGGCCAGATGGGCTGCTTGAGCCAAAATGAATTCGCCGTTCATCAGCATCAGTGATTGAGTCGCAACGGTTGATGAAGGTCGCAGTTCGCAGTTGGTCTGCATCACGGGTGCATCAAAGGCCTGCAGCATCGCAATCGGCTGGCTGCGTCGCGCCTTCACATACAGGCTGCGACGTTTCTGCGATCCATCGACGATGATTTGCCCCGTGTCGTCTTCTTTGATCGCCACTGGCACGCCGCTCTGAGTGCGATCGAGTTGTCCTGATGCTGCCAGCATGCGGTCGCGAATGGTTTCGGCGTCGAGTCGCGCTAAACGCCGTCGGGCATGCGGCACAGATCGATCTGCGGGGGATTCAGCAACGGCACTCTGCCGCCACGTGGTGGACATCATGACTGTTCGATGAAACGTTTTGATGCTCCAACCTTGGCGAACAAATTCATCCGCCAGCCAATCCAGCAATTCGGGATTTGACGGAGCCACCCCGAGTTTTCCGAAGTCGGATGGCGTTTCAACAAGCCCTTTGCCAAAGTGATGTAACCACAATCGGTTAACGATGACTCGCGCGACAAGCGGATGCTGGCCGTTCGTAAGCCACCGGGCAAACGCTAGTCGACGGCCGGTTGATGGCAGTGCTTCATCGTTGGCCGGAAACTGCGGTCGAGCATTCTCAGCGGCGGCGACTGTTAGCGACGACGGCAACACGGTTTGCTTCGGCTGCTGATGGTCGCCTCGATGAAACAGCTTCGTTTCCGGGACGTGATTCGCTGGTTCAACCAACGCTCGCAGAAATTGCTCGACAGGTTTGTTCGCTCGGATTTCGGCAATTTTGGTGTCGAATTCCGCCAGCTTCGGTTTCGAATCGGCAATGTATTGATACAGATTTCCCGGCGTGATGTTGACGCTCGGATTTTGATCCAGCAGTTTTTTGTGTTTTTCCGTGCGTTCGGCGGCAGCCGTTTGGTACGCCGAACGAAGTTGGCCCTGCAGCGGTTCGGCGTATTTTGCCAGTTCCGTATCCAACGCCGTCTGCATATAGTCCGCCAGCATTTTGGCTTTTCCTGCGGCGATCGGTGCCGTCTGCTTTTCAAGCTCAGCCGATTGGTCGCGGTCGGCCTGCGTGTACAACGAAACTCGCCGAGCATTGGGAACCTGCCACGCCTGCCAGTCCAACGCCGGTTCAAAGACGGCGCGCAGCGCGTAGTAGTCGGTCTGCGGAATCGGGTCGTAGCGGTGATCGTGGCATTGAGCACACTGCAGACTCAGCCCCAGCAGCGAAGTGCCGACAATCTTTAGCGTGTCGATCATGACCTTGTTGCGAGCTTCCGCATCATTGGCGCCGCTGCCCGTTCCGTCGGCCGCCATTCGCAGGTAACCGGTGGCCGCCAACAGATCGATCTGCTGTGGTGTGAGATCCCCGTTTTGTGGACCGGCGAGTTCATCGCCCGCGATTTGTTCGATCAAGAATTGGTCAAACGGTTTGTCTTCGTTCAACGCTTTGATCACCCAGTCACGATACTTCCATGCCCACGGACGTTCCGCGTCGCTGTTGGTGTACCCTTCCGAATCCGCGTAGCCCGCGACATCCAGCCAATGTCGCCCCCAGCGTTCGCCATAGTGCGGCGACGCCAGTAATTCCGTGAGCAGTCGGTCGTACCAATCGTCTGCAGAATCGGTTAACCACGTTCGCATTTCTTCCGGCGACGGCGGCAACCCAATCAAATCGAAATACGCTCGCTTGATCAACGTGGGCCGATCAGCATCCGGAGCGAAGGCGACACCAGCGGGCATCGATTTCAAAACCAGCGCGTCAATGGCCGAACGCACTCGAGCTTCCGGCGCGAACGTGGAGAGCTCAGCAACATCCGGACGCTGGACAGACTGAAACGACCAGAAGCTGCGTTCTTCCGGAGTGATCCCTAATCCCGGTCCGATGGATTCTGGTTCCGGTCGAGCCGTGTTTGCTCCCTGAGTAATCCACCGTTCGATGATGGCGATTTCTTCGTCGGGAACGCGCCCGTTTCCCGGTGGCATTTCGCCATCGCGCATGCGCTGCAACAGAAGACTGTTCGCGGCCTGAGCAACAGCGATCGCGGCGCCGCTGTCACCGCCCTTCTGCAAGAAGCGAACCAGTCGAAGATCCAGTCCGCCCTTGATTTCTTCTTCTGCCCCATGACAATCAAAACAGTGGGCTCGAAAAATGGGCCGAATGTCTTTTTCGAACGTAAGCTGTTCGTCCGCACCGACGAATGCCGGGGACGTAACGAGAAACAAAGTCGAGATAATGATCCGACGACAAAACATAAGTCAGCCGTTTCAAGGAAGGCACCGCGACGCGGCGAATGGCGGGAATCACAAGGCAGGACTGTAAACGTTAACCATCAGTGATAGTCAGCGTCAATGGTGCGCACCAGTTGTTTTCTGCGAGTGGGGGCCGAACCCCACATTCTTGGCGCGACTCGGGTGCGATCGGGCCATACCGAGTCGTCGCTGGGGCGTGTCTGGCTCGGTTGTTTGACTCGGGCCAGCATTGTCGCCAAGTGATTCGCGGATTGGAATCCGTAAATTCATTATTTTTGCTCTGCACCTGATACAGCAAAATCTTGGTCCGTGGCGTGTGTCATCGCGTCGCTTGTTCGCGTATCCTATACGCCCCGCCCCAGTGTCTTCCCTCCGTTAAAGCCTGTGACCATGCTCCCACGTTCATTGGTCTGCACCGTTCTCGTTGTATTCCTGCTGGCAGGCAGCAATTCGTTTGCTGCCGATGATTCGAAGCTGGAATTCTTTGAAACGTCCGTTCGCCCGGTTCTCATTCAGCGCTGTTCGGAATGTCATGGAGCACACAAGCAAAGCGGAGGCCTGCGAGTGGATTCGCTGGCGGCGTTGTTGACAGGTGGCGACACGGGACCGGCGATCGTGGTCGGCCAAGCTGAAGACAGCCTGCTGGTTAAAGCGATTCAGCGCGGCGAAGACCTTGCCATGCCGCCGGAAACACCATTGGCTCAGCCTGAAATCGACGCACTGACGCGCTGGATTAACGACGGTGCCAACTGGCCGGAAGGTTTGAAGCAACTTGATTCGTTGCAGGATACTTCATGGAAACAACATTGGGCCTTTCAACAGCTGCAGCGACCAGCCGTACCGGAAATTGATAGCGACTGGATTCAAACTCCCATCGACGCATTCGTTTTGCAAAAGCTGACGACGAACGGCTTGCAGCATTCAGCAAAGGCAGATGCTCGCACTCTGATGCGGCGAGCCAGCTATGGTCTGACAGGCCTGCCGCCGACGCCGGAAGACATTGCCGCATTCGTGGCTCAAGGCGCCGCCGAACGCCCAGATGCGTGGCGGCGAGTCGTCGATCGGCTGCTGGAGTCTCCGCAATATGGCGAACAATGGGCCCGGCATTGGCTCGACGTGGCTCGTTACGCCGACACCAAGGGGTATGTGTACGCGCGCGAAGAACGCTTTTGGATTCACGCATGGGCGTATCGCGATTGGGTCGTGGATGCTCTGAACCGCGATGTTCCCTACGATCGTTTTCTGTTGCTGCAGATCGCCGCCGATCAGGTGCAAGATCGCCAGCCGGAAGACATGGCGGCGATGGGGTTTCTGACGTTGGGCAGACGGTTTCTGGGCAACAAGCACGACATCATCGACGACCGCATTGATGCTGTGAGTCGCAGCACCATGGGACTGACCGTCGCGTGTGCTCGCTGCCACGACCACAAGTACGACCCCATACCTACCGCAGATTATTATTCCTTATACGGAGTCTTTGATAGCTGCTACGAACGCGTCGAAGCGATCGGTGATCAGTCCTCCACGGACGAAGCCTTTGTCACGGAACTGACGAAGAGACAAACAACGCTGACCGCTGAGCGACAAAAAATCTGCAATCAGGCGTCGCAAAGAAATCGCGATCGAATTCAGGAATACCTGATCGCACAAACCGAACTGGCGAAGTATCCGCAGGCCGGCTTTGATCAGATTATTCCGCCATCGGACGTTCATCCGCGAATTGTGCATCGCTGGAATCGCTGGCTGCACAACGCAGGACGCCGCAACGACCCTGTGTTTTGCGCATGGGACGAATTTCGGCAACTGCCGGAAGATTCGTTTGCTGCCGATGCCATCATCGTTACGCAACGACTGTCCAAGCTGACTCCGAAAGATCTTAACCCGATGGTGGGTTCATTGTTTGATGAAGCACCTCGTTCGTTCCCAGACGTCGCTCTGCGCTACGGCGAATTACTCACCAGCATTAATGACAAATGGAAGGCCGAACTGACGGCCGCAACAAATCGTAAGACTGTCGCCCCCGAAGCCCTGTCGATTCCGGCTGAAGAAGAACTGCGTCAGGCGTTGTACGGCCCTTCATCGCCCTGCACAATTCCCGACGTGCATATTTCGAATATCGAAACGCTGCTTGCCAGCGGCGAGGTCACGGAACTCTGGAAGCACCAAGGCGAAGTCGATCGCTGGATCATTCAGTCGCCACACAACCTGCCTCACGCACTCGCGCTAGCGGATCGGCCAGCGCCTGCCGAACCACGGATCTTCCGACGCGGCAATCCGACCAATGTGGGAGAATCCGTGTCGCGTCATTTTCTGACGCTGTTTTCGGAGAGCCTTGGACCGGCGGATGATTTTCACACGGGCAGCGGTCGTCGTGAATTCGCCGACGCCATTATCAGTCGCGACAATCCGTTGACGGCTCGCGTGATCGTCAATCGCGTTTGGGCTCAGCATTTCGGCCGGGGTTTGGTGGCCTCGCCGAGCGACTTCGGGTTGCGAGCGGGCGAACCGTCGCATCCGGAACTGCTGGACTGGCTGGCCACATGGTTCATGGAACATGACTGGCAGCTCAAGCAACTGCACCGCTTAATCATGACATCGTCCGTCTATCAACAAGCATCAGAAGTTCCGCAAGCTGCATCGTTTGACGATGCACTGCAGAAAGATCCGGCCAACCGTTTGTTATGGCGCATGACGCCGCAGCGGCTGACGTTCGAAGAGTTTCGCGATTCGCTACTGGCGGCGTCGGGGGAATTGCAAACGACTGCGGGCGGTAAACCGTTCGATCTTTTTGCCGCTAACGCTGTGCCTCGACGAACAATCTACGGACTTGTGGACCGACAGTATCTGCCCGGCGCGCTGCGGACGTTTGATTTTCCCAATCCGGATTTGCATATTGCTCAACGATCACAGACGACTGTTCCGCAACAGGCGTTGTTCTTCATGAATCATGAATTGGTGTTGAAACAGGTGCGCTTGCTGACGAAAACCACGGAAGACCTTGACGACAACACTCAGAGAGTACAGCAACTGTTTCGGCGAATCCTGCAGCGCGATCCATCGCCGGCGGAGATCACCGATGCCCTCAGCCTCGTGGAATCCGTGGGCTCAACGACGGAAGCCACTGTGTCGGCAACGGCAGCGGACTGGAGTTACGGATACGGCGAAGTTGACGAAACCAAGCACGCGGTCGTCAACTTTACTGCGGCTCCTCATTTTACGGGTGCAGCTTGGCAAGGCGGTCCCAATTGGCCGGATGCAAAACTTGGCTGGGTCAATTTAACCGCAGTCGGCGGACATCCGGGCAACACCCGCCGACACGCGTGTGTGCGCCGCTGGACGGCACCGCGAAACATGACAATTCGGATCGAATCAAAGTTCGTCCACGAACCCGCCGTTGGAGACGGCGTACGAGTCTTCGTTTTGGCGACCGCTGGAAACGAACTCTACGCGGGGAAAGTGCATCAACAGACGGTCGACGTGAATGCGGACGAAGTGCAGGTTGCCCAAGGAGACAAAATCGATTTCGTCGTCGACATTGACCAAGTTCTGAACAGCGATCAGTTCCAGTGGCGAATCACGATCACCAACACAGCAATGGCAGGGGACGTCCCTGCGGCATGGGATTCCGAACAGGATTTCCCTCAAGATTTAATCTCTCCGCTCACTCCTTGGCAACAGCTAACGCATGTACTGTTATGCACCAACGAATTCATGTTTGTCGACTAATTCATCGCTCAATGACGAATAACAAATAACGAATGACAAATCCCCCCCCCCAAATCCAAACCACCCTCTCCCGTCGATCACTGCTGCACCAATCCGCTCTAGGCGTTGGTGGGTTGGGACTGATGAGTCTGCTTCAAGACGAAGGTCGTGCCGATTCACGGCAAACTCGTTCTGTCCACTTTCAGCCGCGAGCGAAACGAGTCATTCATTTTTTCCTGAATGGTGGACCGTCGCACGTCGACACGTTCGATCCCAAACCCGCTCTGTCGCGTTTTTCTGGACGCACGGTATCCGACAATCTGGCCACAGAACGCAAAACAGGCGCCGCGCTGCCGTCGCCGTTTCGGTTTCGTAAGTATGGTCAATCGGGAATCGAAGTCAGCGAACTGTTTCACAAGACGGCTGAACATATCGACGACATTGCCGTGATTCGATCCATGTACGCCCAAGTGCCCAATCATGAACCTTCGTTGATGCTGATGAACTGCGGAGATTCTGTGCAGTCGCGGCCCAGTTTCGGGGCATGGACTCTGTACGGCCTTGGCGTAGAAAACCAGAACTTGCCTGGCTTTATTGCCATGTGCCCCGGCGGCCTGCCGATCAAAGACAACGAAAACTGGCAGGCCGGATTCTTGCCCGGCTCAATGCAGGGCACCTATGTCGATTCGCAGCACAAAGAAATCAGTAAGCTGATCGAAAACATCGAACACACTCATATTTCGACAACCAGCCAACGACGACAGCTTGATCTGCTGGCCAAATGGAATGCTCGACACAAGGCCACTCGTTCCGACCAACGGCTCGACGCACGCATCAATTCGTACGAACTCGCCTTCCGCATGCAGCGCGATGCGGCCGAAGCGTTCGACATTTCCGCTGAACCAAAGTATCTACAAGAACAATACGGCGACGGCGTGCATGGACGGCAGACTCTGATCGCCCGACGACTGCTGGAACGTGGCGTTCGGTTTGTGCAGCTGTGGCACGGTGCTGGCCAGCCGTGGGACAATCACAGCAATATCGAAGCCGAGCATCGTCGACTTGCCGATCAACTGGATCAGCCCGTGGCCGCATTGTTAAGCGACCTCAAACAGCGCGGGATGTTGGAAGACACGCTGGTGCTGTTCGGCGGTGAATTCGGACGCACGCCGACTGTGGAACTTGCCGGTGATGGAAAACCGATCAATGGCCGAGACCACAATCACTGGGGATTCAGCGTATGGATGGCAGGCGGCGGCATCAAAGGTGGCACGGTCTACGGGGCGACGGATGAAATCGGTTTTAAGGCCGTCGATAAGCCGACCAGCGTCCACGATCTACACGCGACCATGTTGCATGCCATGGGAATCAATCACGAAGAACTGACCTACCGTTACGCTGGTCGAGACTTCCGCTTAACCGATGTGCATGGAAATGTGATTCACGATATTCTGAGTTGAACGCGGATATTCCAGAGGCTTCGGGGATCTTCCCTTAACTGATTTAACTGATGATGGTGTTTCATTGCAATTTTTCATTCGACCAGCCGTTATTTACATCCTAGTCGCCGCTCGCGTCGCGTCGTCTGTTGGCACCGCTTCCGATCAGGAACCGATTCGCGACAAACTGAACGAAACGTTTCAGAAAGTCGTTCGGCCGTATCTGAAGACGTATTGCCTAGACTGTCACGGTGGTGAAGATCCGGAAGCGAAGCTAGACTTGACTGGCTACTCGTCGGTCAATGATGTGGGAATAGCGCATCAGACGTGGGCGATTGTGCTGGAAAGAATCGCAGCCGCAGAAATGCCTCCGAAAGATGCTGAGCCACGACCGACGCCGCAGCAAAGTCAGGCGATCGTGGAATGGATTCGAGCGGCTCGCGAATTCGAAGCGGTTCGCAATGCTGGCGATCCCGGCATTGTGCTGGCAAGGCGGTTGAGCAACGCGGAATACAATTACACGATTCGTGATCTGACGGGTGTCGATATTCGACCGACCGATACATTTCCCGTTGATGCAGCCAATGAATCTGGCTTCGATAATTCCGGGGAATCTCTGACGATGTCCCCTGCTCTGTTGAACAAATATCTGGGTGCAGCGCGACAAGTTGTCGAACACCTTGTGCTGAAACCTGATGGCATTGACTTCGCTCCGCACCCGGTTGTCACAGACACCGATCGAGACAAGTATTGCGTGAATCGGATCGTCGACTTCTATCAGCAGCAGCCAGTCGACTACGCCGACTACTTCTATGCGGCTTGGCAGCATTTTCACACGGATGAAGCGACCCAATCGGATGACGCTCTGCTTGAAGTGGCGGCTGCCAACAACGTCAGTTCCAAATACCTGCGAACTGTTTGGGAATTGCTGACCGATGAAACGCTAGCCGTCGGCCCCATCGAATCATTACAGTCGATGTGGCGGCAACTTCCCGAAGACGCGGATCAGCGCGACCAGGCGAGAACCGCGTGTGCAGCGATGCGAGACTTCGTACTGCAGCTTCGATCAAAGTTGGTGCCGAAAGTGGACGTGATCGGCGTTGACGAAATTCATAATGGTTCGCAAACGTTTGTGCTGTGGAGGAATCGTCAGCGTGCCGCCAATCGGCGAACATTCGATCCTGAAGTGCTGACCCTGCAGATCCAAGCTGTCGATGACGCGGAGTCTGAAGATTCTGACTCTGATGCAGTGGCTTCGGTTGATGAAGACTTGCTGGTTCCGGCGGATGCCGCACAACGAAAATTGTCTGAAGCGGCGTTCGCTCAGTTTTGCAGCGTCTTCCCGGACACATTCTTTATTTCGGAACGTGGTCGCGACTACGTCAAAGAATCCAGCAAGCAACAGGGAGAAAAAGGGCGCCTGCTGAGTGCCGGATTTCACAGCATGATGGGCTACTTTCGCGACGACGGGCCGCTGTACGAACTGATTTTGAATAACGCACAACAACGCGAACTGGATGCTCTGTGGCAGGAACTCGACTTTGTCGCTGCAGCACCGATGCGTCAGTACGTCGGTTTTCTGTGGTTCGAACGCACGGATTCACGCTACATGCGAGATCCGCAGTTTGATTTTGCTCGCGCCGAAGACAAGCACGCGCAGTCTGAAGCAATGATCAACCAGCTGGCGGAAGTCTATCTGCAAAAGGCTCGCGATAACGGCGGCAAAGGCGTGGCAATGGAAGCCATCGAACACTTCTTCCGCGAAATCAGTGCTCAGATCCGCTGGGTCGAAAACGCTCGACTGGCCGCCGAAACGACTCACGTTCGCGCCGCCGTCGACTTTGCGGAACAGGCATACCGCCGCCCGCTTTCTGCTTCAGAACGCGATGGTCTGGCAGGGTTCTACCAGTCTCTGCGAAACGAAGAAGGTCTGAATCATGAAGAGGCAATTCAGGACACGATCGTCTCGGTCCTAGTGTCGCCGCACTTCAGTTATCGAGTTGACATGGCGGCGGACAATAATGTGCGGCGCCCGTTGACGGATTTCGAACTGGCGAGTCGGCTCAGCTATTTCCTATGGTCCAGTATGCCCGATGCGGAACTGCTGCGAGCGGCCCAACGCGGCTCACTTCATCAACCCGATGTGCTGATGACTCAAACACGTCGCATGCTGAACGACGATCGTGTTCGAGCCCTCGCGGTGGAATTCGGCGGCCACTGGCTGGATATTCGGCGCTTCGAAGAACACAACAGCGTTGACCGCGAACGCTTTCCAGAATTCACCGACGAATTGCGGCAGGCAATGTTCGAAGAACCGATCCGATTCTTCGTCGATCTGATTCAGCGCGACCAATCGGTCTTAAACCTGCTGAACGCGGACTACACATTCGTCAACGAAGTGCTGGCTAGACACTATGGCGTCGAAGGACTCGCAGGCGTTACAGGCACGCCAGAATGGACACGACTGAACAACGCGAAAACCTACGGTCGTGGCGGCTTGTTGCCCATGAGCGTCTTTCTGACGAAGAACGCTCCGGGGCTAAGAACTAGCCCGGTGAAGCGAGGCTACTGGGTGGTGCGGCGACTGCTGGGCGATCGAATTCCGCCACCGCCACCCAACGTGCCCGAACTTCCCGAAGACGAATCCCAGCTAGGTGATCTGACGCTGCGAGAGGCTTTGACCAGGCATCGCGAACACCAGAGTTGTGCGGGTTGCCATGAGCGAATTGATTCAATTGGCCTCGTCTTTGAAGGCTTTGGCCCGATTGGGGAACGCCGCCAGAATGATCTCGGCGGCCGCCCCGTGGATACTTCGGCCGTTCTGCCTGGCGGGCAAACGGCTGCTGGAGTCGACGATCTACGAAACTATCTGAACAGCCATCGTCAAGAAGAATTTGTCGAAAACCTGATTCGCAAACTGTTATCCTATAGCTTGGGACGCAGTTTGATTCTGTCCGATGATCTGTTGGTTCGTGACATTCAGAAAAAACTAAAGGCCCACGAATATCGTGTTGGCAGTTTGATTGAGAGCATTGTGACCAGCCCGCAATTTCTAAATAAACAAGGCAAGGCCTTCCATCATGAATAGACCAACTTCGCCCCCAACATCAGGTCGAACACCGGCTGGCATCGGCCGCCGTACTGTGCTGCGCGGCGCTGGTGTTTCGATGGCTCTTCCGTGGCTCGATTCCATCCCGGTCTGGGGACTCGATCCTGCGGTGACCACAGACCAAGGGCCATTTCCCAAACGCTTTGCCGTGTTGTTCATGGCCTGTGGCGTGCATCCGGATCACTGGTGGGCCACAGGCGCCGGGTCCGAAATGGAACTCAGCGAGTGCCTGCAACCCATGGAACCTCTGAAACAAAAACTGAATGTGATTCAGGGATTGTTCAACAAAAATTCTACGGGAGTCGGCATTCATCCGGGACAAACGGGAAACATTTTGTCGGGTGCGTCGCTGCAGAAGGGAGCCGAACTGCGAGGTGGCATCAGCGTCGATCAATTGCTGGCCAATCACCTAGGCCAGCAGACTGCCCAACCCAGCATGGTGCTGGGCTGCGAACAACCAATCACGGGCTATCACGAAACCAACTTTTCGATGGCCTACAGTTCTCATATTTCATGGCAAAATGCGACATCGCCCGTGCCGATGGAAGTTTATCCGTCTCTGGCCTTTGACAGTTTGTTTGACAATCGTGGTAGTCGGCGCAATAAGAGCGTTTTGGATCGAGTGAAAGAGCATGCTGCCAGCCTAAGCCGCAACGCCAGCGCGAGTGATCGGGCCAAGCTGGATGAGTATTTGACCAGTGTTCGCGAAGTCGAAAAACGCATCGAAAGAATGCGTGGTGATCAGGAACAGGCCAGTGATCGTGCGAAGCAGAATGGGACGCCCGTTGTTACGATGCTTCGCCCCGACAATGGTCTGCCGGAAGATATTCGAGAACATATGCGGCTGATGTGCGACATCATTGCGTTGGCGTTTCAGACCGACAAAACGCGGTTCGCAACCTTGTTGTTGTGTCGCGATATTTCCGGATTGTTCTATCCGTTTCTGGATGTCCGCAACGCTCATCACTCCGCGTCACACAACGAACGTTCTGACGATTGGAAACGCGTGACCACGTTTTATTGTGAGCAGCTAGCGTATTTGGCGGGACGACTCGACGCGATGCCGGAAGGTGACGGGACAGTGCTTGATCATTCGTGTGTGACCTTCGTCAACAATATGTGGTCAGGCAGTAAACATGATTCCACAAAAGTCCCGCTGCTGACCGCCGGTGGGCTCGGAGGAACGTTGCCAACCGGTCGTACGCTTGATTATTCAAAAGCTGGCGACGACAACCGAAAGTTGTGCAGTTTCTATCTGTCGATTCTCGACCGAATGGGTCTCACCGTTGATCACTTTGGCGATGCCAACACACGGCTCGCCGGACTTTGATTTCCCCCGGCTCTGAACATCACCTTCCGATCACAGTTGAAAGACCATCCATGCCTCGCGTTCTTCATTGCTTATTCGTGCCGAGCAGCACACTGTTCGCCCTGTGTGCCCTGCTGATACCTCAAGTGGTTGCTCAGGTACCGTATTCTGTAAAGGTCACAACAGACCGGGAAGATGCCGTTTACAAAGTCGACGAAACTGTGACGTTTAGCATCACGGTTTGGCGAGGTGAGGAACAAGTCAGCGGCGAAGGGACGTTGAAATACGCTGTCGACGATTTCCTGAATGCCGACGGCATGCCAACGGGAGATGCGGAACCGACCGAGTCACCGGTTCAAGTGACAGGCAGTCTGAAGCTACCCGGATTTCTGCGTTGTACGGCGACTTACACACCGGCAGTAGGAAAACCCGTGCGAGCGGCCGCGGGGGCTGCGTTCTCGCCGGAAATGATTGGATTGAGTCTTCCTGTGCCTGAGGATTTTGACGAATTTTGGGCTGAACAGAAACGGCAGCTCGCCGCAATCCCGTTGCAGCCGAAGTTAACGCCTGTAAAACATTCAACAGCTTCTATCGAATGTTTTGATGTGCAGGCTCCGTGTCTTGGCGGAGCACCGGTGTCGGGATATTTTTCGAAACCAACCGCAGCGAAAGCGAACAGCCTGCCCGCGATTCTGTGGGTTCATGGAGCTGGTGTTCGCAGTTCCAGCTTAAGCAATGCTGTGAAGGGAGCTCAGGCGGGCATGCTGTCGTTGGACATCAACGCTCACGGAATTGCCAACGGTCAGCCGGCGGAATTCTATTCCGAACTCAGTTCCGGTCGACTGAAAGATTACCGTGCTGCGGGGCGCGACAGTCGCGACACGGTCTATTTTCGCGGCATGTTTTTGCGGTTGATTCGAGCGATCGATTTTCTGACCGCACAACCAGAATGGGATGGCAAGCATCTGGTCGTGATCGGCCATAGTCAGGGTGGCGGACAAGCACTGGCAGCAGGCGGCATCGATGATCGTGTCACAATGATTGCTGCTGGAGTTCCGGCGATTTGCGATCATTCTGGGCAGGTCGCAGGTCGAATCAACGGCTGGCCCAAACTGGTTCCGAATAATTCCGATGGAAAACCAGATCCGAAGATTCTGAAGGCAGCCTGCTACGTCGATGCTGTGAACTTTGCCACTCACTGCAAGGCCGACGCGATCATGAGCGTCGGCTTCATCGACGCCGTGTGCCCGCCGTCAAGTTGCTACGCCGCGTATAACGCACTTACGGGCCCCAAGAGTGTTATGAATGAACCGTTAATGGGGCACGCAGCGCCCGCTCACATTCACGCAGCGTTTTTCACACGAGTGCTGCAACACGTGGGGCCCGATCAAGCCGATGTTGAAAAATGAGTGCTCACCGGAACCACCTGCGGACGAGGCTCGTGATCTGAAACGGACGAGAACAGTTCGCACGATGGTTGTCGCCACAGACGAAGAGCCGGCGATCGCGCGGCAATTTGGTAGGTGCCGCTTGCCGAGCGGCACTTTCGCCGTCAGGCGAACCGTGCGCAGCGCAACAGCTCAATTGGTGACGTCAGTACGCGTCGGCGGTTACGGCGTGAATGATTGCGGTCTCGGCTGACGATAACCACACTCCGTTGATGCTTTCCAACAACCGAACATCCTTGAGACGCAGTTGTGTACCATTGTGCTAATCCCGTCGTCACCAAACAATCAGCTCCTCGCCCAATACTTTCGTCCACATTATTTGGCCGAAATCGTGCCACACGCCTTGACAGTTTCATCAAAGAGACCTGACCCCTTGATGCTTCCGCACGCCTTGACAGTTTCATCAAAGAGACCTGACCCCTTGATGCTTCCTGACCCCTTGATGCTTCCGCCATCTCGCTGTCGCGTTTCGCTGCAAGAAAGGCAATGCAAGCTGCACGATTGCTCGGACTTCCGCGAATTATATTACTGCCGATGTGGGAATAACGGATCGCAGACGAATCGAGGCACTCTTGCCCGTTGGCGTACTCATTCGAAATTTTGATGGGATTAAGGTTTCACGTTGGATGGCGGCGACTTCGGCATCGTTGGAATCGGTCAGGCGAAAGACCGGCGTGCCGAATGGATTCTTAAACGACCGCTCACTGGGTCGGCCTGATTGAAACTTCCACAACGGCGATCCGGCTCCAACGAAAATCGTACCCGAATGGAAGTCGGCGCTAGCATCCAACCAAAGTCAAAATAATGACAGACTTGCAGACTCAGACGTGAAAATCCAACTCTGTTCGAGATCGACTACCCGGAGGAAAAGAATACCTTCAACGGTGGCTGGAGCCTTTATTCGCTTATGAAAACATACGGCACAGCCGCGTTACCGCGCTCTACCGCCACGGAAATGTCCGCCACAGCAGAAGAAACGTTTATTGCGTACGGCTGACTGCTGGTAGCTGCTTTCCGTCAATGCCCATTTTTGCGGTTGGTCATGACCTCAAATGGCGTGAGAATTAAGAACGGACAAAATGTATCGATTTTTCAGCGTCGGGCATGCTTCGCACGCGGTTCGCAGCTGCTGTTCAACTCGCGGTTGCCGTATGCTGCCTGGCAGCGAACGAACAAAGAAATACGGAACGACGCAATCGGGTTCCTCGATGTAGAGCTCGCATTCGTCGACTGTGAACTCTTGCCCGATAGATGCCCAGTCGAAATACCGTTGCCAAAAACAGAATTCAACGTCAGTCGGGTACAGATCAATGCCACGTTGAAGAATTTGTGCGTACCGTGCAGCCGCTCTATCGATGAAACTGGATGGCAGTTTGTGTGCCGCGTTGAAGCCAAATTCGGTGGACTGCCAATACAGGAACGACAAGTTCACAAAGGCATCGCGGCAGGCTTCGGGCTCAGTGTCGATATACCGTTCGTATGCCTCAGCTGCATCGATGATGTTGCCGTCAATCTCCAAGCTTACTGGGTAGTGAATCGAATTCATCGATGTGCCCCCGGCAAGTTGACTCCAGCATTTTGAATCAACCCATTTCGGACCGCCACCCAGATTTGTCCACCGTTTTGCATTAAACGTGTATAGACCTGAACACCGGCGTTGGCCGCGCGCTGAGTGATCAGATTTGTCGATACTGCGTCCGTCCGCAGATTGGCGGAATTGCGGGCAACTTGCTCAAACAGCTTTACGTACGTGTTTTGAACGGCCAAGGCAGAAGGGTTCACGTGACCTGCAGCAGCCCGGAAAATGTGGCCAATTCTACTAGGATCGAAACAGTTATTGTGCACCAGCAGCCCATTATCGCCTACGCAGTAGACGTGTTCGCCGTCGACTTCGAGGTTGTAGACCATTTCTGGCGGGCCGCGATGCGGGGTGATCGCCGTGATTGATGCGGCTTCGCCGGTTAGCGTTCGCAGGTTTTCGCCGATTCTCAAGTCATCGGCGAGAACAAAATCTTGGCGATCTTCGCTCCAGATTGGGTGAGTTGTGGTGACGCCAAGCGGTTCGGCTTGGCCGGTGATGTCGATACTCAGAACGTTGGGTGCAGGGTGAGACATGGTGCCGGTCACGACCATGCGTCCGGTGCCGTCGTCCGGTGCGATTTCCGGACATGGGTCAATGCTGACAACTTCTGCGGGACCGTCGAGTCCCATTTCGTGAAGTTCCATGTGAATCGAATGGCCGACTTTCGCTCCGGTCGACTCAATCCACGACAGAGGTCTCAGGAAGGCTAGGTCGTAATGGGCTCCACCCTGCCTCATGTTCAGCCGCACGGCTCGCCAGACAAGCGGATCGATATCGGACGGAGGCTGAGTCTCCGCTTCCAGTGGATTTTGTCCGACAACGCGATCCCCGAGCTGGACGTCTTCGATGTTCTTCGTGACCAACTGCGATTCAGACGGTTTGGCTGTGCTGCCTGAGAAGGGCGACCCCGATTGCTTTTCCTCCGAGCGAGTCGGGGCAACATCGGGCACAATGGTGGGAGTGGCGGTCGCGTGTGACGTCGCCGCACGCACGGCGAATAAGGTCCCCATACTGATACAGGCGACAATGGCGATTCGTCTCCAGAGAGGGAATTGTGTCGGCTGATTGGAACTGTGGTTGTTGCTCATGTCTGATCCCTTTTTCAGTTGTACGTTTTGCGTTGAGAGGCGTCTGCAGCTGTCATTACTTCGAGATGTCACGTCGTTTGTCGACGACGGAAACTCCGACGACCCGAACTCCTCTTCCTTGGGCGAATTGTCAGTCCAGCACCGATTAGAAATGCACCAGCAGCGTACAGAACATCGTGGTTTGCTTCGGTCTTTTGCATCGGCAGCTGCTGCTCCGGGAATGATAATACGGCCCCAATGGCGGCGTTGCTGTCGGCGAATGGACCGGAGACCACGACCTGTGTCCCTGCGATAAAGCAATTGGTGCGTGCTGCTGCGCCTCCAGCACCACCGAGGGCCAATGTCAGCATCTGATATTCGGCCGCCAGTTGAGCGGGCAATTGTGAAAGCGCCACCGTGCCCAATTGACTGATTCCTAGGGCCGCCGCGCCGGAAAGTATCCCAGCAGCTGTCCCGGAAGCGGCTGCGACGCCCAACAGTCCATAAAATCCATACCGCAATCCCCATTCCATCTCGGATGGATTGCTGAGATAATGCAAGTAGCCTTCAGCGGCACCGTCGAAGAAATCTCCAACGCCTGCCATCATCGAACCGACGGCCATGGTCATTCCGCCGGGGCCGGAATTGGCGAAGGTTTCTGCGGCTCGGGCGTTGACGGCGTTGACGTGATCCCATGCGGCGGCGACATCATCTGCTGCGCCTTTGGCCACGGCGGCGACTGCGACGCCGTCATCGGCACCGGCACCGGCCGCCGCGTTGGCGGCGGTGAGGGCGGCGTCGAGTTTGGTGATGGTGTTGTTGTAGCTGGGGCTCACTACGTCTCGCTGAGCTTGTGAGGCGAGACCGATTTTATCAGTGGATCGATCACGAGCCGCGTTGGTTGTTTCTGTGAATTCTGTCACGCCTTCCGGAATCGCACCGACCATAAACTGATGGACGTGGTTTGCAGCATCGTCCGCTCTGGCCTGCGACGCATCAAAGCTGTCGTGAGTCGCAGCGTGCATAGCGTCGGCTGTCGCGTCGACTCGATCTTTGGCCGCCGCGTTGGCATCAATGGACGCTGTTAACGCATGCGGAGCCATGTTGTTGATGGCAGCGGTTTGAGCGGCGGCAGCACTGGCCACGGCGGCGAGGTAGGGGGCTCGCCCGTCGTTGGCGTACGTTTCCGCAGCCTGAGCCAATGCGACCGTCATCGCTGGAACGGCGGCGGCTGTGCTCGACAAGAACGTTGACAGAGCGGTTGCATCATTGGCCTGCGATTCGGCGGCAGCTGCGAGAGCCTGTCCTTGAGCAATCGCGAATCCGGCGGCACCATCGGCGAATAATTGAGTGGCGGCGGACAGAGCGTTCGTCTGCAACTGCTGCGCATCCGCCGTGGCTTTGGCCAACGTCGCACCGGCTGCATTCTGGGCGATGTTCAGCCCTTTTGTCGCGTTGGCCTTGGCGATGTCCAGTGTCGCTTGGTGTCCTTGCATGGCGATGGCGTGCGCCGCGTTTTTCGTGGCCTTCAACGTTAACATCGTTTCTGTGAAATCAATGTCTCGCAACGATTGATCCCGCGCTGCCCCCGCTTCTGCGGTGCTTAACGCATGCTGAGCCGTGTTGAGTGCCTGCACTTTCAGCGTATCGGCCGCTCGCTCAGCCGCGGTGTACGTCACGTTAGCACCGCCTTCAGCGCGGACAACATCCACGTTGGCTACCGCCACATCCACGGCGTACTGCTTGGCAGCATCGTAAACTTCTGACATGTCGAGAGTGCCCATGACCATCGCCATGGTTGACCAGAAGTTCCCCGCGATCGCGTCGTAGTCTTCACCGGCAGCGGCCTTGGCGCCAAAGAAGGCGTCGGCGGCCAGCTGCAAGGCATCTGTTCGCGTCTGCGAATATGTGGCAACGCTGGCGTAGTAGGTGTTGGTCGCAGTGGCGCTAGCGGCTGCTTGCGCGCCTTGTGGCCCCTGCATGGCCGCTGCATATTGTGCTGCGGAGGCCAGCAGGTTTGTTTGATAGTCGCTATCGATACCGGCTAGGGTGGCAGCGTGAGCGGTGTTCAGTGGGCCGACGGCAGCCCAATAAACGCCTTCGGCGGCAGTGACGGCGTCGTCGTGAGTTGTCTGGGCGGTCAGCAGTGCGGCGTCGGAAACAAGGGTCGCCGCGTTAACCGCAGAATCGTAACTTCCCTGCGCCGTGGAGGCCGCTGTATCGTACGCGGACTGTAAGCCGTCCATTCCGGTTTGGTAGGTGTCGGCGGCGTTCTGAGCAGCCGTATTATAGCTCGCATTCGCCAGATCAAGGGCATCGTCGAAATCAGAATTGGCACCGGTCGTCGCGGTGTTGTGAGCATCTTCCGCCGTGGTCATCGCCGCGTCGAAAATTGCGATCAGGCCGTCCAAGGCCGCTTCGAAGGATGCAATGAAGCCGTCGATCGTGGATTCTAAGAAGGCGGTCGCACCAGAAATCGCAGTCACCACTGCTGGGGAATTCAGCAACGCTGCACCGTCGAATTCGGCGACATTCGGATGGCTGGACACCACAGAATCCCGCGTGGTGGTGGCTGTGGCCACGGTGGAATTGTAAACTCCCAGTGTACCCGTCGAACCGCTGCCGGTGGCTAGGGCAAACGAATCTTCGGCGGCGGTCAGCAAGTCGTCGAACGTGGTCGTGGCCAGATCGACAGCCGTGTCATAGCTCGCAGAAATCGGAGCCAGTGCCGCATCGAATGTGCTGATCGCGGTATCGATGGCAGCATCCAGAGTCGCCGTTTCTGTATCGATGACAGAATTCAACGCGCCGGTGATGACGTCCAAAGCGTCGTCGTAGTCGGATTCCGCAGTGTTCAGCAAACCGTCCAAAATCTGCTGAGCAGCTTCCAAGGCGGCGTTCAGCGTGTCATCGCTAGCGGTGGCGTCCGCAGTGATTGTTCCTGTCAGTCCGTCAATGGCTGCTTGAGCGGCAGCGCGAGCCGCGTCCACCGCCGTGTCGAATGTGGAATCCGCCCCTTCGCCTGCGGTCGTCAGTGTTGACGTGACCGAATCGACGGCGGTGCTTAACGCGTCATCGGCTGCGCTGGTGGCGGATGCGAAGTCGGTCTGAGTCGCACTGAGTGCGGTTTGGGCGGCACTCAGGGCGTCGTCGAAAGCAGCTTCCGCGTCGTCCGCCGCCTGCCGATCCTCGGCTTCCTGATCGCTGTCGCTGTCGTTGCCGTCACTATCGTCGTCGTCGTCGTCCGTGCCATCATTCACCGGGCCGCTCGGTGGGTCAGCAGGATTCGTTCCTGTCGGCATCCCGAAATCGCCACCCGTGTCTTGCGCTGGGCTGTTCGAGCCAGCATCACCAGATCCGGTGGAGTCCGTCGAGCTCGCTGGCGAAGCCAGCGGATCGGACGTGCCATCATCGAACATTCCGTCATCATTGGGGCTGTTGTCGGTCGTGTTAGCGTCCGCTGTCGTCGAAGTCCCCATGCCAGGCGGCATGCCGTCGATGGTTGCGTAGTCTTCGTAATACGTGTCGAAATCTGTTGTGGACATATCGTCGGCTAACGAA
The DNA here is from genome assembly GCA_041688835.1 of Fuerstiella sp. GTDB lineage: Bacteria > Planctomycetota > Planctomycetia > Planctomycetales > Planctomycetaceae > Fuerstiella. The sequence goes on from JBDNHJ010000434.1 coordinate 25,610, forward strand.
TCGAAGTTTGCCGATGAGCCTGAACTCGAGGTGCCATCGTTCGCACCGGAGTTCGTATCGTAGGACGTCGTATACTGACTGACATAATCCGTCAGATACGTGTTGTCGTACGATGTTGACGCCGAACTGGCGTCGTAGCCATACCCAGCGTAGTCCATCATCATCGGATCGTCGCTGGCTGATGAATCCGCGCTCATGCCCGTGGTCGCCGACAGCAGAATTTTTTCTTCCAGTGGTTCGGTTTGAAAGCACGCTGGCGTGTGCCTTGA
>JBDNHJ010000066.1:0-5761 GCA_041688835.1 Fuerstiella sp.
GTACTTCATCAGCAGCCTGCCGCCGCAAGTGCGACCTTACGCACACCATCTTCGAGAACACGGGAGCATCGAGAATACACTTCACCACACTTTGGATGTCACATTTGCAGAAGACAACAGTCGCATTCGCAAGGGCAACGGGCCGGAAATTATTTCCATCTTTCGCCGTCTTGCTCTGTTGATTTTGAAAGCCGACACTACGGTCAACGATAACGTGCGAGGCAAACGCCTCACCGCAGGGTGGAATTTGGACGAACTCAAAGGCATTCTAAGAGTCTTTCAAGCTGTCTGAATGTGCGATTGCCCTGTTCTGACCACCGAGCTTGTTGCGGTCGAGACTGTAATTCTCCGTGAAGACCGGTGTCTTCGAAGATTTGGCATCGACCTTGCTCGCCAGCAGGGCTTCCAAACGTTCGATTCGCTTTTGAGTTGCTTGTTCTCTGCTCTGAGCCGCTGATTCTCTTTGGTCAGCTCAGCAAGCATTTTCGACTGTTCGGCGATCTGCAAATCACGTGATCAGCTTCTGGTGTTGCGGTGTCAGCCACCACGAACACGGAACAAATCTTACAAGTCCCGGAAACCCCAATCGAAAATCGGCAGCTACCTGTGGGGGATAAAAGGCACTCTTGGCCGTCGACGCGCCAGCGGAAATCACGTTGGTGACCACTGTGCGAAAAGTCTTCGGATCAGCCTCGCCTTGGGTCGTGTTCGGTAAACCTAAACGATTCTGAGGAATGTAGTAATTCTTGGGATCGGTCTGTGCCGATGAAATTGCCGTAGGAAGAGTTCACACTGCACAACACGTGCAGAAACTGCCGGTGGTGTTGCGACCGAAGTCACTGATGGCAGCTGTTTTTTACGACGATCTCGGCACCGCGAGCGGAATTGTTTCCGGGGGCGACCATGATACTTTAAGTATCAACATTTGGTTCGCGAGCCGAGATCTCGTCTTTCTTCCACCCAACCTGAGTCAGTTCGCCGCATCGACCTGACAGAATTTCCGTGGAGACGATTCAATGCTCAAGCGACTTTTGCTGATTACCGCCATGGCTTTGGTTGCAATTGTTGCATCCAGCACTGACACCGAAGCTGCGCCTCCGGGGCAACCGGCTGATTGGCAGCGGTTCTATCACTATCCGTATGTGTACTATTCACACACATTCCAGAAACCTCAGCAGTTCGACAGCATGTATCACAAGTATCCGCAGTCGATGCAGATTCCTGTGTACAACAAGTCGTGGTACAACTTCTATCCGACAGAGAAAATCTGGCACAAAGGACATCACTTCATCTTGGACGTCTTTTAGGCCTTGCTAGGCCCGCCTGACAGCAGTCAACGAATCACTTGAACAGCCCGGTTTGATCGCCGGGCTGTTTTCGTTTATCCACAATGCGTGAGCATTCCCCTTCACGCACTGGTTTGCCGCGCCAGCCAACGGTCGTAAATAAACGGGCCAAACGGAATGACGGCCGCCAGTAGCCCGACCGCAGCCATCGATTTCGAAATCGGGACTTTCGAAACAGCCAGCAGCAGCATGAGGGCCAGTGCAACAAACAAGGCTCCATGGATTGAACCGACGATCCGGACTGGAAGCGGCATTCCTGCCATGTACTTAAGCGGCATTGCGATCCCAAACAAAACCAGCGTGGAAACTCCTTCGGTCAGGCTCAATCGCCGCAGCTGTCCGAGAAATTTGTGGTTGAATGTCGTGGTTCGCTGCGCAGGTGTTTCTGTTTGGTTCTGCATTGGTCTCGGCGCGGGTGTGAAATGATGGCTGTTGTTCGGCAAGGATCGGCGTAGGGCAACGGCTGGTGTTTGAGCGAAGTTCCGACAGAATCGAAGTGCTCGGCTGAGTAAGCGCGGATTTACAAGCGAGTAGGATTCGGGCGAAATAGAATTCACCGCTGCCGCTCACAGAATTGTAGCCCTTGTTGCTAGTCATGAACGAAAAAGATCCAGAACAATCCTCCCAACAGCAGGGCCAGTCCACCCAGAATCATGCCACCCCATTTGAAGAAGCCGGAAGGCCTGCGCCCCACCTGCAGAATTATCGGGGAGTCCACGTTGATCCCCGGAACATTTTGGCGAAACAGCCCTTTCGTTTCACCATCCAACCCGGACACATTGCTGATCAGCATGCCAGTATGAATGCGGCTGGTCATCAACCGCAAAACGTCTTCCTTCGTCGAAGCCTGCGTGGAATACAGCAGAAAACGCGGCTGATGGGCTTCATTCTGTGGAGCACACGCGTACCAAACTTCTGACATTTTTCCGAACCGGGTTACTGTGGCGACATAAAAATCGGTCACAGGCTCTGCCCCAGAAATCGTGAGGTACACCGCGTCTCCCGGACCGTCTGCGTACAGCGCAGCCAGTGTCATTTCTGTCGCTGTCGAACTGGTCCCAGCCACCAGTCGGAATTCCTTACACCCTGCGAAAATCAGCACGCAACCGGCAATTGCGAGGCCTGCGTTCAGGCGGTTGAGGTTAAAGGTCATGGGCGGCAAGCCATCCGCAAACGATGATTTCGGCTTCGATTTTTTGAAGCCCTTCGTCTTAACAGCCGCCTTTTTCTTCTTCCGTTTTTTTGGGGGCGGAGCGGAATAACCTTCGGCATAGTCATCGCCGTAGTCGTCGCCCAAGTCATCGCCGAAATCGTCAATTTCACCGTACGTGTTGTCGGTTTCTGGCTTGTCGTAGTCGTCTGCGAATGGATCGGGGAATGGATCGGGGATTGGATCGGGGATTGGTGCTAGTTCGGCCTGCGGTGCAATCTTCCGCTTCTGCGGCGAGGTTCCAGAAGTTCTCGCTGAGCCTTGTTGTGAGGCAGTCCGCCCGGAAGGGCGCGACTGACCAGTGGTCGGCGATTGCGGTGCGATGTTGGCAGCCGCTGGGGCAGCCGCACTGGTCGGCGACGCTGTCAGCACCTTTCCGCAGGCCTTGCATTCAAATCGTTTGCCGGCCAACTCATCCTTTAGGCGAAATCGCTTATCGCAGCCACCACAAACCACGTCGATCGGCATCAAATTTTCCTACCAAGGACCACAGCATCGACGCCGCTAACTGAGACGTAACCGAGCAATCATCGTCAGTGAATGACTCGCAATCAAGCGCAGACGTGTTCTACAGTGGCACGCTCATGGATTTCGGTTGATTGTGGTGACAGCTGTCGCCAGAACGCTGCAAGGAGCTACAGGCCTAATGCGCCGCGGACTCGCGCGATTGTTTCCGCAGAACTCAGTTCCGCTTTACCGAAACCATAGGTGGCTCCGGCAGCGACCGCTTTTTCCTGCCATTCTGCGAAATTCGAAACCAGCATCACCGGTATGTCAGCCAGCGACGAATCGGCTTTGATGGCGCTCAGAATTTCCATGCCGTCGCTGTAGTCCGCATCTAGCTTGCGGTTGATCAGCACCAGATCCACTTGGTGCTGTTGCAGAGCCGTCATGGAATCAGCGGGCAAGTCCGCATTGATGACGGTTGCGCCGAAATTGGACGTCAGAAAATGAGTGATCGCGGCGGTGTCCGGACGACACTGGCCAACGTTGAGTACGGTTTTTATGGTCATGAAGTGAGCAATCGGAGAATCGGGGAATCGGAGAATCGGGGAATCGGGGAATCGGGGAATCGGGGAATCGGGGAATCGGGGAATCGGGGAATCGGGGAATAATACTGTGACGTTGGCTGTCGTCGGGGCCTTGCAGGAACTTTTTGAGGTTTTGTTGTGATGGGCGATGGTTTCCTGCTTCGATGGCGGTGCGGCTTTGTTTAGCGGGCAGCGGGATCTTATAATATCTGGATGGGGCAAGGCATCTTTATCGCTTTTCGGGGCATTTTTCGCAGACTTCGTTGTGGGACGCAGGCTGTTGGGATCGCCTTGTTGGTCGCCGTGACGCTGCTTCAGACGAGACAGGCGTTGGGTCAAAGCATGTTTCAGCAGGCGGACGAACAGTTTCTGCGGCAGTTGACGGAGCGGCGATTTTTTGATCTGGCGGAAGAGCACTGTCTGCGAGAAATCGGTCACCATGCTGATGCAGAACAGAAAGCGATCTGGCAGCAGCGACTGTCGCGCGTGTACGAACAACATGCGTGGTTCGCCATCGCCGCCAACCGTTCAGGCCTGCTGAACCAATCCATCGAACAACTCACCGGTTTTCTGCAACAGCAGACGCCTTCCGTAGAAACCGAGTTCGATCTGCGGCTGCAGCAGGTTTCAACGCTGACCACCAGCGTCCGCATGTCTGTGATTCAGGCAGAAGCGGGCCACTTGTTTGGCACCGCAGCGCCGAATATCCTGACGCGAATATTGCCGCAGCACGCCGTGACTGTCGATCGCGGCATCGAAATCTGCAACGGCCTGCTGCAGCGGCTGGAGAAAATCCGACGCGACCTAGAACCGTCTCGCGTCCGCGACATTCGTGACGCGGCCAGACTCGCATTGGCCGAACTGCACAGCCTGCGTTTTCGACTGCGGCTCAAAACGGCAACCGCAGCAGTCATCGAAACGGATCGTTCCGATGTGTCGCAAGCCGCCGAGTTCGCTGGCCAGGTGACTCGCAGTGGAAGTCCAGAACGAAAGCAGCGTGCCAGCTGGTTGCTCGCCGAATTGGCCTTGGTGTCTGGTTCGGTCCAGGAATTTCAACTGAAGATCGGAGCGGTCGACGATGTCCAGTCAGCTCACGATCACACCTTAGCCGCCTTTCTAAAGATTCGCAGTCTGCTGCAAAATCAGGAAGCCACGGCTGCGATTGACTTGGCTTCAGAAACAAAGCCGCGTACATCACTGCAGGCGCAGCAGCTGGAATGGCTCAAGCTAGAAGCGATTCTCGGCCTCCGCGAATTGGCCATTCAGTTGGCTGATGCAGAGCTCATGCAGACGACCGCTGAGCAATTCGCAGGCCAAACCATGGTGCTGCGGAACACCGCAGTGGGCGTTTATCGGGACGCTGGCGAAGCGACCGTGCTGCGATACGAACTGGTGAACGAGGTGGGAACAGAAGTGGCCGACCTGGTGGAACAGATTGACCAACAACGCAGCTCCGGAAACGAAGATCTAGCACTGGAACTGATCGAACGGTCGCTGAATCGGTTGTCGGCCACACGTTCTCCGAGAGCTCGAGCCGGCCTACTATTGCGGGCGGGCGAGATTCACATTTCGAAACAAGAATGGGACGTGGCGTCTGGCCGATTGCAAAACGCTCAACAGTTGTTTGCGGCGGAAGGCATGCCATCTCAACAGGCGATTGCTGACCTGCTGCGAATTTTCTGTGAGGCTCAAATCTGGGCCACGGCCACCGAATCTGCGGCGCAATTTAAGGCGAGCTATCTCCAAAGCCTAGAAGAACACGTCGCGAACTTCGCCGAACAGGCGACTTGCCAGCGTGCTAGAGAATGGCTGATCAAGGTGTTGGCACCGGACGCTCCACACCGCGCCGCTCAGATCGCGATGGACGTGTTCGAAACTGAACAACCGCAGGCTGAACGCATCGCCGCACTGCTGCAGGCCGGGCAACTGCTGTCTGCGCTGCCTGCGCCGTCAACATCAAATGCGTCGGAACATCAGCCGGATGGCGATAGGATCGCTCGATTTCGCCAATTGGTCGGCGATGTTCAGGCCAGTCGCCAAGAATTCCCTGTGGCGCAGGTTGCGGCGGTGGAACTGTGTCTGTTGGAATTCGAAACGACGACCTGCGAAGTTGGCGGCTGGAACGATCTGGCTGAACGGCTGAAAGACGTTGCGGCTGAGCTGCACGTTCTGGA
>JBDNHJ010000435.1:0-7112 GCA_041688835.1 Fuerstiella sp.
GCGATGATGTCGATGCGATCCCGCAACAACCGCTGCAGATCGCTGCGTTCGGTGATGCCGAGTTGAGAAAAGGTCGCGGGTTCGACAGGTTCAATGCCTCCCGCGCTGTATCGAAAAATTGGCATCGTCTAACTGACCTCCGAATAGAGTTCTGCCTCAAGATCCTTCAAGGCCCGTAAATAGTCCTGCTTGGTGCCAAACAGGTTGACGATTTCAACTGGCGTTCCGAAGCTGGACAGCGGCTTAACCTTCAGGATTTCCATGATTTCCAGATCGTCAAAGAACGCACCTTCGTTTTCCAGCTTGTCCATGATGGTGAAAAACCGCTTGCCGTGGTCTTCGTCAATACGAGTGCCACGACCGATGATCTGTTTGAATTCCGTCATCGACTGGATTCGTTGGTCCAGCACGATCAGCTTGCAGGTCTTCGCGGCGGCGGAGCATCTGTTCGGACGGTCACGTCACTAATGGTCAGGCGGAATTCCGTTCCGTGGCTGTCGGAATGGACCAGTTCAATGGTGCCGCCCAGTTCCTGTTCTGCCAGCTGGCGGCAGACAAACAGACCCAGCCCGGTGCCGGTGGCTTTGGTTGTGAAGTAGGGTTCGAAAATCTGTTGTTGTGCGTCCGCTGGAATTCCGTGACCCTCGTCCGCGATACTGATCGCGATGACCCGCGTGCCGGCATCCGACGATCCTTCTGTGGTTGTGACGGTGATGGAAGCCCCTTCTTCCGTGGCATCGAGAGCATTCAGGACGAGGTTCAAAATCACCTGCACCAACTGGTCATAGATGGTTTTGATGGCGCTCATGCCGTCGGCGAAGTTCGAATGCACGGGCTTGCCTTTCCACCGCTTATAGTACTTGGCAATACTCAAAGCATTATTGATCGCGGCATGGACATCCACTAATTTGGCTTGCTGGCTGGTCGGACGACTGAACCCAACCAGCTCCTGCAGCGTTCTTTGAATGCGAGATAACTGACCATCCACCAGACCCAAACGTTCTCTGGTGTAGTCGTCCACATCCCGCCGATTTAGCATTTGCACAATGGAACTAATCGATGCCAAAGGGTTGCCGACTTCGTGAGCGATGCCGGCGGCCAGCAATCCAAACGCCGCTTGTTTTTCCTGCTGAACCAACAGCGCCTGAGACTCCTGAAGGTCTTTGGTGCGTTCGTTGATCCTGCGTTCGAGCAATGCTTGGTTTTCCAGTAGCTCGTCGTTCAAGACTGTGAGCTGTTGTCCGGCCGTCTTCAACAACGCCGTCAGCGCGATGATCGCCCACGCCGCCCAGCCCAGAAACACCAAAGTCAGAATCATCTGCACCGCGTCGCCTGGACTTTGCCTCATTGAGACCAGTCCCAGCATAAGGTAGCTCAAAGCGTGCAGCCCGAACGTGGCAAACGTCAGTTTCGGCGTATGACGAATCGCACACACCAGCAGCGACAGAAAATAGTAAAACTGAAACGGACTGCTCACGCCTTTGTCGAAATAACACAGCAGACCGATAAACAGGGCCTCCATAAAGCTGATCAGAATCCGGAATTCTGCCAGCAGCACTTGCCCCTTCAGACTCCGATAAGTGTCGATCATCGCATACACCGCCCCCACAGTCAGGATGGCGTTCAATTCACGCGGGGACGAACCGCGATCGGCTGCGCTGATCTTGTCGCCTAGGTTGACCAGCAGATACCCCACAGCGAGGCCGAACCAGCGAATCCGCACCGTAATCGATTCTGCCGGCAGCTCTCGACCGATAGGAAACTTGGCCCTTCCTTGCACGGTGGACCAGCGGACGTTGCGCGCCACAGCGGCCCGCTGATTCAACGTCTTGGTGGGGCCTGATGGTTCACTGGCGGAACCTGAGACGACATCAGCTGGATTCATTGTCGGCATTCTTGAAGGATTCATACGAATTGCGGACAAGAGATCGCTTTTGCGGGCAGTGGTCAACTGAGACGGCGATAAATCCTCGCCGACAAGGCAAATGCTGCAGGTTAGAACCACTTCAGCCGTCTGAAGTGGTGTCTGTTTTCCGGCCGTTTTTCTGTCGTCGGCCGCATTTTGCGGATTCCCGCTGAGGTTTGGAGTTTGCGCCCTCAACTTACGGTTGGCTGGCGTAGCAACAGACCGGAGTCTTGCGCCTTGACAGCTCGACAGCTCGCCGGCCTGTGAATTTTGGCGGCATTCGCAACGGATTCCGGTCTCCCATCACCCCGCACTATCAAGCACTGAGTCCTGTGAATTTCCACAGCAGAACACCGACCAACATTCCAAAACGCGTGCTGTATGCGGCCATCGCTGTGATGTGTGTCGTAACGCCAAGTTACGCCACCGAATTCGAGTCGTTGCAGTTGGGGTTTCAGGGTGTGGGCAAAGTCGGCACATGGTTGCCTGCGGCGGCCACGGGCCAGGGTTTGCCAGCTGGTGAAACGGTGCAGTTACGAGCCATCTTTAGTGACCCGCGAGGTGATGACTGTGTCGAAATCGTCGATCAGGGCAATGTCGATGACGACGGCAACACATCCCTGTCCGGCTACTTTCGGAGCGGCAGGCTGGAAGGCATGGGACAGATTCAGATCACTCAATCCGATGGAAAAGTGCTATGCCAGCAAACGATTACGCACGGCCCTAAAGTGCTTCCGACCGACAACAACGCCGTTTGCTCAAAATTAAATCTACTGCGGCTGGAAGTTCCGTTTCTGTTGACCATCGGCAAGGTCACGGGCATCGAAGAACTGTTGCGGAATGCGGATAACTTCAGCGACGACCAACAGCTGTTGCACGGCGTTCATTTCGATTCCTTGGCCGAGCTGCCCATAAACTCCAAAGGCCTACACGCGATCGACCTGCTGCTGATCACAGACAACTACAACACGTCTGCCGCACAGGCGACGACCGTCCAAGAGTGGGTTTTGAAAGGCGGGCGTTTGTTTGTGAGTGTCGGGCAGTCGGTGTCAGCACTCGTCGAATCGGAATTCGGGACATGGCTCGACGATCGGTTCGGTTTTCGAAACCAGCCAATCAACACACGCGACCTATCGGCCTTGCAGGGATTTGTGCCAGGTTCTACCGTCATGCGTCGTTGGGATCGCCCGATCGAAATGGCAGTTCTCAACAACGACCAAGTCGTGGCTGAAGTGAAGTCACTGGACGGAATTTTGATCGGCGCGGAAAGCGTCGGGGCAGGGTTCGTCACGATTGTTGCAATCGACCTCAACAAAAAGCCAATGACCGACTGGGCCTCGTTGCCGCAGCTATACGAAGTCTTGTTCCTTGGCAAAAAACTGTCCGCGAATACAACTCAGGAATCTCGCACGTCGCGGATCTCACAGTCCGGGATCTCAGACTTAGCCACGCAGATGATGGCCACTGTGGACTCTGTTCCAGAAACGGGGCGCTGGTCCACGTGGGCCATCATGGCACTCATCGCCGCCTATCTGTTGCTGATCGGTCCGCTCGACTACCTGTTCGTCACTCAAGTCTTCAAGCGCCCTCAAATCACATGGATCACTTTTCCGCTGCTGATCACAATTGGAGCCGTAGGAATGTACTTCTTGGCAGGTTCCGATGGCCGTCTGCAGCTCAACCAACTTCACGTTATGGATGTCGTGCCAGCCGGAGACGGTTCTTACACGCACACGCAATCGTGGATGAGCGTTTCGTCGTCTCAGACGATGCGTGGAGACTTAACCGCCACCATCGCGTTGCCAGAGTTGTTGGCGAATTCAGACAAAATCGAACTGAACCTCGAATGGTCGGGACGCCCAGAAGACATCTACGGCGGCATGTATCGCGTCGGCGGCATCGGCCTTGGGCGGCAGTCCTACATCCACAACAGCCAGTCACCGGAAAAGCTCACCGGAGTCCCCCTGCTCACAAACGGATCGCGTGAACTGGTCGCGGACTGGCAACTGACCACGCCCGATCAGCTGGTTTCTTCAGACTTGTCGGTGTCGGGATTCGGATTGCTCAACGGCACGTTTTCGCATTCGCTGCCGTTCGAAATTTCTGACTGGGCCATCATGCATGGCAATCGAGTGTACCGCACGCGATCGACTGGTGACGACGCTGTCTTGGCACCTGGCGAAGTTTGGGATTCGAAATCTGACGGCGTTTATGCAGCCGACCTGAAGGCGTTTCTGAATGCCATGCGGATGGTCAAAGACGCCACAAAGACGTCGGGAAAACGTGGGATGACGCAGGTCGTCACGCAATACAACGCCAAGTCGCAGGATCCGGTGTACGTGATGACCATGGCGACATTCTACGACGCCGCCGGAGGTTCGAAATATGTCGGCTTGTCGAACGCGCTGCTCGACAACGTTGAACTCAGCGACACCATCCGAAAAAATCACGCCGTGCTGATGGGGGTTGCAGACACACCAGCCACCCATCTGACCATTGGCGACCAGCCACAGGTGGCCAGTCACACGAACACAATCGTCCGCCTGCTGCTGCCCATCGACCGTCGCCCCGCCAAAAGTCTCGCCCCCAAAGCAGATCCGTAATTCGCACGGTCGCACGCAAACACACACAGCCTACAACAGCCCACACGGAGTGATCATTCGGTGATTGAAACACGAAATCTAACCAAGCGTTACGGAAATCTGATTGCCGTCAACGACATCAACCTGAAGCTGGAAGAAGGCGATGTGTTTGGTTTTATCGGACCCAACGGTTCAGGTAAGACCACCACGATGCGGCTGATTGCCACGTTGCTCAGCCCCGATCATGGCGAAGCCTACGTCTGCGGAAAATCAATCTACACCAACCAAGAAGACATCCGCCGCTTGGTGGGATTCATGCCAGACTTCTTTGGCGTGTACGATGACATGACCGTGCTGGAATATCTTGAATTCTTCTGCGCCGCGTATCGTATCGATGCGTCGGCACGGCGGAAGATCTGCGAAGAGAAACTGGAACTGGTCGACATGTCGTTTAAGCGTGATGCCATGGTGAACGAACTTTCGCGAGGCCAGACGCAGCGGATTGGCCTCGCACGCACACTGTTGCATGAACCTCAAGTGCTGCTGCTGGACGAACCTGCCAGTGGCTTGGACCCGCGAGCTCGCATTGAAATCCGCAACCTGCTGAAGCGACTTGGAGAACTGAAAAAAACCGTCATTGTGTCCAGCCACATTCTTCCCGAACTGGCCGACGTTTGTACGCGCGTCGGGATGATCGAAAAGGGCAATCTGATTGTGGACGGTAACGTCGCCGAAGTCATGAAGAAGGCCCGGCAGCGTATTGTGCTGCACATTCGCGTCAAAGACCGCACCGACGATGCCGCAAAACTTCTGGAACAGGTCGACGCGACCGAAAGCATCGATATTACTCACAACCAGATGATTGAACTGACCCTGAACGCGGAAGTCGAAGACTACAGTTCCATCCCGACCAGCTTAGTCGAGGCAGGGTTTGCCATCACGCTGTTCCGCGAAGAAGAAGTGAATCTTGAAACGGCCTTCATGGAGCTCACCAAGGGGCTGGTGCAGTAAGTCGTTGGCAGATGGCAGTAATCAGCGAGCAGCAAATGGTGGTTCAAGACAGCGACGACATGGTGCTGCACTGTGCTTGGCTGATCAACCCCGATCAGCCTCCTCGCCAGCACGTGCGGGTGACTGTGCAGCAGGGCAGGGTGGCGGAAATCATCGACTGCCCGACCGACGAACGTGCGCTGATTCGCCCGGTCGCTCTGCTGCCGCAATTCGTGAACGCTCACACACATCTGGAATTTTCGGAAATCGCGTTTCCACTACTGCCGCCGCAACCGTTTACGGATTGGATTCGAGCCGTCATTCGCTATCGAATGAGCAACGCTGCAGATCCGAACTTCGCAACAAATGCGATCCACACCGGTGCCCGTGAATCGGCCAGCTGTGGTGTGCAAATCGTTGGAGAAATCACTACGTCATCGGTCGGTGCGCTGGCACTTCAGGAATACGCCGCGCACAACAACCGCGCGGCGATTAGCTTTCGGGAACTCATCGGTTTCACCGCAGACCGCAGCGACGATCAGGTCCGCTTGGCTGAACAACATGTCGCTGACATCAATGATCGTCAGCAGCCGTCCGTCGTTGCAGGCCTAAGCCCTCATGCGCCGTACAGCGTGCATCCGAACGTGGTTGATGCTGTGGTCAGTCTGGCGAAACACACCAACATTCCGGTGGCCATGCACCTTGCGGAAACACAGGACGAAATCGAATTGCTGGGTTCCAAAACAGGACGCTTTGTTGAGTTCTTGAAGTCGCTGAACTTCTGGGATGCAAACGTTCTTTCGTCCGTTTCCGGACCAATGAATTATCTGCAGCAACTGGCGCAAGCACCGCAGGCTTTGGCCATCCATGGCAACTATCTGTCGTCTCAGGAAATTCGTTTTCTGGGTGAACATCCGCATGTCGCGGTCGTCTATTGTCCGCGAACGCATGCGTATTTCGGACACCGCCTTCATCCGTGGCGAACACTGCGCGCAGCAGGGGCGACGGTCATTCTGGGGACAGACAGTCGCGCTTCCAATCCGGACCTCAGCATTTGGAAGGAGCTGCAGCACGTCGCCCGTCAGCTCCAGTCGCCGCCAATCTGGGAACTACTGCCCATGATCACCACAGATGCCGCCCAAGCACTCGGCCAAGACCCCAGCCAATGCGTCATCACCGTCGGCCAGCCACTGCGGGCCATACACATTGACTGCGCCTGCGATTCGGAATCGTCGCTGAATGCTGAACTGTGTACCGCTGCAATAGCAACGCTGTAGGTCGCCTATCGCTCAATCCTTAGCAACTGCACGGCATCCAGCATCACATAGCCGTCGGTCTCTTTATTCGACACCGTGATCACAACATTGCCAGCCGAAAGCCGCACTGTGCCGATGGGTTCGAATGTCTCTTGACCGGATCGCTTCTGCTGGTTGACAACAAACGCATGCTGCTGATCCCCCTGTGTCAGCAGCACGGGAACATTCGTCGCGCGGTTGTTGTTGGTGGAATACACCATGCCGAGCCGGTAGTCGCCGGCGACTGGAATTGACGCTTGGAACACCGCCGTTTGTTGGCCTTTTCCGACGTTGGAATCATGTCGATAACCAATGCTGACGAACGGACTGATCTGAGCA
>JBDNHJ010000067.1:0-14721 GCA_041688835.1 Fuerstiella sp.
CCAGTAGAGCTCTCTTGGCCCGTCTGTCAGTCAGCTTCCGCTTTGTGGCTGCTTGGCACAAGAGTCTCTGCCGACCGTTTTCCCGTTTTCCTTGCTGCCGCCTCGTCGGGGCAGTCAAGCAATGTGGCAACCGCATCAGTCAAGGACAAGGTGACAGGCCAGCATTCTTGATTTCGTTCGCTGAATCCAGCAGTCGAACTTCCGGCTGCGTTTTGCCTCCCCCACACCCCCCAAACAAATCCAACCTGGCCAGCCAGTCAAAATCAAGACAACGATCGAATGAGGAAGCGTTTTGGACGCTTTTGATTCCCTGTGTCGGTCTCTGGCCTGAATCGCAGATGCCCGCATGGAACTGAACAAAGCTTGCGCAAACCTAAACTCACTGCAAGTCGCCACTTTTTAACAGCCCAAGCTAAGCCGATCGGGGCAGCAAAATCGTGAACCGTGTGCCTCGTCCAGGCGCGCTTTCGCAGGAAATTGCGCCGCCGTGGGCTTCGATGATGCGGCGGACGGTCGGTAGCCCCAGGCCGCTTCCGCCGGGTCGGGTGGAGAAAAACGCCTGAAACATCTTGGCCACGGTTTTGTCGCTCATGCCTTCCCCGGTATCGATGACTTCCAGCGCGATTTCCGAATCTCGCACCATCGTCAAAAATTCCAGCGTCCCCCCCTTCGGCATGGCTTGGATTGCGTTGCGAGCCAAGTTGGTCAGCACCTGCCGCAGCAGGGATTTGTCGAGGTTCGCCAACGGCAGATTTGCATCCAAATGCGGCCGGAGTTCCACGTTGTGTTCTTCCGCTTGAGCCGACAGGAAATCCAGAAACTCAGCCACTTCTTCGTTCAGGCTGCATTCTGTCAGGTCCAACTGTCCGGCTCGCGCGAACTGCAGAAATTCATTCAGGACGTCTTCCAGATTCAGACATTCGCTTTGCAGCTTGCCGACGCGTTCTAGCATGCGATTCGCGTTGTTGGCTTCGGAATCTGCGAGATCTTCGGCCAGCAATTCTAGGTTCATGCGAATCGTGGACAGCGGATTGCGGATTTCGTGGGCGAGTCCGCCAGCCAGCGTGGCCAGCTCCGTATTCTGAGCCTGCAGGCGTTGGCGTTCGTCGGGATGCAATGCTGAAGTCATGATGATCCACTTGGTGCGAACGGATTAACCCGCGTTCACAATCATCGATGAACGCACCCAATCACGGTGGAGACCACCGTGCTACGATGGAAAAGTGCCGAGCCGACATGCTGGCCGGCTCGGGACTGATTCTTTCCGCTGCAGCGACTAGTCGTCGTTGTCAGCATCGTCATCGGCGTCTGCACCACCACCCTGCTCAATCAGCACGGCTTTGCGAGACAGCTTGACACGGTTCTGGTCGTCAACAGCGATGACTTTGACTTCCATGATATCACCGATTTTGCAAACCTCGTTGACGTTCTTCACGAAGCCATCAGACAGTTCGCTGATGTGACACAGACCATCTTTGCCTGGAGCGATCTCAATGAACGCACCAAAGTCTTTGATGGAGGTGACTTTTCCCTTGTAGATTCGGCCCGGCTGAATTTCTTCCGTCATGGCTTCGATTCTGGCCAAACAAGCGTCCGCTGATGCGGCGTTGGCTGCAGAAATCGTGACGGTGCCGTCTTCCTGAATGTCGATCTGAGCACCCGTTTCTTCCTGCATGGCTCGAATGGTCTTGCCACCAGGACCGATCAGCAAACCGATCTTTTCTGGGTTGATCGATGTCTGAACCAGCTTAGGAGCTGTTTCGGAAACCGATGCACGAGGACGCCGGATGGCGGACAGCATTTCGCGAAGCAGTTCCTTGCGCGCCTTCAACGCTTGGTCGAGGGTGGCACGAATAATTTCTTCGCTGATGCCGTCGTTCTTCAGGTCCAGCTGAATGCCGGTGATACCACGACCGGTACCAGCCACCTTGAAGTCCATGTCGCCGAAGTGATCTTCGTCGCCCATGATGTCGGTCAGCAACGTCCACTTGTCACCTTCGTCGACGATACCGATTGAGATCCCCGCGACAGGTTGCTGAATGGGAACACCCGCATCCATCAAAGACAAAGTGGCCGCACACACAGAAGCCATGGAGCTACTGCCGTTGGATTCCAAAATGTCCGAGATCACTCGGATGGTGTACGGGAATTTGTCAGGCTTCGGAATGACCGGAGCCACCGATCGTTCTGCCAGACAACCATGTCCAATTTCGCGACGCCCTGGTCCTCGGATCGGGCGACATTCGCCGACAGAAAACGATGGGAAGTAGTAATGCAGCATAAATCGATCGGCAAATTCACCGAACAAGCCATCGGCTTTCTGCTGATCGCGAGTCGTTCCCAGAGTCACCGTGGCCAGTGCCTGAGTTTCGCCGCGAGTAAACAAACCCGACCCGTGAACTCGCGGTAGAGTTCCCACTTGGCTATTCACCGAACGCATGTCAGCCGCAGCACGACCATCCAGTCGTGTGCCGCCGAGAATCAGCGAGCGAACCGCTTTGGCTTCCAGAGCGTAGAACGCATCGCTGAACTGACCGCGAGTCAGGCCGTCGGACGTTACTTCTGCGTCTGCGGGGAAGAACTTTTCGGTCAACGATGTCTTCAGTTCACGAACCGCGTCGCCGCGTTCCTGCTTCAGCAGCGTGCCCTTGGCTTTCTTCAGGTTTTCGAGCTGATCGGCCAGCTTCGCATCGAATGGATTCGCCGCTGGGACCGGAATGTTGGCAGGACCGATTCCCATCTGGCTGGCGAGGTCTTCTTGTAGCTTGCACAGTTCTTTGATGAACTTGTGAGCGTACATCACAGCATCGCCCATTTCTTTTTCGGGCATCTGTTCTGCAAAACCTTCGATCATCAGGATCGACTTGGCAGAACCCGCCACGATCAGGTCCAGAGTGCTTTCTTCCATCTGCTGAACAGTTGGCATCAGCACCAATTCTTCATTCACCAGACCAATTCGCACAGCTGCGATCGGGCCTTTGAAGGGCATGCCAGAAAGTCGCAACGCCGCACTGGCTCCCGTGATGCTCAAGACATCCGGGTTGTTTTCCATGTCGCACGACATCACGTTAGACTGGACCTGCACTTCGTCGCGAAACCCTTTGGGAAACAGCGGACGAATCGGACGGTCGGTCAGACGACAGGTCAGAATTTCTTTGGTCGTCGGACGACCTTCGCGTTTTAGGTAACCACCCGCGAATTTACCGGCCGCCGCAAGGCGCTCGCGGTAGTCGACGGTCAGTGGGAAGAAGTTGGTTCCCGGTCGAGACGGTCCTGTCTGAGTGGCGACGAACACACTTGTTTCGCCGTATTGAATCATCACGGCAGCACTGGCTTGTTTGGCCAGTTCACCAGATGTCAAAGATAAAGTACGGCCACCAAATTCACATTGCACTGTGACTTTTTTCACGATCATTCCTTCACCGGCATCGCCGGAAATAAGACCACTGATCGCGGTTTGAAGCCAGATTTTACGGCACGTGCAGTAACTTTACGTATTCAAATAGCAGTCGGCGGACAATTCCTGTGCCGCGTTGGCGTTAACGAATCCTGTGATGTTGGTTCCGACAGAAACAATCTTGCTTCCACGAACAAACCAGAACTCTCATTGGCACAGACAGATGGCTGCTTCGATGGAATGCGAACACCTGTCCGCTCCTGAACGACTGAATCACCATCAGCGCTTCCGTCAGACAGTGACATTGGAAGGGGCAACGATGATTCCAGAACAATCCGTCAGGCAATACGCCTGCTAATTTCAACAACGAAAAAGTCACCCCAGGTGGCGGCAATCCGCTACGAACCTGCGGTAGTAATCAAACAACAAAAAACAAAACTTACTGTAACCAACGGAAACCAATCGAATCCGTCCGCGGCAAGCACAGCCGGGTTCACACGCACCCAAAACTGTGTGACTGCTGCTGAGTTGTCAGCAGCGTCGCGTTCGGAAAATCAGCGGACTGGTTTCCACCAACAATCGGGCGGCAACAAACACTTGTCGGCCGCCCAAACAAAAAGCGTTGGGTCCCAATACAGGAAACCAACGCCAAACTGTGTTACTTGCGAATACCAAGGCGAGTAATCATGTCCACGTACTGATCTGAAACATTTTCCTTCAGATAATCCAACAGTCGTCGACGTCGGCTAACCATCCGCAGCAAACCACGTCGTGATGAGTGATCTTTCTTATTGTCTCGCAGATGTTCTGTCAGCACATTGATCTGAAACGTCAGGCAGGCAATTTGGATCTGAGGAGACCCGGTATCATTTGCACTTTGACCATATTCTGTGCGAAGCCGTTGCTTCACTTCTGAGCTAATCGCCATTCTTAACCTTAATCGAATTCACCGGTGTTCCGGTGACAGCCATCTGACGGGGTGATCAACGATACTTGCAAGAAAACTCAGTCGAGTCTTCAAGTAACTCTGATGCCCTGAAACGCCAAAATGGACAAACCAAAAGAGTACGGGTGACGACACTGCCAGCCGCATTTGAGTTGAGGATTGTAACGTCGACGGATTTTCAATCAATCGAGATCTCGGATTCATCGGCGAATCGCTGGTTTCAGAGTGCCCAAAAGTCAATTCCAGCCGTGAGTTGTCCGGTTTTGGCACGAATTGCGATTCCACGCCAACGGCCCGCCATGTAATAGCCCAAGGCAACGCCTCGGGGAAGGGGTTGAAAACATGGCAACAACAAAAGTCAATTCGGCTACCAAACAACCAAAAATACGGCAACAAAAAGATGTGTGGTACAGTGAGCTCTGCGAGTCGGGTTAAACGATCCGCCGGGGCCGGCGAATCAGTCAGCTTCGTCAATAACGGTCATCACGGTCGGACGGCTCAAAGCATATCCTTGCAGCAGATCGAAACCAACTTCTTGGCAGATTTCGATCATCGCCTCATTCTCCACGCCTTCCGCAACCGTCAGCGCCCCTTCGCCTTGGACGCCTTTAATAATGGCCGAAAACAGACTCAACTGTTCTTTAGACAGGTCTTTCAGATCATGGATCAGCGCGCTGTCGAACTTAATGTAATCGGAAGGAGCACAAATCATCTCACGGAACCGCGCCTGCCCGGCTCCGAAATCATCAAACGCCAGACGAACATCGATCTCCTTCAAGGCGGCTCGCAGGTTTCGAACCAGCCCCGGTTCCATAATGGCACCGTCATGAACTTTCAACACCAGAGGACGGTTCGGGTGGCGGTCGCGAAGTGTCTGCATCTGAGGCACACGTCAGCCAACAGATGTTCTGAGGGGTGAGTATTCATAAACAGCGGCAGACTGGCTGGCAGGCACAAGCTGTGGTCGACCGCCTGCTGGCGACAGATCATCGATAGTTCCTGTTCGCGACCAGCAGCTTCTGCCGCAGCGAACATTTCCGCTGGAGTCTTCAGTTCGGCAATTTCGCTGCGCGCCAAAAATTCATAGCCGTGTACGTCGCGGTCGCTGAGCTGATGAATCGTCTGAAAGCAAGGACTTAGCCGACGACCTTCCAGCAATTGCTGCAGCGCGCGAGCCTGACGTTTGCCATCGGGGCAGAAGCGCTGAGTCTTACTGGAAAACCCGTCGTGAGTGTCCACTAATTCTCTGGCAGATTTTTTCAGACGCAGGCCGACCTTCAGGCTGATGTCGCCGATTTCGATCCAGTCGCCTTCAGACAACAGAACTTCCGCCGTCAGTTTTTTGCCATTCACAGATGTGCCATTGGTGCTGCCGGCATCGCTGATCGAAAGGATGCCGGCTCTGAACAAAATGACAACATGAATGCCGCTGACCATAGCCGACGTCACGGACAGGTCCGCATCTGGTCTGCGGCCGATGCGAAACGGACTTTTGGCGATGTCGACTGTCTGCGGGGTGGAATCAGGCTGAATTTTTCCCGACAGAGTCCACACACCACGCGCGACTCGCCGTTGTTTTATGGTTGGCATCAATGAAGCATTCTGATGGTGTAAATCATGAAGATGAGAATCGCCAGCGAATGGTCCGAGCCCAAAACCAATCGACGGTGTCTTTGAATCGCCTTTGACGCTCAGAGCACCATAGTAGAACAAACCCCACTTCACCATTTGGTGGACAGATGTGATTGCTGAGGCGGAACATGCCGTAAAATGCGACTCTTTGCCTGCGAATGTTGCATGGCATAAAGAGTGTTCGCGACAAGAAATGCCACCAAACCGACACCAATGCGACCGCAAAACCAGATTCGGAATGTTCCGACTAAATAAGTTGTACCGCCTGTGACGATCATTACTTCGCTGTGCGTTCGGTCGGGGGGCTCGACGTGCAGTGGGATCGCCTGTCTGTTTGGCTGGCTGTCCCGTTGCTGACGACACTCACCTGTGAGATTCAGCGACGATCTGGAGCCCCATCAGAAATGATTGGGGCGGATTCCGTGAAGAGCAGGCACTCGCAAACAACAGCGACCGCGATTTTGGCGGTTAGCGGAACGATCGGTTTTTACGCATTCGCTTATGCCGCACCATCCGTGCCCGGCCTGCAATCGGTCGGCGCGTTTGTGCAACGCTACTTTTGCGAACATCCGCTGGAATACATCAGCACAGTGATGTTCTTTACAGGCATGGCCATCCTGTTTCAAAAGTTCCGCGGTCTAAAATCCGAACGTGCTGCGCTGCAACTGGCTGCTCAGGCCGCCAGTGATTCATCGCTGGCAGGTTCCGAACCATCTGATGGGGCCGACGCGGCAGAACGCGAAGCCATACTCTCCGAATGGTCCGCAGCCAATCGACGCTTGTCGCGAACGCAGGTTCACGTGCGAATTCAGGATGTGCTGCAGTACATGCACGGTTCTGGCCGGACGGGGCTAGAAGAACATCTGCGGTATCTAGCCGAACTGGCTTCCGAACGACTGCATCAAACCTTCGCCACGGTTCGCACCATCACGTGGGCCATTCCGATTCTTGGATTCTTGGGCACAGTCATCGGAATCACGATGGCGATCGCCAACGTCACGCCAGAACAGTTGGATACATCGCTGGCGGAAGTCACCGGCGGACTGTCTGTCGCGTTCGATACCACCGCCCTCGCATTGGGGATGTCGATCGTACTGGTCTTCGCCGCATTCGCTGTGGAACGATCCGAACAGCATGTGCAAAACGATGTCGAACAATTCGGCATCGAAACGCTGCTGCCATGGTTTGGCGAAGCCGTCCGTGGCGTAGAACAAGGCCACGCAAACATGGGCCTGAACGCGATGCAGGCCAATCTGTGGGGCGAACAACTCACGCAGTTAAAAACGACCTGGAGCGATCTACTACAAAACCACGCCGCTTCCATGGAAGAAGTGCTGGGGGCGGAAGTCAATCACACACTCAAACTGCACCGCGACCATTCCGCTGATGCGCGCGATGCCTATTCCGAAGCCTTGCAGCATTCCAGTCATCTGGTGGTGCAACAAACGGCGACGCTGCTGGCCACGTTCGAAGAACGCATTGCCAGTTGGCAGGACGCGATGATGGTCAGTTCGAAGAACTCAGTCCAACAAAGCGAAGCCCTGCATGAACTCGGAGCCACCTTGCTACGCATGACAGAATCCGAAGAACGTTTGACCCAACTGCAAAAGCTGCTGACCGACAACCTTCAGGCCCTGCACGTCGCCGACACCATGGAACAAACGGCCAGCAGCCTGACCGCCGCTGTCCACATTCTGACCGCCAGAACATCAGGCCGCCGCGCCGCGTAAGTCGCCACTCAATCGAAAGTAGCGGAAGGGCGCAAGCCCTCCGGTTTCGCGTCACCGGACGGCTCGCGCCGTTCCGCTAAACGGACAATCCCGATCTGACGCAAGCCTCTTCTACCCCAACGGAAAGTGTAGTCACACAACATCATGTCTCGGCGAAGTTCAAACAAGAACGCGATCTCGCTGTTCCCCTTTCTGGCGGTCCTTGTCTGCACAATGGGCGCGTTGATTCTATTGCTGCTGGTGACAACGCGTCGCATGCACAATGAACAACAGCACGCGGCGGAAGTGGCTGAACAGGTCTGGGAAGACTTCGATGACGCGTTGGCCGACACCACCCCCACCGCTGACGCCTTTCTGATTCCACTCGACAAAACGCGCACGACTGGGCTGCCCGACACATCGAACAGTTTCTCCACCGCATTGCTACCGGCTAAGTCCTCCAGCGACTCAGCCGCCGACCCGTTCGCTGCAGCGATGGATATCGCCGAACAACAACGCAGCCATGATGATCTGCAACAACAGTTGGTCGCCGAACAACACACACACAGTGAACTCAAGCAACAAATTGCCGACGCCAAACTACAGCTGCAAGCGACCAATCGCGACGACAGTGAATACCAATCGCAGATGCAGCAACTGTCTAGCCTGCAGCATCAGGAAGGTGAACTGGAAGTTCGTTTGCAGCACAAACAATTGGCTTTGGCAGCATTAAAGTCGGAACTGGACGGCAGTTCCGAAAGCACGGACAACGCAGAAAGCTTGCTGCGAGCTCAAGAATCGGCGCTGGTCCGGTTGCGGAAGATTGCCGCTGACGCCGAAGCCAATTCGGCTGCGGGCACAGATCAGACCATCATAGAATTCACCAACCCCACCGGCACCAAGCGGACGCCCATTCTGGTCAACGTGACAGCTCAAGGATTCGAATTTCTGCCGTCGGGAATTCGCGTGACGCATGAGAACATGAAAGAGACGCCGGACCGCTACAACCCGCTGGTGGCTGGCGTGCTGGCGATCAACCAGTATCGCAATCCCAATGCTTCCAGCGTGCAACCGTATGTTCTGCTGCTGGTGCGTCCGGACGGCGGCAGTGTGTTCTATGCAGCTAAGTCCGCGTTTCAGGAATTCGGTCTGCATTGGGGCTACGAATTGCTGGAACAGGATCACAAAATTGCGTCCGGCAGTCCTGATGTTCAAGAAGCGGAAATCGCGCGAGTCGCCGTGTTAGAAGCACTCAGCAAACGCTTCCCTGATTTCAACAAGTATGCCGCGTTAAAAGAACAGCTGATCGAAGAATTGGCTGCGAAGAATCAGTCCCAACCCGATCGTCGATCAGTAACGATGCTGCCCGACGGCACGATGATTCTGCCGGGGGACGAGTCGGCTGAACTAAGCAACATGCGAGACGCGAATAAACGCTTCTACGCCGGCGGGCACGCGCCGCGACCGGAACAGGGTGATTATCGAGCAGCCGTAGAAGCACTCGAGAAAGAATTTGAAGACCCGTTTGAAGGCAAACTTACAGACGCAGATCAACCGGCAGTTCCGAAAACGGACATGCAGAATCCGTTTGCAATCCTCGCCGAAAAAGAATCGCAGAGCGCAGCTAACAAGGATCTGGCACAAAACTCAAACGCAGGCGAGAACCCCGCCGCGCCATTTGAGTTTCCGTTCACAATGGATGAACCTGCGGACGCAGTTGTGCAGCAGACACCCGGTGAAAACGCAACCGAGTCCGCAGGCTCGCCCGACGCTGTTCCCTTTGGCTTCTCATCCGACTTCCCGAATGCTGGAGCTGAAGAAGCCGTTGACTTGGCGATGATGGATCACCGCACGTTGTTAAGAAAACGCAGAACTTTGTCGGACAACATGGGTGTTGGTGGCCGACAAGCGAGCGACGAAGCCGCCAAACACATGGCCGCTAAACTTTCCGAATCCACATCTTCCAGCGTGTCGACTTTAAGCCGCACCGATCCCCGTGAGCCCACCAGCTGGGCTGATTCCATGACCGCAAAACATGGATCAGCAACACCACCAGCCGGTCAGGTCGGGGATTTTTCTCATACTGCGAAGCCGGACCCGTTCGACTTCGGACCCGCGTCCGCCGAGCATACAGACGGCTCGCCCGCCAACAACCCTGCGACCGCCGACACTGCCGCAGCCACCGCTGCGGTCAGGGCCACCGCCGACAACAGCCAACCATTCGACTCAACGCAAAACAACGCCCCACCGGTCATTGGCGGCGGAAGCAGTTCGCAGGGCGAACCCAACGGTGCTGCCGGTTCTGCGCCGGGTTCCGATGAAGAATCGTTTTTGGCGAAGTTTTTGAGAAAGGTCGAAGAACAGCGCGCCGAACATCGGCCGGACCCAATGCTGGTCAGCATGCTGCACAACGCTCGCCGCACAGCGGATCTCGAATCGCAGGCTGCGAAGATCGCCGAAGTGATTCTGCCGACTCCACCGATTCCACCAGCGTCCGAGCCGATGGAAGACTTCCAATGGACGTCCGGTGGCCAACAGCCCGCTCAACAAATCGCCCAACACAGCACTGCAGACAACGCCATCACTGCGGCTCCTGATGCGCGTCCGAAAACCGATCCAGCACCCGCGCCGTCAGCACCGCGGCAGCCGTCTTCGTCGCCGGAATTTTCGTCGCCGGAATCTGCCATTCACACGCGGCAGCAAGACGTGTTTTACGTGATCAAGATTCACGTCGAACAGGATCAGCTAACGATCGGTGACTTCGAACCTGTTGACACCAAAGACTGGACGTCGGTTGAACGACTGGCGCTGACGCTGCAGGCGATTTCCGTCACGATGGATGAAGTGTGGGCAACGGCTCGCCCCGATGCGGCTCCGGCCGTGCGGTTTTTGGTCGACCCGAATGCCGAAGACATGCAGCAGGAATTGGCGCAGACTTTGGCCTCAATGAACGTGCCGACACGCGGAGTCATGAAGACAGGCTCAGGCTGGAATGCTGAGTCATTCTTTGGCGATGCTGAGTCCGCTGATCCGGCTCAAAAAGCCGCCGCTGAGCCGGCTGAGCCGGCTCCATCGCGGCCCCGAACTGGTCGGAGAACTTCAATATGAGTCGGCGTGTCAAAGATGGCGAGCAGGAATTTGGCTCCGACTCGTTTCTGGACATCATCGCCAACATCGTCGGCATTCTGATCATCCTGATCGTAGTGGCCGGTGTGAAGGTCGCGCGCCAAGCCGACGTGTCTCCGCAAGACATCGCCGCTGCCGTGGCGGCCGAAGTAGCCGCTCAACAGCTCACCGAAAACGTGCCCGCCAACACCTCCGCCACACAATGGCCGTGGGCTGAGGCTGACGAAACCGTCGTCACCACCGATGCTGCAGAATTAACGATTCCCGGCTTCGATGACCCAACCGATCCCTTAGAATTCCTCGCCGCCGCTGCCGCCGAACAACAGGCCAAGCAGCAAGCTGAAGACGAAGCCTTGGTGGCTCAGCAGGTCCAAGACAGTATCGCCGACCTGACAGCACAGCTGGTTCAGGAACAACAGTTCACCGCCGAAACAGAAGCGGAACTTCAGCAGCTGATGATCGTTCTGCAGCAGCAACAAGATGGCACCACGTTACAGGTGGCCCGACAGGACGGCATCGATCAAGAACAAACACGACTGCTAAGCCGCGTGCTGGAACTGCAGGAATCCAGCATCAAAGCCGACACTCAAACCGCCGCCGTGGAATCGACGCTGACATCACTGCAAAAACGTCAAACCTACGTTCAACAGGCGCTGCAACAGGTGTCGTTCGAAACCATGAAGCTGCGAGAAGTCTTGGACGCTCAGGACAAAAACTCAGTCGCCGGCGAACGGTTGAACCATCGCCTGTCGCCAGTGGGTCGCACGGTCACGACGGATGAAGATCAGTTGCACTTCCGAATTCACAATGGCCGGATCGCTCACGTGCCACTGCAAGCCTTGGTGGATCGAGCGGCTCAGCAAAGTCAGCGGCGAGGCAATTTGATTGGTCGAGTGCCACGGTACAAGGGCGTGGTCGGGCCGATTGAAGGCTTTCGGCTAGAATACACAATCGTCCGGCGACTCAGATCGCCAACTGAATTCAGTCGTTCGGGGCAGCCGTACGAACTGTACACAGAAGATGTCGAAATCAGCCCGGCGGAAAATCTGCATGCGGAATCCATCGACCAAGCGCTGAAACTGGGCAGTCGGTTTCGGCAGTTACTGGAAAGTTCGCCCGCAGACACATCGGTTTCGATCTGGTTGTACCCGAATGAATTCCAATACTTTCGTCGTCTGCGTGACTTCGCCCACAGCTTGGACCTGCGTGTCGCGGCGTGGCCGCAAAAAGAGGGTGAACCGATCGGCCTCAATCTCCACGGCGGCGGCAGTCGCTCGGTCGCTCAATAAGCACCCGTTCACAGATCACCTGACGTCATCCACCCAGCCGTTTTGGCGCTAGCCACGGACCTGCGGCTGGAAATGTTTCGGAGTCCGTGGCTAGCGCCAAAACGGCTGGTGATGCAAAGAAGCTCATGCTTGACGCCCACATGTCTAAGAAACGTCTGCAGCTGATTCTGAAGCTGCTGATGAGCGTGTCCGTGATCCGCGTGACGCTGTTGGTGTTCGCCAACTACCGTCGCTATCTGCCGCCGGATTTTACGTCCGATTTTCTGCAGGGGCGAGAATCGTATTTCTTCGGCAGCTACCGTTGGGCATTCTACACGCACATCGTGTTCGGCCCGTTGGTGTTGGTGCTCGGCACGTTGCTAATCAGCCACCGCTTTCGCAACAGATGGCCGCGCTGGCATCGAATTTTCGGCCGCATCCAAACAGCCTGCATCCTATTATGCGTGGTGCCCAGCGGTTCGTGGATGGCGTTCTACGCAGACGCCGGTGTAGTCGCAGGGACCGGCTTTGCGGCCCTGTCACTGGCCACAGCCGTCTTCGCAATACTGGGTTTTCGCGCCGCCGTGCGCCGTCGATTTGTGCAACATCGATTGTGGATGTGGCGCTGTTATTTAATGCTGTTTTCCGCCGTCGTGCTGCGGATCATCGGCGGCATCGCGATCATGGGAAACCTAGACACCGCGTGGACCTACCCCTTCGCCGCGTGGGCCAGCTGGTTAATTCCATGGGCCATCTTCGAACTTTCGCTGAGTAAGCCAGTCTCGTAGTTTCGCATAGCATTTAGGCAGGGAAATGTTGAAGCTTTGGAAAGGCGCCATGCAGGTCCAACGGTTGGTGGTGGCGTCAAATCATTGGGTGAAGTAACATCGCAGAAGGTGTCGTTGATTTGCCCCAATAAAAAGGGTCCGACCGATGCAAAAAAATCCGTTTCCGGGGATGAACCCGTGGCTTGAATCGCACTGGGGCGATATTCACACGCGCTTAACCATGTACTCATCCGACCACATCCAGTCTCAATTACCATCTGGTTTGCGGGCGCGTGTTGAAGAATATGTGGGAGTGGAAATGGATGATGCAGATGCAAATGTTGGCGACTTGGAAAGTGAATCTCAAGGACTTGCCGACGTCCGATTTTCGCCAGATGTGCGAGTAATTGAGCGTTCACGACCGAAAGTCAACCAAGAGGGAGCGGCTGTCGCGATTGAGGTTGCCGAGCCGGTGTTGGTTTCTCGGCACTTAGATCCACCGACACTCCACCGCTTGCAAATCGTTGATACGGGCGATGGTCATCGAATCGTGACAGCGATCGAATTCCTAGGTCCGTCGAATAAATTGGCCTGGAAAGGCCGCAGCGCGTATCTGAAAAAGCAAGAGTTGATGCTCATGGCGAGCGTGAATCTTGTTGAAATCGATTTGATCCGCAGTGGTCAATGGGTGGTTGCGGCGGCGGCAGTTCCACGTCACTGTCGCGAACCGTACCGAATCAGCGTGATCCGCGCGACCAATCCCGATCTCGCTGAAGTGTATCCCGCACTGATCAGTCAACCACTTCCCACGATCCGCATTCCGCTGCGTCCCAACGACAAGGACGTCACGTTGCAACTTCAATCGCTGTTGAACATGGCCTATGTGAACGGGCGTTATGGAGAAGACATCGACTATCGAGAGCCGCCGAAACCGCCGCTGGTTGGCAAACATGCACAGTGGGCCGACAACTGGCTGCGCCAGCAAAAGCTACGCCCCGAGCCTCCTCAATGACCCGCATTATTCCGGTGCATTTGCGGTCCCTCAATGAAGGAAGATAAGGTACGCGGACTCGATTCAGAATTGCGGCAGATTCGAGTCCTAGAACCTTTGTCTTCTTCTGTTTCCTGAAGCCAAAATCTAGCCGAGATATTGACGAGGCACTGCGGCACAAAGCGGTCGCCATACTCTTTCTCAGCATCTTTGCTCGCCACCATTTGGAATCCACCGACCGGCCACCACCGGAATGTGAGCTCCACGTCTTCAACCGGAAGTGTGACGCGAGTTCCCGCCGAATCCTTGACGTTGACCGGCAAAGTTGGGTTATTTTCAGATTTCCTAACTCTATAGAATTCTATGTGCGTCTTATTTCTGATGGCACTGTCCATTTTTTAACCCTACCATTTTCTAACCCTCGTAGCATCGCCCCAATTCTGACGGTATTGGTCGTCGAGACGACCGAATGACTGCCGTGCCAATCGTGGAAGCGAAATGGGGCATTTGAATGGCATGCAATGCTGCCAAGGGAGGGACAGGGTTAGAAAATTTTCGGGTTAGAAAATTCCTGACTCGACCAGAATCTGTGTGTTCGTAGTTGTCAGCTCTGCACTCCGTGACTCGCTCATAGAATTCGCTAGTGCCGCAAGTCTTAGTTGCCGTGCCATGAGTGGCGAAAACAGCCCAGATTGCCAGCAAATTCAGTTTCGCAGTCTGTGTGTTTTGCCGAATTCCCCAGTGACGAAAAATGCCTGCCTGCGAAGAATGTGCGTGACAAACAACACGCGTTTTCTCAAGGAGGAAGGCTCATGTCTGGCAAGGCGGCCCGGATTGTGCTCAGTGAAAAGCAGGACGAGATCCTGCAATCGATGATTCGTTCAA
>JBDNHJ010000068.1:0-21741 GCA_041688835.1 Fuerstiella sp.
ATCAGGAATCGCTTTGTCAATGCGACGGATCAGGTCGAGCTTGCGATCGACTTCCCTCAGCAGCAGAAGCCCGGCATCGGTCGTGATGGTGCCTCCCTTGAAATCCACGTCAACGGCCTGCCGCCCAAGACGTCCGAACACGGGTCGAGAACTGCCTGTCGAATTCCACTCTGTCATCGAGAAAGCCTTGGGGCGGTGAGTGGGTGTTGTCAAGAATCCCAACCAATAACGCACTCCAGGATTTCGCGCCAGACGCAGACCCAGAGCTCAACTTTCATACCAAACGCATGAAATATCCGGGCTAGCCGCCGTGCCGCTCACGAATTCCGACTCAATCCACAGCTTGATGAATTCGGTGGAGACTCCCGCGAAACCAGCCCGCACTTTGCTCGCAGACTATCGTATGGCCCCAAAGCAGCTGCCACAGCCGCAGCGACCTCCGGCAGATTCGCTCTCGGTTGATCCCCCAAACTTACGACTCGATCCGTATACGCTCGAAACAAACCACGATCTCGAAACGCTTCCGGCAAAGTGTCTGGTGCAGACCCCGGAATACCGACAGAAGACAGCGGCCACATGCGAGAAACCTGCAACACGTGCGTTAGGATTGGATCATTTTGGCTGACGCGGCTCAGGCGTTCGTAAACCTGTGGTAGGAACCGCAGTGTCAGATCCACGCTGTAATGAGCTGCCACAGAATCGGCAGGCTCCAAGCCGATCTGCTGCAATTCCGCAACAATCGATTGTTCATCGAGTTCTCGGTAAACCGCTGCTCGGCAAAACGTACACAACACAGACGCCGCCTTGGCTGATCGTTCGACATCGAATCGCGGTGCCGATCCCGGCCAAGTTTGCCGCCAAATTCGTTCTGCGAAGATCAACAGCCGGTTTACGGATTCCACGTCGGTGTGAACGTCGCGCGGCACCACGATCTCGCCATCGTCTAGCAGGTGTTTCAAAAAGTCGAGCATTGAAAATCGCCTAACCGCTTTTCTTTTTCATGCTGACGACTCCATCCCAATCGGCCGGTGCGGTGCGATTGTGTTGGGTGATCTGCATCGCTAGATAATCCTGTGCCCTGTCTTCTGCCGGCATGCTGTGTAGAAATCGCCACGCTTCCGCCCAGTCTCCCGCGATGAATTTCTCCAAGCCGGATTCAAAGTCCGTTAGATTTTTGTCGCTCAACTGCGGCAGATCTTTCAGCGCTGGTACTAACTCGCTGACCACCAAAGAATTCTCCATTCCGTACGGCAGAACATGCAGCAAGCGGCGCACGCGACCTTCGAAGTGTTCTTGGCTGCTACGAATCAATTGGTCGAGTTTTTCATCGATCAAAATCGAAACGTGCAACTGTCGAGTCATCCCTTCCAATCGACTAGCCAGATTCACGACGGGGCCAAACACGGTGACCTTCACCTGTTCGCGGGTGCCGATTTTTCCGGCCACTGCACGGCCATGAGCGATCCCGATGCTGGTTTCGAAGTCTTTGAGCGGATGATCAGGATCGGCATGCGCCTTCGCAAACTCTTCACGGATCGCCAGCGCCGCCCGGCACGCATTCAACGGTGCTTCTTCCGACTCAATCGGCCAGCCCCAAAAACCCAACGCTGCGTCTCCCTGAAAATCGCCCGTCACACCGCCGAATCGTAAAATCTGGCTGGTCATCACTTCCAACGCCACGCTGACTCGTTCCAGCAGCCCCGTCAGATTGTCGGCTTGGTCTTCGGCGTGCTTACTAAAACCTCGCAGGTCACAGAACAACACCGTGACGTCGCATTCTCGGGGCTCCAGCAGCGATGTATCCAGATCATTCCCCAACGCTTCCAGAACCGGTGGTGAAAAGAACTGCCGCAGACCCGTTTGTTGGCGTTCGAGTTCTCGTTGGCGCTGTAGCGAGCTGACAATGTCCGCGATGAATTCTGTGAATTTGATGTCCGCATGCAACCGCCGTTGATTCAACTTCGCGCCTTCGCCGGGGCTACGACCGGCAATGTACAATGCCGGAAAATCGATCGACCGACCATCGGCAACGGCTGGCGAAACCGTTTGCCCGGACAGTGGAGTGCAGAAGGCCCAATTGAATCCTGCGTGCTGAGTGTACGTCTGGTCTGCGGTTTGAGATTCGTCCCAGACATGCAGCACGGTCTTCTGCTCTTCGTACGCCGTGGAAATCAATCGCGCACTGGGTTGCATCGAACCATCGGCTTCGAAACGGCGTTCCTGATGCAACACCACTGGCTTTTGAGTGTCTTTCATGGCGACAATGGCGACACCTTCTGCGTGCTGAATGCCCGCCAGCAGCAGGTTCGCCAACCGCACAAACAAGTCGCGGTCGACACCGGATTCACGAATCACTGCCGGCAGGCTGGTCAGAACTTCGATCCGCTTGTCCGCATCATCGTAACGCAGTTGTTGCAATTGTTTGCGATCAATCGCCAATTGCTGAACAGGACTACTGCGGGGGGAATCACTTTGCGTGACCTGCTGCACTTCGAAGCGAGTATTGCCGATGACAAAAGATTGCCCCGGCTTCAACTCAGCTTCCGAAACCTTTTGCCCATCGATGTAAGCAGGATTGGACGCAGATTCCAGCAGTTGTAATCGCACACCGCTGGAACTAGGCGTCAACGTGGCGTGATTCCGGGAGACTCGATCGTCCCAATCTGAAACGATGTCGTTATCGACCGCTCGCCCCAATCGATAGACGGTTTCATCCGCCAGCAAAAACTGGCGGTCAAGCATTCGGTTGTCATGAAAGGCAAGTAAGCGGTGCATCGCGGGCGGTGGCTAAAAAAGGGAAAACCGCTGATCAAGCCACACGCTACTTCCCAAATAACATGCTCGCAAGTTGCGGCAAACGCTACTATCCAGCGGTGGTCTTCGACAGTTGATCATGCAATTCGCTGAGGGCTGAAGTCGCTTCTTTTTGACGAATTTCCACAGCCAACAGCAGCGCGGTGGCGGCCTCGTCGCCCGCTGCTTTGGTGGCTGTCAGGCCGCTCGCGATACTGTCGCAGATACTGGCTTGGCTCTGACCAACATAGTCCAAGGTCTTGTCGAGCGACAGAAACTGGAGGTCTGTGTATTCGGTCGGGAACGTACCGAAGTCCGTGTAGTGTTCGCGTTGTGTGAGTAATGCTGCGATGTCACCGACGTCTTGGCGCTGACGAGCCGCAATGACCATCACTTGGTCTTGAAGGCTCTGAGCCAACGGGTCAACCCACGGCCAAGCATCTGAAATGTACTGCAGAAAACTACGGCCCATATCAATCAGGACGCGGTTCAGCACTGATTCCGTTTGCTGGCTCATGAAACACTACCGAGGAAGAACACAAAGAATTCGAGTCAATAACAGTCGTTCACAGCAGCGAATGCTAACGGCCAGTCACGGCCATCACCGCATCACCGGCCTGCCCAGCAATGGCTGTCAAGCCGCTGACTAAGCTTGGAAGAAAGCCCAGCATCAGGACCATCACGGCCAAGACATACACGTAATATCCTTCCATGCTCGGCAGCTTCACGGCAGGCGCGTCGTCCGGACGTTGCTCCAACACCATGGCTTTGATAATACGCAAGTAGTAGAACACACTGAAGACTGTGTTCAGACCGCCGACTGCCAACACCACATACATCGCCCAATGCAGCTGACCTGCTTTGTAGACCGACGCAAAGATCATGAATTTACCGATCCAGCCACCCAAGGGAGGCATTCCAATCAGGCTGAACAGGCAGACCAGCATGGTGATGCACAAAGCGGGACTTTGCCCGATCAGCCCCTTAAAGCTATCGATATCTTCACTGAAGGTGTAGTTGCGGACCAAAGCCACAACGGCGAATGCTCCCAGATTCATAAACAGATAGACTGCCAGATAATACAGTAATCCGCCCACGCAGCTGTTGATATCAGATCCCATCCCCGCAGCGTCTTTGTGGTTGATCATCACCAGCAACGCGGCCACCGCCATCAGCATGTAGCCAGCGTGAGCAATCGTTGAGTAGGCTAATAGTCGTTTGATGTTTCGTTGGCTGTAGGCGGCTAAGTTGCCAAACGTGGCGGTCAGGCACGCGATAGCACCCAATCCGATCCCGAAGGCTGTCATCAGTTCCGCCGTCGCAGGCACGCCAGATAGACCCACGCAAAAGCGGATCAGTAAGGCAAATGCGCCGGCCTTGGAAGCGACTGATAGAAATCCGCCGACCTCGGCAGAAGCCCCTTCAAACGCGTCCGGACACCAGAAGTGGAACGGCACCAGCGACAGCTTGAACGCCAGTCCGACCATCACCAGCATCACGCCCAATGCCACCGTGCGGACTTCAGGGTCTCCAAAACCAGCCGAACCGCTTTCCGCAACCAACGACAAACGCTCTGCCAACAAGCTGATGTCGCCCGTACCGAGCACTCCCGCGACGAGGCTAATTCCGTACAACATCACGCCCGCAGCACCGGCTCCGTATACAACATATTTCAAGGCGGCTTCACTGCTTGGTTTACGGCCTTTCAAAAAGCCGACCATCACATAACTCGGCACACTCGCCATTTCGACGCCCAGAAACAACATCAGCAAATTATTGGCACTGGCCATGACCATCATGCCAATTGTCGCGCCCAACAACAGCGTGTAGAAATCAGGAGCATCTTCGTTATCTGGAATTCCCGTCAGCACTGTCAACGCGATGGTCAGGATCAGAAACAGTGTCAGAAAGATGCGGAAGAACACACTGAACATATCGTGTCGCAACATATCACCGAAGAACGTCAATGGTTCGTTACCGCCGGCCGCAACAATTTCTGAGAACTGACCGAAAGCCGCCCAGCCGGCAGCGGCTGCTCCGACCAGTGCCACAATAAATGTGGGCACAAACCGGTCAAGGCTGAACAGTCTGAACAACAGCATGACCACGATCGTGACGCACAGCCAAAGTTCAGCACCGAAGTGGTGCTGAAGTGATCCGGTTGTGTCGGAGATCAGTTGGTTGAGGAGATCAGAAAACACGTTGGATGACCGAAGTGAGTAATTTGGAAGGTGTAAGCTGCTTTCGCTTCCGTAGAAGCCTGTGTCTGTTGCAGGCCTGCTTCAGGCTAGGGTTGTTGATGGTCTAGCTGAACCAAGTCCTCAGCAACTGCCGACTGCATCACCTGAGCTGGAGACACAACAGCCTCGGCTGGCTCAGACACAGCAGCAGCGTTCTCCTGCATGTCGGCATCCGCAGGCTCATCAGCAGCCGTCGCGGCTCCTGCAGCTTTGGCATAACCCGCCTGCATCGAGGTGACCAATGCACTGGTGGAGTTCTCCATGACGTTAAACACAACTGCTGGATAGACGCCCAGTATGATGGCGAACGCCAACAGAATGGCACCGACAGAAGCTTCGCGGGCATTGATTGGAGTGATGTCTTCCGAATGTGGTCCGGTGTATTCCGGTCCCAGATAAACACGTTGCAATGCCCACAGAATGTATCCGGCCGTCAGGATCACACCACTGGCAGAAATGATGGCCAGCATCGGACTGTAATTCCAAGCACTCAAGACGACAAAGATCTCGCCGATAAATCCGCACAATCCGGGCAGCCCCAGACCA
This sequence comes from Fuerstiella sp., assembly GCA_041688835.1. Classification (GTDB taxonomy): domain Bacteria; phylum Planctomycetota; class Planctomycetia; order Planctomycetales; family Planctomycetaceae; genus Fuerstiella. The sequence goes on from JBDNHJ010000068.1 coordinate 5,580, forward strand.
GCAAAGAACAGCCCGGCCGCCAGACCACTGTACAGCGGCATACGCGCCATCAACCCGCCGAACTTGTTCAGATCGCGATGATGAACACGATCGTAAATCACGCCCACCATAAAGAACATGCCCGCAGATGACACTCCATGAGCAACCATCTGGAACATGGCTCCATTCACACCCATCAACCACATGTTCGAATTGACCGTCACGGAATCGACAATCTTCCAAACGCCCAAACCAATCAGCACATAACCCATGTGACTCACGGAACTGTAGGCCACCATGCGTTTGAAATCTGTTTGAGCCAACGCGGCAAAGGCCCCGTAGATTAAACTAATCACGCCAATGGCGACCACAAAATAGGCGGCTTCGGCGGCCCCGTACGGACACAGTGGGAACGCAACGCGAATGATGCCGTAACCACCAAGTTTCAGCAGCACGCCGGCCAGAATCATACTGATTGGGGTTGGAGCTTCGACGTGAGCATCTGGCAGCCAAGTATGCACCGGAAAGGCGGGCAATTTAATCGCGAAGCCGATGAACAACAGCACGAACGCAGTGACCTGCATGCTGCCGCTTAAAGTCTTGGTGAGCGTTGAATCAGATCCCGAAGCAACTTTGGCAAGCTCGATCATGTTGAAGCTATCCGTGGTGCCACCACTGCCGAAGTACAGCATCAGCATGGCAATCAGCATCAACACACCGCCAGCCAGGGTGTACAGGAAGAACTTGATCGCCGCGTATTCTTTGCGAGGACCGCCCCAGACACCAATCAGGAAATACATCGGCAACAACATGACTTCCCAGAACACAAAGAACAGAAAGAAGTCCAGTGCCAAGAAGACTCCCAGCATTCCGGTTTCCAGCATCAGAAACAGAATGAAGTATCCTTTGTGCAGCTTATTGATGCTCCAAGAAGCCACACACGCCAGCATGCTGACAAAGCTGGTCAGGATAATCAGCGGCAGGCTAATTCCGTCGACGCCCAGTCGATAGAAGATATTCCAATTCGGAATCCAACCCTTCACAACTTCCTTCTGAATTCCCGCAACTTCGTAGTCGAACTGCGACCACAACATCAGCGTCAAGGCAAAGGTGGCGACGGTAATTCCCAGTGAGAACATCCGGATCGCATCCACCGCCTTGCTGTCAAACAGGACAGACAGCAGCAACGCGCCGACGGTCGGCAGGAAGATGATTGCAGAGAGAAGAAATGCGTCGTTCATGGTTTAACCACAGCCGATAAAGCTGGACCAACTGAAATGTAAATTTGCAAAATCCGGACGATCAAAGAGTGATCAGCCGGGGAAAGTCGAAAACACGACGGCGAACAGAGCGACAACGCCCAATAAGATAAACATCACGTACTGTCGAAGCCGACCCGTCTGCACCACTTTTAATGACGAACCGACAGATTGCGTCGCGTCGCCGACTAGGTTGACGAAACCGTCAACAAACTTCTCATCAAACATGCGATCCCAATTGGCGATCACAATCATGGCCTTCGCCAGTCCATGCAGGATCGTGTCAAAGATCGTCTTGTCGATCCACGCACAGAACGCAGCCACCTTATGAGCCGGTCGCGTAAACAGAGCGTCGTACAGTTCGTCGAAATACCATTTGTTTGTCAAGAACCCGTGAACAGCGGCCATCTGCTTTTTCATGCCCTCGACGTTCACCAGCGCGGTGCCGTACAGGATGTAAGCAATCAATGCTCCAGAAAACGCAGCCAGCAACGCCAAGATTCCAGCCGTGGTATGCACTTCGTGGATCGCATGGTGGCTTGGCAGCACAATCTTGCCAGCAGCGGTGACTCCCGTTGCCAGATGAGCGGGCTCATCACCAGTCAGCATGCTGTACAGAAACCCTTGTTCTCCGCCAAACGCACACAACCAAGCCGGAACGGCCAAGATGATCAGCGGTACAGTCATGATCCACGGAGATTCGTGAGCATGATCGTGAACATGCTGATCGCGAGGTTTACCCCAGAAGGTAAAGAACCACAGACGGAACATGTAAAAGGCCGTAATTCCCGCTGTCAGCAGTGGAATGAAAAACAGCAGGTAGTGAATCGGATTGGCTTTCACGAACGCCAGCGCGGAAGCCACAATGGCGTCTTTGGAGTGGAAGCCAGAAAACTGCAGTCCAAACAGCATTGGGAAGCCTGAGATCGCGAACACACCGATCAACATCGTGATGGCCGTGATCGGCATTTTCTTTAACAAGCCGCCCATCTTGGGCATTTCCTGTTCGTGATGACAGCCGTGAATCACACTGCCCGAGCACAGGAACATCAGAGACTTGAAGAACGCATGTGTAATCAAGTGGAACAACCCAGCCGCCCAACCGAAGACTCCAATGCCCAACATCATGTAGCCCAGTTGACTGATGGTTGAGTACGCCAGAACCTTCTTGATGTCAGTGGCGACGACAGCGATCGTGGCCGCCACAAACAGTGTGATGCAGCCCGTGTAAGCAATCGTCAGCAGCACTTCATGAGCGAACATCGGAAAGAAGCGTCCCGCCAAGTAGACACCGGCCGCGACCATTGTCGCGGAGTGAACCAAGGCCGAAACTGGCGTCGGGCCTTCCATTGCATCCGGCAACCATGTTTGCAGCGGAAACTGAGCACTCTTGCCGACGCAACCGGCGAAGACTCCAAGGCCCGCGATCACCAGCAGAAAATAAGGAATTGTGCGTGACTTGCCGTCTTCGTCCTGCAGCACGTGACCAGAGGGGTCTGTGATCAGAACCTCGCCGTATTCGTCCGTCATAAAGTCGTGCGATTCCGCGTCACGATGAACCATGCTGAACAAGCCTTGCTCAGTCACGACATCGCCTTGCTGCGTATCGCCAAAACGGAACGTACCAAAGAACGTCCACAACACCATCAGTCCGATCAAGAAACCAAAGTCACCGACTCGGTTCATGATGAACGCTTTATTGGCCGCGTTACTGGCACTCTTGCGTTCGGTATAGAAACCGATCAGCAGGAAACTGCAGATACCGACCAGTTCCCAGAAGATGAACACTTGGAAAATATTACCGGCCAGAACCAAGCCCAGCATCGCAAAACAAAACAGCGATAGGAAGGCGAAGAACCGATAGAAACGCCCCGGACGATGCACGTGCTTACCGTCAGCCGTGTGAGCGAAATGGTCCACATAATCTTCAACCAACTCGTCACTCATATAGCCAATGGCAAACAAGTGAATGCAAGTGGCAATGAACGTCACCATCATAAACATCACCAGCGTTAAGCTGTCGATGTAGTAGTCCATGGACAACGTTAACGAACCGAATGTTGCCAGACGATAGATTTCGCCCGAGTAAGCCGTCTGTCCGGTTTCGCCTGCTTCGTCAGCGTGGGCGTCGTCGTGATCCGCTGCGGCCACGGCGTGCTCTTCGTGTGCTTGATCAGCGTCGTGGGTTTCGTGCTCGGCGTGAGCATCGTGCGATTTCAGCACGGCCCAGTCGTTGGAATTTCCCCAAATCCGCAGCGCGTTGGCACTGCACAGAAATCCGACACCAATGCATGCCACAGCGATCCATGCGGCCGCTTTGCTGCTACGAGGATTCTTGCTGTAGAAGCCGAAGAAGATCTCCACCGCAAAACCTGCAAGAGGCAGCAGCCAAGCAATCATCAGCCAAAATTTCAGCGTTTCGCCGACCATCGGATTTCCACAGTAAGATCAAAACCAGACTCAGAATGCGGCGGAACCGCAACCAGATTTCACAGTACTCTTTGGGCCACCGAAGTGACTTTGGCAACCGCCCAATCAACCCTTCAGTTTATTGGCTCGATCAACGTCAATGGTCAGGTGGTTGTTGTAGAAGTTCAGAGCAATCGCCAAAGCCACAGCCGCTTCGGCCGCCGCAAGAACAATCACGAACAACGAAAATAACTGGCCATCCAAGCCCAACGCCGTATACTTAGAAAATGCAATGAAGTTGACATTGGCACCGTTCAAAACGAGCTCAACTCCCATCAGGACACCGATTCCGTTTCGCTTGGTCGTCATGCAAATGACTCCACAAACAAACAGCACGGCACCAACAAGCAGGTAGGAATTTAAGTCAGGCTGCATCATTCAGCTTAAAAAAAAATCAACCACAGAAACAAGGAAACGTTCGCACAGCCAGCACAACTAAGTATCACTGCGTCGTTTTGCTCGAGCCAAATAAGCGGCCCCAATCAAAACAACCAGCAAATGCACAGAAGCGATTTCGAACGGTAACAAATAACCGGGTGACGTCGGCGAATCCGGGCGGATACCCAATAAGGCCAAGCCCAAAGGACGCAGTGTGTCGCCTTCAGATTGATCGTCGAAGCCCACAGCGGGAGTCGCCCGATCCGTCTCGGCCAAAATTGTCTGCTTTGTGCCTTCCCAATCAACGCCACTGATTGTCGCGAAGACCATGAATAGAAACAGCAACCCAATAAAACCAGCGACCACCGTCTCCGCAGGAGACGTCTCAATTTTCGAATAAGGGCCGCTAGCGGTTAACATCACACCGAACACCAACAGCACCAGTGTCCCGCCGACGTAGATCAACAACTGAGCCGCACCGACAAAGTCCGCATCGGCCAGAAAGAACAGACCAGCCGTGCTTCCTAAAGATACAACCAGCCAAAATGCCATTCGCGCCATACTCTGACTAATCACCACAGCCACGGCACCAAGGCAAGCGGCCAGCGCAAAAACCGTAAACAGAACACTCATTGCACCACCTCTGCACTGTTTAAGCCGACGGTCACAGACTTAGGATCGACTGCTGTCGAATTACTCTTCTGGGCAGCCCCTGACGAATCACGGTCGCCGTCATCGTCAGACTCAGTGGGGGCCGAAGGGGCAATCGGAGTGACCACTGGAACTGCGACGGCCGGAGTGAACCCCACAGCCACACGAGCTCCAATTGGTTCCATAATCGTCGTCCGCACAATCCCTGGCGTCTTTGAGTTACTGACAAGAATCAGCATCAGAGGCCAAATGATAGCGCCCAAAAACAGGAAGCAACTGATGGGAAGCAAGTACTTCAGACAGGTGATCATCACCTGATCAATTCTTAGGCGGGGCAACGTCCATCGCACCCAGATCTGGACGAAGACAAAGAACGCAGCCTTCGAAGCAAACACACCCGCACCGATTACGTTGGCGAAATAACCTGCAACTCCACCGGTCGCTCGCATGCTGGCCAACGGGCCATCGATAAACGGCAGTCCTGTATGCCAAGCTCCCAGATACAAGATCGCGGCAACGCCGCACACGGCGAACATGCTGGCGTATTCGCCCATAAAGAAGTACGACCATCGCATGCCGCTGTATTCGGTGTGAAAACCACCAACCAGTTCGCTTTCTGCTTCCGCGAGGTCAAATGGAGCTCGCTTACAAGCAGCTGTCGCCACAACAAAGAACACAAAAAATGCGATGAACGTAAATGGGTCGTGGAACACAAACCAGTTCAACGCATGACCACTTTGCATGTTTCCAATTTCGCCGAGGTTCAGAGAACCAGCTGCGACCACTGGAATTAAAGCACAGATCGCCAAGGGGATTTCGTAGCTCACCATTTGAGCGGCTTCTCGCATGCCGCCGAACAACGACCACTTCGACCCGCTGGAATAGCCAGCCATAATGATGCCGAACACTTCCAGCGACAGAATGGCCAACAAAATGAACAAACCACAGTCAGCGGAAACCGCAACCCAGCCATCACTGAAGGGCAACACCACAAAGGCCGCGAAAGACGCAAGGCACACGATGTACGGGGCAGACTTAAACAGCATCGCATCTGCCACCGGCGGGCAGAGATCTTCTTTTTGAATCAGCTTGACTCCATCAGCCAACGACTGCAACCAGCCAAAGCGACCGCCGACTCGCGTTGGTCCCAGTCGGTCCTGAATACGGCCCGAGCCCTTGCGTTCCAGCCAGATGAAGACGGCCGGACAAACGGCAAAGACATGGAACAGAATCAACGCATGAATACATGCACTGATCACAAGCGCTGCGTCGGGAGTCAAGTTCCCAACGAAGGGGAGCTCCACTCCGTCGAGGTACTCAGCGATTGAATTGGCTGCCAGAGTCATACTCATGTTTTCAAATGACATCAGCATCTTTCAGCCGTCGTCGAACCTGAAGCAGAACCAAAAAATTGTGTCGGCGCGTCGTGCGCTCGGTGCCCATACACCGAGCGGAACTATGACAAAACCAAAACTCGACTGCAACCAACCGCTGACGTGATTCGAGCGGACCTGCCAAGCTTCCACTTCGTGACCAGATCCGAACACGATTGTTCTCAGTTGTGGGAAGTGAATTTCATTCAACCAGTGAACAGGCGCAGCTTTCACAAGCTGTACCGCCTTCCGCTTCAGGGGCGCGATCGACGATCACGCACTTTCCAAAACACGTAGTTCTGAACTGGCGACAAGATCCCTCACCTTCGGTCGATACGCATTCATGTGCGGCGCTAACAGGTGCGCTTTCAGGTGACTCAGCGACTCCCACTTTTCACAAATCGTGACGCGATCGACCGCCACGTTTTGCTTTTCCAAATCGGTCACTGCATCCACGGTGGGGCCGTACTCAATGCATCCTTCTTCTGCCAAAACATCTGGCACAAGCTGACGAAATTCCGCCAAAAACGCTTCTCGATTGCCCGGCGTGCAGGTCACAGTTGCGATCACGATAATCATGAATTTGAATTCTAGGCTTTGGTTATTGAAATGTAGCACGGTGTTCTGAACTGTGACGACGCGGCGGAGATCGCCGAGCGACGCTAGCTGCCACAGCCGCCGGAACCGCATCCGCCACCGCCGCTGCCACACCCACCGCCGCCGCCGGATTCTTTCGCCACCATTCCGTCAGCGGACACTGGCTGCACGTGAATAATTCCTAGGCCAGCGGCCGCGGCTAGGAGTGCCAGTCGAGTCGTTTCGGCGTCTTGGCCGTTCAGCACGTACAGCACGATCTGATCGCCATTCAGCGTGATTTCGATGTCGATCAACTGCAGTTGCAACTTCCAGTTTTCAATCCGAGTTTCCCATGCCGAGAACTCCGCATTCGCTGTCCGCCGATGTTCGGCCTGCACCTGCAGATCGGCACTGGTGGCCATCCGCAAGACGTCACCCGTAACAGGATTTTCGTCGGCCGAAGTCTGCACGCGAACCACTTCTAGGACTTGGCCTATTTCCGCCCCGCGATCGGTATTCACCACAACTTCAGCGTGCCGCAGTAACTCATCGGTAATCTCATCATACAGTTGTTCAGGCACACCAAAGCGAGCCACCTGCGGCACCAACGCATAGCGCACCAGCAACACACACTTTGGTGTTTCTTCAATATCGTCTTCTGCAATTTCAAAAGTTGGGGTTTGACTAATCACAGAACTGGTTCCTGAATCTAACGATAAATGACCACAAGAAACACGACCGCCTCGCTGCGGCCCGTGTTGGCGATTTCATGAGCCACGTCGGCTCGATAACTGGCGGAATCGCCTTTCGCTAACGCGGTTTGTTCTGCCGCCGATGTTACCTGCACACTTCCCTTCTGCACAGTCAAGAACTCACGAGTTCCTTCGAAATGTGCGGCCGAGGCCAGAACGCCGCCAGTCACCAGTCGCACTTCGTAGATCTCAACGTCTTTTTCCAGATTCAACGGCGACAGCGTGCGAATCGTGCCATTGGCGTCTTCACGAAACAGATGACTGCTGTCGGTTCCGCGAATCACGTCGATGTTCGGCAGCACATGACTTTGTTCCACCAGTTCCGCGACCGTCATGCCAAACGCTGACGCAATTTTAACGGTCACCGCCAGCGTCGGATTCGCCTGCTCACGCTCAATCTGACTCAACATCGAACGACTCACGCCGGACGCCTGAGACAAAACGTCCAGTGACCAGCCACGTTCGCCCCGCAGCTGGCCAATGCGCTGGCAAACGTTGCGGCTCACATCTTCTGCGGACATGGCCGCTGATATTGAAGACTCATCTGTCATGCTGAAAAATTCACTATAGCGCCCATCGCGTCTTGCATAAAGGAAACAGTTCATCTACTATAACGGACGCCGCGTATTGCATCCAGCATAACTGAGGAATCACATGAAAGCTTTAGTCAAACGGAAATCTGAACAAGGGTTGTGGCTGGAAGATGTGCCAGAACCTGAAACCGGAGTCAATGATGTGCTGATTAAGGTTGATCGCACAGGAATTTGCGGCACAGACGTCCACATTTACGAATGGGACGCATGGGCGAAGAAGACAATCCCGGTACCAATGGTGGTGGGACATGAATTTGTCGGCGAAGTTGTGGAAGTGGGTTCGAACGTACTCGATTTCCACCTTGGCGAGGTCGTCAGTGGTGAAGGGCACGTCGTGTGTGGCCGTAGTCGAAACTGCTTGGCAGGCCGACGCCACCTGTGCAAAGACACAGAAGGGATCGGTGTGAATCGCACGGGCGCGTTTGCGGAATATATTTCGCTGCCCATGACCAATGTCTGGCATCATGCGTCGGATATTGATCGTGACATCGCCGCGATTTTTGACCCCTTTGGCAACGCGGTTCACACAGCGCTGTCGTTTCCGGTGCTCGGTGAAGACGTCTTAATTACGGGAGCTGGCCCGATCGGGTTGATGGCGGCTGCCGTGGTACGACACGCGGGCGCTCGGCATGTGGTGATCACCGACGTCAATCCATGGCGACTGAAACTCGCCGAACAACTGGGCGTCACCCGAGCCGTCGATGCGCGGACCGAATCTCTGGCGGACGTGCAACGGCAACTGGGAATGTCAGAAGGCTTTGATGTCGGCCTAGAAATGTCAGGCAATCCGTCAGCCTTCCGCGACATGTTAACGGCCATGTGCCACGGTGGAAAAATTGCCATGCTGGGCATTCCATCAGCCGACATGGCGATCGATTGGAACACCGTCGTGTTTAACATGCTGACGATCAAAGGCATCTACGGCCGCGAAATGTACGAAACGTGGTACAAGATGACGGTCATGCTGCAAAGTGGACTCAACATTAGCCCGGTCATCACGCATCGCATGGCATTCACCGATTTCGAAGACGGCTTTCAGGCCATGCGTTCTGGCGAATCCGGCAAAGTGATCCTGCAATGGTAGCGCCAATCAATGTCAGTTGGAAAGCGCCCGTTTTCTTGCGACCCGTGTCAATTTTTTAGTGCCGACCAGCTGTTTGGGCGATTGCCCCGGTCCGTGCGAAATTCCGTGCAGCAACCGCAGCTGGCGGACACTGGCGCTGTCCCGTTAGGGCGCATAAAAAAAAGGCGTTTCAGCCGAAGCTGAAACGCCCGATCCGTTGAGTGACAAAGCGGGCCATTGTCTGCCACTCTGGACGGTCCCAGCGAGTCGCATACGCCGTACCAATCTTCAGTAAAATTCAAAGCTGTCGATTGTGCTGTAAATTCCCACGGCAGGCCAATCACCGCAGTTCAAGTGCCGCTCTCACCGTGCATTATCTCGCCTCAGTCGTGATGTGCAATGTTCAAAAGTGAAACACGCTTACGGACATGTCGAAACGTTCATTTCGATGGTGCCAGCGTGGCCTTCAGTTCTACTGTTCCAGAATCGCGACGCACGGACAGCGTGATGACATCGCCCGCTTTGCAGCTTTCCATAAAACGAATCAGGTCTGAATATTCGTCAATCACAGCATCATTCGCCTTCATGATCGTGTCTCCGACCTGTAGTCCGGCCGTTTGTGCCGGACTGTCGGGACGAATCGAACGCAATGGCACGCCCAGATCTTCGGCGTCTGCCCCGAGGTCTGGGACCACGCCCAGAAACGGAACTTTGCGAGTCACTCGTCCACTGCGCGACACCTGTTGGAACTGCGGCGGCGTTGGCAAGTTCACGATGTCTCGCAGCATGTGCTCACTGAAGTCGATGATGTCAACCACCCCAGAAACGTTGATGGTGGAGTAGTCGTCATCGGGCGTGTGATACCGATTGGTGACTCCCGTAAAGCAAAACATGACCGGGATGTTCTTGCCGAAAAACGGTAGATGGTCGCTGCCACCAAATGGCGTGTCCACGATCTTGGTTTCTAGTGGTGACCACGCATCGGCCGCTTCCACGATTTCACGAAACTGCACAGCCGTGCTGACACCATTCACCTCAACGCGATTGTTCCGCAGTGTGCCGATCATGTCGTAATTCAGCATTGCAATCGTGTTTTCCAGCGGAAACGCAGGATTGTTGACATAGTGCTTGCTGCCCAGCAGGCCCCGTTCTTCACCCGAAAAGCAGATGAACACGATGCGGCGTTTCGGCTTTGGCCCCTGACTCAATCGACGCACCAGCTCCAGCACAGCCGCCGTGCCGGTTGCATTGTCATCGGCCCCGTTGTGGATTTCGCCCTTGCGATCTGCGGCTCTGGAACCGTATCCACCGTAACCCAGATGATCATAATGGCCACCGACAACTAGCGTTTCGTTGGCCAACGGCCCTTCGCCTTCCAGTACACCGATCAGGTTATCTGCTGACACGGAATTCGTGTCGAAGCGAGTCGTCACATTCGCTTTGCAGCCAGCCATCGTCTGACTGACAGGTTGCAGCGTGCGGTCGATATAGTCGCTGACTTCCTTCAGCGAAGCCAGCGTGAGGATTTCGCCCGCGTTCCGCGTCTTCAGCGGGGTGGTCTTCAGCAAATCATCGATCACAGCTTGGCGCACATGAGCGAACGGGATTCCGGAATCAGACGTGCCGAATCCGGTAGGCGGCGACAATTCATCCGCCGCTCGTTCCGTCGAAAACGGATCATTGACGAACAGAATTCCAGCGGCCTCGTGCTGTTTGGCCAGAGAAATCTTACGGTCAATGTACGCATTATCGCTGGTCGCTGTGCCCTGAAACGCGCCGTCTTGCTGGCCCTGTTGAGGTTCGCGGCGAATCATCACTAAGATTTTTCCGGCCACATCAAGACTTGCATACTCGTCGTAATTCTCTTCTTCTGAAGTAATGCCGTAGCCAATAAAAACCAGATCACCCGACGCCGTTCCGTTATGGCCTCGGCGGATCGCCTGAAAGTCCGTGCCAACTTTCAGCCGAGTTTCCTGACCGGTGGAATTCGTCAGAACCACCGTGGTGTCTGGACTCACATCGGTCTTGCCGACGGAGATATCGAACGACTGCACATAGGTTCCGTCCGGCATGCCGGGCTTCAATCCGTATTTTTTGTATTCCTCCAGAATCCGATCGGCCGCCAGTCGAATCCCCTTGGTTTCGACGCCGCGGCCTTCTAATTCGTCCGAGGCGAAGTAGCGAATGTCTTCCCCCACGCGTTCGACGATCTGATCGCGAGAATCGGCCGCCAAGGTCAGTGATCCGGCCATTGCGACAACAGCACAAAAAACGGTTGCCGTTAGAGGCGAGCGATATAGAGCTCGATAAGCTTTCATTGCATTCCTTTAATGTTCATTCAAGCTGGACACCGTTTATAGAACGGAAGCGGCCCCGTGATGAGCAACAATTGCTGTTTTCCTGCTGACATTTTCCGGAATCGTAACCGTCAGCAACAAGCCAACCAAGCGAATGCCGGTGTGGTTCGCGCGTTGTGGATCACCACAGTGTTTCTATCGGGGTTTCGATGCGATTATCAGTGACGATCTGTTCCATCTGAAGTGAAAACGATACGTGTGCCGGAAAGCATGTTCGAACCACAGATGTCACAGATAGGAAACCCAACGGTATTGGCGCTATCACCCGGCACGCAATAATTTGACGGCTCGAATAACGTACACCAGACCGCTCCAGATAGTCACGGTGACGGCGCTCCATAGTAGGGCGTCGCGAGTGGGGACGAGCCAAGGCCAGTCCAGTTCGGGACTCAAAGACAATAGGCTGGCCGTGACGGCCACGCACTGCAGTAGCATTTTGGCTTTGCCGCTGATGCTGGCGGAAAAGTCTTTGCCCTGTTGTTCCAGAAAGCCGCGCAGGCTACTGATGAACATTTCACGACCGATCACAGCCATCGCCATCCAAGCAGTGACGCCGGATTGAATGGCGTTTTGTGCCGAACCAGTTCCGTTTTTTTCCAGCAGAAACAAAAACGCGCCGCCGACGATGATCTTATCGACGAAGGGGTCCAGAATCCGTCCCAGCGTGGTGACTTGGCCGTATTTTCTGGCCAGATATCCGTCCAGCCAATCGGTCGCCGCAGCCAGGACAAACAACGCTGCTGACGATAGCCAGTAGCCGCCGTGTTCGATCATGGCAAACAGCACCATCGCCAGCAACAGTCGGCTGCAGGTGATCAAGTTCGGAAGATTCAGTGACTCGCGGCCCAGCGTGGCTGGCTGGTTTGCGGAATCCGTCGGTTCGGGGCTAGTCATGACGCTTGATGGTTTCAGTCGATGATGTCGACGTTATCGCAAATACCGACTAGGTCGTAATCTTCCTGCCGAATGATTTCCACAGGCACCATCGTGCCGACCGTCAGGTTTTCTCCCGACACGTACACGCTTGAATCGATTTCAGGCGCGTCGGCAAAGGAACGACCGATATACAAGCCTTCTTCCACTTGGTCGTCCAGCAGCACATCCAGTTCGTAACCGACCAGCGATGCCGCATGTTCGAAGGCGATCTTCTGCTGAATTTCCATCAGCTCATCCCGCCGCGCGTTCTTGACGTCTTCGGGAAGATGGCCGTCTAGCTTAACAGCCGGCGTGCCGGGTTCTTTCGAATACGTGAACACCCCCATCCGTTCGAACCGTGTCTCTTCGACAAAGTCTCGCAGCTCAGCAAACTGCGCGTCCGTTTCGCCGGGAAAACCGGCGATAAATGTGGTTCGCATCACCAAGTTCGGAACTCGTTCTCGCAGCTTGCCCACCAGTTCCTTGGTTTGTTCAGCGTTCACTCGGCGCTGCATACGTTTCAGCACGGGCGAACTGATGTGCTGCAATGGCATGTCCAGATACGGCAGAACTTTTTCTGACGTCGCAATCTTGTCAATCAGCGTGTCAGTGAAGTGGACGGGGTACAAGTACATGAGACGAATCCAGTCGATGCCGTCAACCTTGTCCAGTTCGTCCAGCAGTTCGACCAGTTTGACATCGCCGTACAGATCTTTGCCGTAGTAGGTTGTGTCTTGAGCGACAATGATGAGTTCTTTGACGCCGTCCGCCGCCAGTTCTTGAGCTTCTTCGATCACCATTTCGATCGGCTTGGTGATATGCTTGCCACGCATCATGGGGATCGAACAAAACGTACACGTCCGATCGCAGCCTTCGGAAATCTTCAGATACGCGAAGTGCTGCGGCGTAATTCGCAGGCGAGCTCGATCGTCCATCGCTTTGATCGGTGCGGGGCGAAACAGTTCGCGCTGTTCTGTGAGTCCCCCGACCAGCCGATCGGCCACCTTGGAAATTTCATCACGCCCGAACACGCCCACCACGTGATCGATTTCCGGCATTTCGGCGATCAGCCCGCCTGCTTCGAGTCGTTCGGGCAGGCAGCCCGCGACGATCACACCTTTCGTTTTGCCGGCCCGTTTGAGTTCCAGCATTTCTTGAATGACCGCTTTGGATTCCGCGCGAGAACTTTCGATGAAACCACAGGTGTTCACGATCACGAAGTCAGAATTTTCGACTTCATTCACCAGCGTATAGCCGTCGATCGCCAGCGTTCCCAGCATTTTTTCGCTGTCAACGAGGTTCTTGGGGCAGCCGAGGCTGACGAAGGCGTACGTACCTTTTTGCAGTCCCGTCGCTGGAGGAACGTTCAGCTGAGGAGCGGGAGAATCGAGGTCAATAATCGGCAGCGACATGGGAATTTCCGGGTGGTCTGGCATTCACAGCAAGCGGGGCAGTGTACCGCTCTGCAATCCGTTCCTCAAAGCCTTACTCCCGGAACCCTTCGTTTTCGTGCCGCTTATTCCAAGAATATCCCCGTTGACGCCCAGTTCCGGGAAAGCGTCGGGCGAAACGGGTTCGCAGCAGGGAATGCACCCATGCTATTGTGCAGTCTTCGGCAGAATCCCAAACTGCAGCATCGTGGAAGTTTTGTATTCCTCGCCGGGCTTGAGGATCGTGTTCGGAAAATCTTTCTGATTCACAGAGTCCGGATAGTGCTGAGTTTCAAGACACACGGCGCTGCGGTGAGCATACGTCTTGCCGCCTTTTCCGATCTGGCCTTTCAGAAAGTTGCCTGAGTAAAACTGGATCCCGGGTTCTTCGGTCACAATTCTCAGCATGCGGCCCGATTCCTTGTGCATCAACGTGGCCGCGAAGTTGTAGGGCTTAGAATCGTCTGTCTTCGGGTTCAGCACAAAGTTGTGGTCGTAACCGATCGTCGATGCGTCATCGAGTTTTTTGATTCGAGCTCCGATGCGTTTGGGGGTTGTGAAATCCAGTACCGTGCCTGTCACACTTTCGATTTTTCCTGTCGGAATCAGCGTGTCGTCCACCGGCGTGTAATGTGCCGCGTTGAGCTTTAAGATGTGGTCCAGCACCGTTTCGCTGCCGGCTCCGGCCAGATTAAAGTACGCATGATTGGTGAGATTCACGGGAGTCGCCGCGTCAGTTTGGGCGGTGTAGGTGATTGTGAGATTGTTGGCTGCGGACGGCACAAAATAGTTGACCATCACGCTCAGCTTGCCGGGATAGCCTTCTTCTCCGTCGGGACTGGTGTATTTGAAACGAACGCCTTGGCCACGTTCGTTGCTGTAGCCTTTCGCTTGCCAGACAACTTTGTCCAAGCTGCGCTCGACACCGCCGTGCAGATGATTCGGTTCGTTGTTGATCGCCAGTGTGTATTCTTTGCCGTTCAGCGAAAACTTGCCTTCAGCAATGCGATTACACACCCGACCGGTCGTACAACCGAAATACTGATTGTCTTCAGACTCGTAGCCAGCCACATCATCCCACCCCAGAATGACATCTTCCGATTTTCCATCCTTATCGGGAACATGCAGCTGAACCAAAGTCGCTCCGCGTGTCATCACTTTAACGACCAGTCCTTGGCTGCTGGACAGGGTGTACAGTTCTACAGCTTGTCCCGACTTGGTTTTCCCAAAGTCTTCCGCCAGCGGTTCTTTTGCCATGGCGGCCGATGGAATCACACACAGCAGCAGTACAACGATAGAGATACGATTCATTGATGTTCCCAAATTTAATGTCAGTGTTTTCACAGCGAATTTCGCTGCCTTGTGGCCGCGACGTAAGCGTTCTGGTATCAGCATCCTTGATCCCGCGAGCGAGTACCGTTCGCGACAATAAGTCAAAATCCCGAGCCGAATTTCGGCTTTTCGTAACTCAACGTCCGTTTGGAGTACACGAAGTTCCTTAAAATGACCACCATTCCCGCCAGCATTCTGTTGATTTTATTTTAGCCTCTTCTTTTCATCTTCCGTCGATCCGAATTTTATGTCCCAAGATGCCAAACACGCCAAAATCAAGCCTCAAACTCTGCGAGGTTTTCGCGACTTCCTGCCCGATCAGATGATGGCACGTGAACACCTGATCGACGTCGCGCGATCAGTATACCGTAGCTACGGTTTCGCGCCGATCGACACGCCGGCTTTGGAATATGCTGAGGTTCTGCTGGGAAAGGGGGGCGAAGAATCGGACAAACAGGTGTTTCGCTTCACCGATCAGGGAGATCGCGATGTGGCCATGAGGTTTGACTTAACCGTTCCGCTGGCCCGATATTCCGCCCAGCACATTCAGGAACTCGGCACACCGTTTCGACGTTATCACATCGCTCCCGTTTGGCGGGGCGAGCGTCCGGCGCGGGGTCGCTTTCGTGAATTCATGCAGTGTGACTTCGACACAATCGGAACAGCCAGCAATTCTGCAGACATCGAAACGCTGTTGGTCATCAACGACCTGTTCGAAAAAATCGGCATCGAACGCTTCACGATTCGTGTTAACAATCGCAAAGTGCTGAACGGACTGCTGGAACAAAATGGCCTGCAGCAACAAGCGACCGGAATTCTGCGTTGCCTAGACAAGCTGGACAAAATTGGCCGCGAAAAGGTGGTGCAAGAAATGGTTGAGCACGTCGGAGTGACGGCCGATCAGGCGGGCAGCGTTTTGGACATGGCGGAACTGCAGGGCAGCCCGACAGAGATTCTGGCTGCGCTGGAAGGCTTGCTGGCGGGCAGCGAAATCGGACAAGCAGGCGTGGCCAACCTGCGTGAATTGTTCGACAC
>JBDNHJ010000069.1:0-15176 GCA_041688835.1 Fuerstiella sp.
CGGAATGGCGCCAGCCCCGTCAGTGAAAATGTGGGGTGCAGTGGGTTGTGGTTTGCGTAATTTCTGTTCCGACTGGGCTCGAAATGCCTGTCACATTCTTTGGCCTCGACGTGCAACACATTGATGATCTGTCGTCCGCCAACAAGACTGCTCAGCCAACGATGCTGACTGCGATCTAGTTCCGAAGGGCCGACACAGCAATGACTGTTTCGTGCATTTCTGTCGGCCCTCCGGGCCTTTTGGCATGGTACATAGACTCCCGACCCCTTCGTGCTGCTCTAAAGCGACATCGCCAGCCTGAACGGCCTGCGGTGCAACTCAAATGGTGGGGATAAAAACGTGCGGTTGATGGAATGCGTTACGGGATTTTCAGCGACAGACCTTCAAGGCTCTGATTGCGACTGACTGTAAAGGATACCGACTGTCCTTTGCGGTACGTTGCCAGTGCGGCTCGCAAATCATCCACGGATTGAATGACTCGATCATCCGCCATCAGAATTAAGTCTCCGCGTGCGAATCCGGCCTTGCCACCGGGCGAACCAGGGATGACACGGTCCACGTACGCGGGCGTCTTCGTCAAAATGCTGGGCAGCAGTGTCAGTCCAAAGTCTGCGGTCAGTCGTCGGCCCGAGATCATCTGGCGGTCATCTGCGGTGTCGATCGCTGGCATCACGCGGCGACCGTTGAGTAGCTCACCAATGACAGGTTGTAAGTGTCTCCACGGGATCGCGTAGTTGACCCACATGTCGGTTTCGCGATGACGTAGTTCTCGTCCCAGCAAACCGACGGGGCGTCCTGCCAGATCTGTCAGCAAGCCGCCAGCGGCACCGGAATTGTTGGTGACTGCATCCAGAATGTAAACGGGCGATTTGACCGGAAATTCCCAGCGACCAAACCCCGCGACCAGCGGAGTTTCGCAGGCGATGACTCCATGAATCACCGACACGGGTTCGTTGCCGGTGGCGACATGATAAACATTGCTGAAGGCCAGCACCGATTCTCCGGCGGCAGCCGACGCCGGTTGATTCCAGTCAACAAAGGGGAATGTTTCGTCGTCCTCGCATTCAAGCTTCAGCAGGGCGAGGTCATGTTGCAGGCTGGTGCCCATCACTTTGACAGAAAAACGTCGTCCATCAAAGACCACCGCGTTCAGATAGCTGTTGTTGACGAGGTGATTCCAGACGGTCACGAAGTGTCCGGATTCTGAAATCAAAACGCCTGAACCGTAAGAATCCAGCGTCCCAGCGCCAGCGCCAAACAGTTTAACGACCACTTGCTGACTGGAGCGAATCACTGGATCGAATTCGTTCCGAATCTCGGCCGCTGGGCAGGCGCCGACGCTGCTGTGCAACGCCAGTGAGATGCAGATGTGCCAGAACATGGATTTCATGAGTTCACCTTGATCGCCCGCGAATTGTTCCGTGCGGTGTTGTTGCTCTTGTTGTTGTTGGGGCGTTTGACTTCGATGGAGTCAACTTTGATCCAGTTGATCGTTTCGGAATTGCTGTCAACGACACCAATGCGATCCGGCAACGGCAGTTCGCCACTGGTGTTCCAGTCGGCGAAGCGGATTCGGCCTTCATCCGCCCCGGCACTCAGAACGACGTCGACGCCAACTGGCCATGGTGATTGCTCATCGAAATACCACCGCGATATCGTGGGGCCATCCTGAACAATCACGACATGAACTTTTGTTCGATCGTCTTCAGCAGGCAGCAACTGTTCGGCACCAAAGTAGGAGACTTCAGAAAATAAACGGCGATCATTTCGAAACAGACGCTGCCATTGCAGTAGTCCGGTCAACAGGCCATACAGTTGAGGTGATTCGTTGGTTGGATCGATGTTGTCTGCGGGCTGCAACTGAGCGGCCAATCCGGCGAGATCGAGTCCTGCTCCTTTCGGTCCGACTGTCAGCTCACCGACATATTCCGCCGCATCGATCGCGGCGGACACCCGCAGCGTCCACCCCGTGTCGCCTGTTGCACCCTTTGACTCTGCTGTGGCAGCGGCGGCTGCCAGAGATTCTTCCAGCGGCTTCATAAAACGATCTGTATTGAGCCTATTGAAGTAGGCATTGGCGAATCCTTTTTTCTCTTCAAACAGATGAGCATATTGCGCCGGGACTTGGGGTTCGTCTTCATCTGCGCCGTGTCCGTGTGGATCGTCGTCATCCGGCGTGTCATGATCGGGATCAGCGTCTTTGGGTTGGCGCTGTGGTCGACGCTCTTCCGGCAATTGCGGAGCGGCTTCGAAATCGTGAAGGGAACTCATTCTGACAGTGATCTTCTGCACGCCATCTGCGTTCCGAAACTCCAGCGGCACTCGCGTTTGTTCGGGAAAAATGCCCATAATATTCTTGAAGTCGTTGGCACTTGTTAGAGCTCGACCGCCAAAGGACAGCAATTCGTCACCCGGCCGCATGCCACGTCGCCACGCTTCCGACAGGTTCGACACCTGCTGAACTTCGACCGCACCGTCATAGGTGCCGACTGTGAAATTGGTGCGACCGTGATCGACGATTCGCCCCGATTTGAGATGGTCGACAAACAGCAGCACCTGCCGGACAGAAATCGCATAGGCGGCACCCGTGTTGATGCGTCCGCGTTTTTCGAATGACGCTCGACCGTTGATGCCAATCCAGCGACCGTTGATGTCGAACAGCGGGCCGCCGGAATTTCCCGGATTGATGGACGCATCGATCTGGATGCAATCGGTATATTCCAGAAACGTGCCAGCCGGATATTGATAACGCCGCACTCCGCTGACGATGCCATACGTGACCGTGGGTGTGAAGTCGGACGCCAGCAAAAACGGATTGCCTAGCGCCAACACTTCGTCACCCGTGCGTACGGTTTCGCTGTCGCCGGGAGTGCAAAACGGAAAATCGTCGCGGCCGAGTAGTTTAATCAGAGCCACATCACCGGTGGGGTCGATCCCCACGATCACCGCGTCGTAGACTTGGCCATCATTCAGACCGCACTTCATAAAGTTTCCGGACCCCGACGTCACATGGTAGTTGCTGATCGCATAACCATCTGCGGAAATCAGCACTCCGGAGCCTCCGCCCTGCCCGCCCGGCGGCATCACGCAGACAACCGTGGGGGCAATCCGTGCGATCGTGTCAATCCGCTGTTGCTCGCGATCGCGGACAGTGTCGGCCGCACACGCAACGGCAGAAATGCCCGTCGTGTTGTCGGTCTGACACAGCACAAAGAGGATCAGACCGTACTTCAGGAAAGTCAGGTGATGGAATCGGAGGCCGGGCATGCCGTTATTTCTGTTGAGTGTTTACGATGAGTTTGGCATCTGCCAAGTCCAGATAATCACACGTGCTTTCGCCGTCACCGAAGTCCACGATCACAGTCAGCGTGTTCGCACCCGCCAGATCCAAATCCAGCAAAAACGGTTCGTCCGGGGCGCTCACAAGTTTCTTGAAGATCTCTTTGCCATCCGCTTCCACTCGTAGTTCAACGGCCGTCGGCGGGCGGCCCGGTTGCTGATTGGAAGCAACGTCATCGTCGACGCCGACCATGGCGGTGAGCCGCGAGTAATTTGCGTCCAGTGCATATTCGATGGCGGCACTGGGAAACAGGCACACACCTTTTGAGTACACACGGTTGTGGAGCATGAGCGGCGGGCGGCCGTTGTTCGGAAAACGATCGCGTGACATACGCCACTGACTGGATAAGCCGGTGCGAGTGGCCGCATCTTCCGCGAATAGCTCGCCCCATTCCTTGCCGGGCGGGTCGAGTCCGAAGTAGCGTTCGCTGAGTGGTTCTAAGTCGGATAGGTAATGCAGACGTCCGCTGCTGTAGTCAATTTCTGTTAGCTGATCTGTCGCCAGTGACAGGATTTGGCCCCACGCGGACTTAAACTGGAATGTGTTGTTCTGCCTCACAACCTCGGACGCCTGAACGCTGCCACCACTTAGCAATTGCAACGTGACGCCAGTTGTGCGCGTATCGCCGGGCTTTTGGTTGTTGGCAAATACAATCCCAAACACACGCGAACGCGGCACGGGAATTTCGTCACCATCCAGCAGAAACGGGACATCGTCGGTACCAATGCTGCTGACGACACCGGCCAAAAAGTCGAGACCCGTGCCATCGCGTTTTTCGACAACCAACAGATCCTGTTCGTTGTCGCGTTCCAGAAATGCGTTCCACTGCAATTGCCATTCGACCTTCAATGGTTGCAACCGGACCGCTCGCAGCAAAGGGCGCGGGATGGCCAGTTGACCCAGCGATTCAGATTCGGCCGTCAGTGTTTCCGCTGAGGCCGTTGTTTGCCCAAGAGGCACCCGTGATTGATCCAGAAAAATAGCTTCTGCTGTCGCTGAAGCGACATTCGCAGCGGCTTCAGTACTTGTGAACTCCAGCTTCAGCACACTATCGACGGTCAGCGTGGTGTCGCCATCGGTGGCAGAACTGACCACGATCTGGTCGGAACCCAGTTCCTGCAGGACGCCTTGGGTGGTTTCGCCGTCCAGCGTTGTGACGCGCACATCCGTCGGGATGAACGCCAGTGAGACAGCTATGATCTTCAGTATCGCAACCAACGCATGGCTCCTTCCGGGATGTCTGAATAGGCAGTGTGAGGTGTGAGGAAGTCTGTGGATTGGGGTTGGAGTTTTCCAGCCGTTTTGGCGCTAGCCACGGTTGTTTGGGTCCGTGGCTAGCGCCAAAACGGCTGGCTCTGTCGTCTGCTGAAGTGTTACCTATTTTTTTTGTTCCGCAATTTTCTTTGTATAGCGTCCGATCTGGTCGAGAAAGTTCGACGGGAATTTCTGTCGAATGAGTTCTCTGGCTTTGGCTTCTGCCTGTTTGTCCAGCATGCCCCATTTTCCTTTTTCGGTGAGCTCTTTGCGATCGGCATCTCCAGTGGAAGACGACCGTCCTTTATTCACCGTCCGATCGGCCCCCTGATCGCCCGGCGTCGACTGTGGGTCGCCACCGCCGCCGCCTTCGCTGGGATTCTTCTTTTTCTGTTCCTCTTCCATTTTTTCCAACAGCTGATCCAAGGCGGAAATGATGGCGGTTTCCTGTTGCTGTGTGTCTTCACCAGAACGACCGAGATCCAGTCGTCGTTCGACATCCTGCATCAGTTGTGCCACTTGATTGAGTCCATCGTCTTTCCGCTGGCTCAATTCCGCCTGCAACATTTCTGCGATGACTCGAAAACGATCGGGCACATCCAGCGTGTTATTCAGCAGCAGCGACAAGCTATCGATGGCTTCGCGGCGCTGCAGCAGTTGAGACTGACACACGGCGCGATAGAACAGCAAGCCAGCCGGATCAACAACGGATTCTGGAGCAAGTTCCGCCAGCAACGGCAGCGCGTCGTCGTAGTAACGATGCTGCACCATCCAGCGGGCTCGAAACTGCTGAATTTGGTTGCGAAAAATCGTGGCTTCCCGGATTCCGTCAAACACAACACCCGCTGGCGTTGCGGCGCCATAGCTGTCTTCGACGAGTCGCCGTGTCGCCGTGTCGACTTCAGCAAAGGAATTGACCAGCAGGTCCAGCAATTCTTCCCCGGACAGCGTCGTCAATGCGTCGGTGTCCGCCCAGTTTTGTGTGACCACCTGTAGGCTCTGGCGGTCGGCTCCAGTGGATGCCAGCCACTGCAGCAGCTCGGTCCGCACTTTGTCGACTGGCATCTTTTCAAACACGATGCTCTCAACCGTCGCTGCATCAGCGTCGGCCGGTTGGCTGTCCTGAGCCGCTGTGTGCAGATTGACACTTCCAGACAGCACGATGGTCAATAGGGTCCCGCGTGAAGCAAATGCCGCATGCGATACTACGCCACGGACGGACGGCGACAGGCTGTTCAGGATTCGCTTCATCGTTGTTGTTCCATTCGTTCGGCGAGTTCACCGGCGGATTCCCGCAGTCGGTTTTGACGCTGGGCCAGTTGTTCAAGTTGCTCAGCGAGGTCTGCGGTGTCGGCTGAATCACTTTCCTGCAGCAGCTCGTGAACCTGAGTCGTGCGGCGATTGACCCGCAGTTGCAGAGATCGCAGCACGCGAATTTCCGCCATCAGTTCCACCAATGGCGGCTTCTTTTGCTGTTGAGAGTTTTGTTGTTGCTGCTGTTGACGTTCTTCCGATTTCATTTCCTCCATCTCTTTTTGCGTTGCCTTGATCAGTTCGTTCAGGGCTTCGATGATGTCGGTTTCGATCGATTGCGTCAGCTGGCCAGTTTTCGTGTTCTGCAGTCGAGACGCAACGCTGCCCATGTCGGCTTCGATGTCTTCGACGGCAACCAGAATCGATACGGACGTTCCGTCTTCTCGCAACAGCCCCGTGGTTTGACTGCATTCGCGGGTGAGGTCAGTTTGTTGTTGCGCGAGTTCACGACACTGGCTAATGGCGTTGTTTAACCATTCCCTGCGCGGTGTGGCTCCTAAGTCGACCGTGGTTTCGTAGATCTGTGTCTGCAACGCCAACAGTCGTTGGAAGCGCGCTTCGAGTGCCGCCAGCACCATTTCTTTTTCTTCTTCCCGCAGCTGCTTCAGCATCTCCTCCAGCTCTTTGGCCGCTTTTTGCAGTTGCGTGATCGCTTCGTCCTGATTCTCAACCGCCGCTTCACGTTCCTGTTCCTTGAGCTCTTCCAGTGCTTCCTGCATCAACTTTTCAGCCGCTTCTAGCTCTTCACGGCCCGGCGTGTTGTCTTCGGGCGGCTGTCCGTCCTGACTTGGAGATTCGCCAGATTCGGACTTGGACTGTTGTTGTGAGCTGGTTCCCTTAGAAGGTTTCGAAGGCTTGGACGATGGGTTGCCGCTTTGCGAAGAATCAGACGGCGGAGACCCTTTTGGCGACTGGCCTTGGGAGTCTGTTGGTTTGTCCTGCGATGGTCTGTCGCTCGGATCGCCGGACTTGGCATCTTCAGGAGTCTCACCCTTCGGCTGGCCTGAGGGTTGATCATCGCCGGACTTTTCTTCGGACTGCTGCTGACCGTCGTCTGCCGTTTTTTTTCCCTTGCCTTCAGAGTCAGCCGATGGATTCTGCGAATCCTTGCCGCCGTCTTTGTCAGAGTTATCGCCTTCCCCTTCCGAGTCCCTTTCCGATTCGTTGGCCGTTGCCTTCGCGTCATCGTGCTGTTGGATGTCGTCCAAGATGTCCGTTGTTTTGTCCAGTGCTTTCTGTTGCGCTGGTGCGGCGTTGGAAGGGGCCGTTGCGTTTTGAGCCAAGTTGCGGGCGGCTTTGGTTTCTGTAATTGTGTTGCGGACGTTCTTCAGGATGTTTTCCAGTCGCTCCGCATCCTTTTCCACGGAACTCCGACGATCTTCGCTCTGCAACAGCTTCAGCAACAATTGCAGGCTTTGCGTGACGTCTTTCTGGCGTTCGCGAGCGGCACCGAATTCTCCGTTGCCGAGTGTCGTGGCGATGACGTTCAGTTCCGCAGAAATCGCTCGCTCCCGCCCTTTGCTGATCGCACGTCGCAGCAGTTCGGCTCGTTCGGGGTCTTCGTGGCCCATCATATCGGCCATCTGCGACAACAAACGTTCGAACCGTGCGTAGCGTCCACTGACGGCTTCTTGGTCGTTGCGAAGTCGTTCGCGGGCGGGCTGGTTTTCGTCGGCCAGAGAACGGCGCGGGACGCCTGTGTCGAGGCACAGCCAGATTGTCAGCAGCAGGCAGCAGTGTATCATTTGATTCAGCATTTTGAGATCTCCAGCAGGTCGGCCTATTTTCCGTTGTTCGTCGGCGTTCTGTCCAGCAGCATTTGCCGCCATTCACTAGAAGCTCAGGCTTTTGATCTGTTCCCGCTTCGTTTCGTCCAGAATTCGTTGCTGCTCCTCCAGAATACTCTTCAAATCGCTGAGTGCTTCGTGGAATTCCGCCATGTCCCGCACGCTTTCGAGGATCACTTTGAGTTCGTCGATGACACGAATGACGTCCTGATTGGCCGTTTGGACCAACTGCGAAGCGGGTCGGCCGCTGGTGGCCGCCACGCGAAAACGACTCACAGAACGATCGGCAATCACCATGGCGTTGGTCGTCACGGCTTGCATCGGCACAACAATGGTGCTCCGCATGGTCTCAGCCAGCTGCTGAGGCGGAATGGCGTTATTCAGCAGTTCCTGCACGATGTCATCGAAGCTTTTAACAATCGCCTGCAGTTCGTTGTTTTGACGACGCAACACGTCGCCACTGTGACTGGCACAGTTGGACAGCCCCGCGCGGTCTTCGGGCTTGATGTCTTTTGCGGTGGCCGCCGCTTCGATCCGTTCGGCCACGTCTCGATGAAACGCCAGGTCGTTGCGAACCGTTTCTAAGTTGGCGATCACTTCTTCAAATCGTCGTCTCAGGGCGAGCTCTCGCGTGTACAGTAGTGACAGCAGTTCTTCGTTGCTGACAATGCGAAACACGATTGGTTCCGCCTGAGCTCGATTCGGGCCCGGCACTGTACAGCCATCACTGGCGACGACTGTCAGAGCCAGCGTTTGCCCGTCGGTGAGTTCCAGTGACTGCACATCGAAGCGTTCGGAGGCTGTCCCTTGATCTCCGTCCAATGAGTATGTCAGGCCAGCTTGAAAATCGTTGCGAAAGTTGCGAGGTCGCCAGTCTGTGGCATCGTCGACGAGAAACTGAAAGCCGGCTGAGACCACGCGGTAGTCGTCTTGAATGGTGCCTTCGATCGGAACAATGGCGCGGCGTGTAATGGAATTGCTGACGCCTGCTGTACGGACCGCAATGATCGGCGGCGTGTCTTCGATGCCACGAATTCGGAGCGATTCTGGTGACGTGGAAATGATGTCGTCTTCATCATGCAAAAAGAAACGGACGGCCGTGTTCGAAGGAATTGGCAGCACGGAGGAATTCGATCTGTTCGATGATTCTGTGTCTGTAGAAACGCTGTCCGTTGTGCTCGCCAAACGGAATTCGGCAAAGAAGCTCAGGCCATCTTCGGACAGCAGCGGCTGGTCTGCAACGATCGTGGCTGTATAGCCTTCTCGAGCAACCAATTGTGAGGAAACACGATCACCGCTGAGTTCGAAGAAATCGGTCGTGATCCGGACGGCTTGCAGTGGCTTATTGCTGTCGGCCTGAAAGCGGAATTCAGTGCCCATTGGCAGCAGGGCTTCGCTGCCCAGAATGGCGACGCGCCGTTCCCGTTCTGTGTTCCAGCCCGTGTAGTCGGGGTATTGACAATCCACCAGCATGGCGTTGATTCCGGGCGGTGTGACGGATTCGACGCGAAGTGGAAGCGGTGTGCGGAAGTCTCCGGCCAGCACTTCGATTTCGACCGTTTCTTGCAGTCGCGTCAGAATGAAACGAAAATTCCCGTCCGGTGTGGGGGCCACATAAGTGCGACTGCGACTGCCGTTTTCTCGAATCACATCCACTCGCACACGTTCCGGTCGAACCCACGGCGTACCGGCAGCAGATAGGCCAGCGGGCACGCGCATTTCCAGTTCCAGATCTTCGCCTCGCGGATGCAGATACGTCGGTGTGCCGGCCATGTCTCGAAACGCAAGTCGACGATCATCGGGTTGAGCGACCACCGTGAAATCTAGGGCGCTGGTTCGCAGATGATATGCGTCTTCGCACAACACAAAAGCGCTCCACCACTGTTCCAAAGAACCCGGTCGGGCGATGGCCCCGATCAAGACGGACAACGCCAACAGTCCCGTCAGCCAGCCGCGTTTTTTGAGCGGCCCGAAGTCAAACACGTCGTCCGCATTCACACTGGATGCCATGCTGGCGGTCTTGTTGACCGTGCGCTGCAACATGCTGTGGACAACTTTTCCTGAGTCCGGATAACCGCTCTGACCTTCGACTGTTGTCATCAGGCGATCCTGAAATTGCGGAAAGCGACGTTCCAGTAACAGCGCCAGATCACGATCGTCTGTCCGCCGCAGCAGCGGTCGGCCAATATACTGCAACAGCAGCCAAGCCGCGCCAGCCGCCATCACGCAGAACACGATGTAACGCAGTCCCGCCGGCAGTTCCAATCGCTGCAGAGCAAACCAGCCAGCATCGATTCCAGACGTCAGCCAAAATGTGATGACCGCCGTCGATACCACAAACAGCACACCAGACAGCAGCGCGTACTGCCGCAACTGCGAACGCAGGGAGGCAATCAGTTCCCGCACGGAACTTGGAACTTCGATGGCGGTTGTGAGTTGATGAATGCTGGACATTGAGGCAACGTTCGCGAATGACGAATGTGTTCGGGGTGATGAAAAGTGTCGTGCAAAGACCTATTTTCACTGGAATAAATCCAGTGGCGAATGGACACGAAATTCGCGCCAACGCTTTTGAAGGCCCAGCAGTCGCTCCTAGATTGTCTGCGTTTCGCCGATTTTTTGCGAGCCGGACTGGACCAGAATTCGGTCCCCACGACCAGTGTGGGCTTATGGATTTCGGGAGATCGTTTCTGGGTGGCCGGGGGCTGGACTGAGCTTGCGAAGGAAGCCCCGGGGGTTTCGCTCGTACCTCGTTCCAACCCCCGCCACCCAACGCCGGTTTGACAGTCATCTGCGAGCGCACCCGCAGCGGCGTAACCTCAAAACGTTCCGTCAGGCGACCCGCGAGCGACCGGCAGGCAACAAAGCCGTTATCGCTGACAACCGCAGCCTGGCACGCCGATCATCGGAAAACTCACGCCCTGGCCTGAATATTCCCAGTAGAACTTCGGTGCTGGTGCTCCGTCGATCTCCTGCATGGTGGCCGCCGCGAAAATTCGTCCGTTGGCAATCGTGTACTGAATCTTCTCCGAATCTCGAATTTCGGCGGTCGGGTCGGCTCCTGATTCAATCACCACGATGTCTGCCAGTTTGCCGGTTTCGAGTGATCCGATATCACCGTCCAAACCCAAATATTTCGCCCCGTGCAGCGTGCCGCTGCGCAAGGACTGCATCGGCGTCATGCCGCCTTGGACAAAGCTCCACAATTCCCAGTGCGTGCAGATGCCATTGAGTTGTCCGTGTCCCCCCGCCTGCACCAGACCACCATCATCGACCAGCTGCTTGGTAATTTCTGCCACGCGAATGTGGTTGTAATCTTCCAGAGGCGCCTTGTTTCGCCTTCGAGACCGAGGGTTCAGCCGGTGTGGAGGAATGAAACTCTGCAAGCGCGGATGTCGCCACAGGTCATCCACTTCGTACCAATATTGTTCGCCAGAAATTCCGCCATACGCCACGCATAACGTGGGCGTATAGCCGACGCCCGTGCCGCGCCATAAATCCATGACGTCGTCGTAAGCGGTTTGCACCGGCAGCGTGTGTTCGATGCCCGTGTGACCATCGACGATCATGGTCATGTTGTGCATGAACGTCGAACCGCCTTCGGGCACCACCATCATCTTCAGCTTACGAGCCGCCGCGATGACCTGCTGACGCTGATCGCGTCGCGGCTGGTTGTAACTCTTCACCGAAAACGCGCCGACGGCCTGCATGCGTTTCAGATGGAATTCCGCATCTTCCACACTTTCGATTTCCGCTTTAAAGCTGCCTGCGGCTCCATACAGAATCGTGCCGGTGGAAAACGTACGTGGCCCCGTAATCAGGCCAGCCTTGGTCAGTTCACTGGCCGCGAAAATCGCCTGAGTATTGTTGGACGGATCGTGAATCGTGGTGACTCCGAACGCCAGTCGCGCGTAGTCGATCCAGTTTTGCTGAGGCGTGATGCCCTGCGTGCCTTGTGCCCCGTGAGCATGAGCATCGACGAAGCCTGGCAGAACCACCTGCCCTGTGATGTCGATGACGCGGACTCCAGCCGGTACCTGCACTTTATCACTCGGCCCAACTGCGACGATGCGATTGCCTACGACCACAACGGTTCCGTTTTCAATCACGCCGTCCGGCCCCATCGTGACAATCCGCCCTCCGACCAAGGCGAAGCCACCTGCCGGCGCGGCGTGTTTGTTTTTGAATCCGATAGCCACAGACGTGGCTTTCGGTTTCTTAGCATCAACGTCAGTAGGAGCATCTTCCTTGTCGGATACGGCAGCATCCGTGTCGGGCTGAGCCTTCTGGGTTTGTTCAGGCAACGCCGTGAAGTCACTGATTGTGGCGGTGAACAAGTCTGGTCCCAGCGACCAGTGTAGTCGTTTGCCGTCGCCAGAAAAATGGGGCCAGTCGCCCGCTTGATCGCTGAGTTTGTGGACCGGCAGTCCTTCGAACTTCGGTCCCACTTTGATCGGTTTGCCGGTGCTGACGAACGGAGCCAGATACACATGGAAGCGTTCGACGAAGGCAATCTGTGATCCGTCCGGGCTGATGCAATAGTCGGTCGCCCATTGGCTGGTGTAGTGTTCACGTTCTTCGTTGCCGCTGAGGTCCACGGAATACAACGTCAAATTATCCGCGTCCTTTTCGGATTTGGTGCGCTGCAAAAAGACGCGCTCACTGTCTGATCCAAACTGTGGCTGCTGACCGTTTTTTGAGATCCGTTGGGGTTGTCCGCCGACGGCGTCGATTTTGTAGATGCCGGGGTCATGAGAATACAACGGAGATCGCAGCATGCCGCCGCTCGTTTTTTCAAACACAATCAATCGGCCATCGGGCGAGAACACCGGATCGACATAGTGTCCGGGGCGAACAGTCACCGGCCGGTTGGCTGCCGGATTGTCCACGGCCACCACGCGAATGCTGCCCAGTGCGACATCATTCCAAGTGGTGTACACCACAAAACGGCCGTCGCGGGAAAAGCTAGGACAGAATTCGAATTCGTCCTTCCGCTGAGTCAACCGTCTCAGGGAGTTGTTCGTCAAATCACGCAGATACAAATGCCCCAGAGCCTGAAAGATCACGTGTTTGCCGGTGGGCGAAGTTCTGACCCACCGCAGCATGCGCACATCAAATTCATTGGGGGCGGCATCGATCGGAAACCTGACTTTTTCGGTGACGGTTCGAATGTCCTGAATACGAAACGGAATCACTTCAGACTCGCCGGCTGTCACATCGATGCGGCGAATTTTCCCTTTCGCCCAAGCCACGATTGACTTGCCGTCCGGCGTCCATGCAAAGGCCGGATACACACCATGAATGGCCCACGCTTCTTGCATATCCCGTTCGAGCTCATCGTAGATCAACCGTACGGCTCCCGAATCAACATCAAACAGATGCAGCCCGGTTTTCGCGCCGATGCGGCGAACGAAAGCGATCGTTTTGCCATCCGGCGAAGGAGTCGGTCGACAAGCACCCCCGGGACCGGTGATGTACGCTTCGGTTTCCCCCTTCTGAAGATCCAGACGTTTGATGACGTAGATTTGTCCGTTCGAATCCTTGTCATATTCGAACGCATCGCCCGGTGTGGTGTCTTGCGAATAATACAAGTAACGACCATCCGGTGAGTAAGCTGGTTCGTTGATGTCCTTCTGGTCATTAGGGCGTTCAGTCAGTTGCACCCCCGTCATCGATTTGGTGGCAAAGGCGTCGCGGTGGTACATCCACAACTCGCCGGCTCCCAGCGACCGACGGCTGCTGAAGTGTTTGCGCGCCACCAAATACTGATCATCCGGAGACCACGCCGGACCATTGACCAGCCGAAAGTTCTCGTTCGTGACTTGCTGCAATTGTCCCGACGCGCGGTTCATAACCCAGATGTTGTCCCCCGCTTTGCCGGCATCGGCTCCGGCTGCGTTTCGATCGCTGGTAAAGGCGATCCACTGGCCATCATGACTGAAACGCGGCTGCATATCCCACGCCATGCCAGACGTCAGCGCTTTCGGAACGCGCAGTTGTGTTTTGTCCGAACCATCAGCCCCACTGATCGGCATCACATACAGAT
The DNA here is from genome assembly GCA_041688835.1 of Fuerstiella sp. Classification (GTDB taxonomy): domain Bacteria; phylum Planctomycetota; class Planctomycetia; order Planctomycetales; family Planctomycetaceae; genus Fuerstiella. The sequence goes on from JBDNHJ010000069.1 coordinate 13,742, forward strand.
CGCCCAACAGATCAAATACGATTTCCTTGCCGTTCGGGCTGACATCGACCGTCACCCACGTCGCTTCGTCAACATCGATCGACTGTGCTTGCTGAGGCCCAGGCGGTGATTCCACCAACCAACTGCCGTCGCGGGCAGCGGCCTTGTCCTCGGTGTGTGACACATCGTCCTTGTCAGCGCACAGCGCCGGAACACCAGAAACCATCAGCATAAAGGCCGTCAGGAATACCGCGCGTGAAACAAACATCAGACGAAAAGGCCGTGGCGGCGACTGGATCATTGCAGGGCTAACTTGAGTAAAAACGAAGAGACGTTATGCGTGCCGGTATCGATTTGCAAACAGCGTTCCGACTGTCACGACCCGCGATGAGACTCAGGTTAGCAGGTCGCCGCCGAAAATTCACCGTCGACGTTGTTTAGGTGAACGTCTCAGATGCACGAGTTTGCTCACGTTCATGCGTATGGATCGCCTGCCCGTCGATTCCGGAATCGCTCCAGAGATTCGGCAGCTACCGATTTCCGCGACAGCCCCGTTTTCTAAAGTTAAGGCTCAATTCAGAGACATAAAAGCGTGTAAGAGCTCGATCGAGTTGTTGTGATCTCGCTGGAAATGCTTCGTTCGGTATAGAGTCTGCCCTGCGATCATTTCCGCATCTGTGTTCCAACCAAATTTGTCGTCAAACCCAGTTTCCACTGTAAATTCTTTTGCCAGCGTTTTACTGACGCGATCGACGCAGCCGGTTGGACTTCCGCAGATCACATATCCAACGACAATTCCAAACGCATGGCCCGCGCTGTATTTTCCGCTGGCAAACCGATTGATACCGTTGCGGACATACTTCAACGCAAGTGAATTTTCGTAACTCGTGATGCGTTTGCACTCCATTGTCAGGTATGTGGATTCGTCCCATGTGTACGAAACCATGATGTCGATGAGACCCAAAGTGGAGTGTCCAGTTCAAATCGATCCGATTGCGGTTCACGTAGAAACGTCATTTCTGGAACAGGATTAAGACGGTTCTTTGCTGCCGCCATTTCCCACCGCAACACGTCGGAAATCAAATCTTCATCCATCGTTCGGGTGACTCTGGAATCAGTCGCTGGCCATGCGTCATGCAATATTCTTAAAGCCACAATCACAATTCCGCGCTGCGCTTTGTGACGAACTTGCAGATTCAGGCGACCACTTCGACTGGGGGCTACCAACGTTACTCTCCCCCTCGGCAAAGCTCATCAAAGATGGAGTCAGCGTCGTCATAGGCTCTGGCACGAGACCAAAATCGCTTCTGTGCCAACTTATTAACTCCACAGCCCTGAAGGCAGAATTTGCCGAATTTTCCTGAGCGAGTATAATCTCTGGAATGGAAACGGATGAGTTGAATCTTCAAGGAGGACGTCATGGTCGATTTACCAGATGGACGAAGTTGGTCTGCAG
>JBDNHJ010000070.1:0-50366 GCA_041688835.1 Fuerstiella sp.
CGAGCCGTATTTCGCAGCAGCGCAATGGTGGTGTGATCGGCCACAGCAAATCCGCCCAATCCGCCCATCGCTTTGCTCATGGTCCCAATTCTCAGCAGCACCCGGTCTTCGACGTTACAAAAGTCGCAGGCCCCGCGACCATGGTCCCCTAAGACTCCGGTGCCATGAGCCTCATCCACAATCACAGCTGCGCGAAAACGTTCCGCGATCTCGCACAGTTCCTGTAGCGGTGCGATACCGCCGTCCATACTAAACACGCCATCGGTCACGATATACACGCGGTTGTAGTCGCCGCGACGACGTTGGATTGATTCGGTCAATGTGTCCAGTCGGTCGCGACGATAAACCAACATGCGTCCGCCACAAGATTGGCAGGCGTCGATGATGCTGGCATGATTGTCGCGATCGCAGAACACCGCATCGCCCTGTTCGATCAGGCCGTCCAGCACGCCCCAATTCGCGGCGTATCCCGTGGGAAACAACAACGCGGAATCGGTGCCTTCAAACAGCGCCAGTTCTGTTTCCAACGCCGCATGCCAGCGACTTCGACCACTGACCAACGCGCTGGCCGTCGATCCGACTTGCTGGCGAATCACGCTCAGGAAGTCTTCGTTCAGGCACGCTTCGTGTGCGAGGTTCAGGTAATCGTTGCCGCCAAAATTGACCAGACGTCGACCGTCGAATTCGCACGTCCCGTCGGAAAAAGAATCGACCGTGCGTGCGGTTCGCAATCGCCCCGCTTGTTGCAGTTCACTCAAGCGTTGCTGATACCGCTGCAAATGTTCGCCATGCGGTAAGCTCATGAAAATCTCCAAGCTGCTGCAGCTGCTGCAGCGGCGCGATACACCGCTCGCGTGGCCAACCGGCAATCCAACAGCACGAACGCTTGCTCGGTCGATGATTCGTGAGCAATCGGTTCGAAAGTGCCGTCAGCCAGTCGCGACACGGTTCCGCGGTCGCCGCTGATCGGTCCTTCGTAGTCCAGAAATTTCAGCCGATGATCGGGCAGAGCTTCTGCTGCCAACCAGGCATTGCAGCGGAAGTCATCCAGCAATCGCCACGCCTTCAGCACGTCTCCGTCCTGCATCAGCAGGTCCAGATGCGGAAACGGATGATCATGCTGCAAAATCACAAATCGAGCTCGTGGTGCTCGTGGTGCTCGTCCAGATCGTGGTGCTTGAGACGCCGTGGGCTGCATCCAAGCTAGACCAATTCCCGAATCGGCTCGCGCGTGTCCACCAAAAACTGCGGCCGACCGGTCGGATCGTTGACGGTGGTCGACATCGGATCAACGCCTAGATTGTGGTACACCGTGGCGACGATTTCCTGCACATCGACCGGACGACTCACGGCGCGTTCGCCGAGTCTATTCGTGGAGCCAATGGCCTGCCCGGTTTTCATGCCGCCGCCAGCCATTAACGCACAACTGACCTGAGGCCAATGGTCTCGCCCGCCATTTTCGTTAATGCGCGGTGTGCGGCCGAATTCTCCCCACACCAGCACAGTCACGTTGTCCAGCATGCCGCGTTCGTCAAGATCCTCAACCAACGCGCTGACAGCCTGATCCAGCTTGCCGCCGTGATCTCGAACCATATCAAAATTCTTGCTGTGACTATCCCAACGACCGAACGACAGCGTCACCGATCGCACGCCCGCTTCGACCAAGCGGCGAGCCATAAGCAGATGATCATTGCAGGTTGGTGCACCATCGTACTGGAACTGATATGGCTTGCCGTCGCCGTAACGAGCTCGCACAGAATCGGGCTCTTGGCTGATATCCAACGCATCCGCCAGTTTGCTGGACGTGAGTACTCCGAACGCCGCTTGCGTAAACGCATCCATGCCTTCCATCGTGCCAGTCGCGTCGACATTGCGTTTCAGTCCGTCCAGGCTTGTCAGCAGTTGTTCACGATTCTGCAGTCGGTCCAGTGTGACACCGTTCAATGTTAGATCGTCCATGCCCTGCCCGTTCGGACGGAAGGTCTGATGAGCGGCTCCCAGAAAACCGGGGTCGCCAGGTTCCGACCATGGCACGTGCGACGTTTTTGCGGCCAGCGCCACCGTGGCGGGGATTGATGGCGACGACGGGCCTTGCAGTTTCGACAGGACGCTGCCGATACTCGGCCGACCGCCGATCGATTCCAAACTGCGACGGTCCCAACCACTAAAACACTGAAACGCATCGTGTCCGCCAGCACAGCCCACGACAGAACGAATCACCACCAGCTTGTCCATGATGGCCGCCAGTTGTGGAAAGCATTCGCCAATCTGAATATCCGGAACGGCTGTGGAAATTGGCCCGAACTCACCGCGAATCTCAGCCGGTGCCTCGGTCTTAATATCCCACATATCCTGATGCGGAGGACCACCGCCCAAAAAGATATTGATGACCGCCTTGTCCGACTTTCGTGTCGGCGAAGCCGCTTCCGCGCGCATCAGATCGGCCAGCGAAAGGCCTCCCACAGCACCGGCGGACAGGCCACCAATTTTTAGAAAGCTGCGACGAGAAACGCCGTCGCAGTATTGAGTTTTGCGACCAAGGATATTCAGCATGGTGAGGCACTCCGGTGGGAAGTGATGCGGTAGGTGGGGCAGGAAAAATCTGGTAGGTTGTCGAACATCCGTTGATCGGTGGGCCGATCTCGAACCTGACTATTATCACACTCAACAATGCAGGTTGCAAGAGCGCATGCCATGTTCTGGGCTCTTGAGTGTGGCAAAATTTCTGGCTACTCCTTGGCTACTCCTTGGCTTTGGCACGTTGATAGGCATCTTCCATGTCGGCCAGTCCGGCGTCTTCGATGCTGATGCCCTGAGCTGTCATGGCGGTTTCGATGGCTTGGAAGCGTCGACTGAACTTCGCATTACTGCTGCGCAACGCTTCTTCGGGATTGATGCCCCAGCGACGAGCGATATTGGCGACGACGAACAATACGTCGCCGAGTTCACTTTCCATTCTCTGCTTGCGAGCCACGTCGGTCACGGGTTCGTCGGGAATTCGGGGCGGATCGATCGAAGCGGGCACATGCGGAACCTGACCATCTTCGAACAGTTCGTCGGCCAGTTCCTGCAGTTCTTCTGACAACTTGTCGAACAGCATTCGCCGATCCGGAAAATCATACCCGACCGCTGCCGCCCGCGCCGCAATGCGGTAAGCTTTGGCCAGTTGCGGTAGGTCCGCCGGAATGCCGTCCAGTCGTGATTTCCGGTCGCTCTTTTCTTTGTTCTTGGCCGCGTTCCAGTGTTGCTTGACTTCGTCCGTCGTCGACGCTTTTTCATCGCCGAACACATGCGGATGGCGGCGCACCATTTTGTCGGCGATTTGTTTGACAACGTCTGTCAGGCCAAAGCGTTTTTCGTCCGCAGCGATTTGTGAATCCAGAATCACCTGCAGCAGCACATCGCCCAGTTCTTCCTGAATCGCTGCGTTGTCGTCCGAATCGATCGCTTCCAGCAGTTCGTACGTTTCTTCCAGAGTGTACGGTTTGATGGAGGCCAATGTCTGCTGCCGATCCCACGGACAACCGTCCGGCGACCGCAACTTGGCGATGACTTCGCACAATCGCTGAAATTCCGGCAGCAGAGTCGTGAACTCCGGCGGCTGACCAAAATTGGCGGACACATCCGTTTCGTCTGTCATTGCGTTTCGTCTGTCATTGCGTTTCGTTTACGTCTGAAGTGGTTCCTGCTCTCCAGCCGACGGGCGTTAGCCTAGGCTGTGAAAAAATCAATGGCCCGCTTCATTGTTGGGATTTGATTGTGTCGGGTGGGACAAGGAGCCAAAGCGACGCCGACCCACCACACGTAGACGCGCCGTATCAACAAAGAAAATGGTGGGTCTATATGCCGATCGCCATTCCACCCACCCGAACTCTTTTTCTCCGACCCCAGTGATGAAGCGGGTCATTGTGAAAAATTGGCTCTGACGGCAGAATTGAATTGCCCAAGTTTTGTTCCGCGGGCGGAAATTCAAGATTTAACAGCCTACCGCTAGCCTCGGACCCTGCAAACTTCTGTGCATGGTCCGGGGCTAGCGGCCAAATGGGTGGGCCCCTGTCGTCTGCAGCTCGGCAGCTTCACAGCGGCTTCACGGCGACAGCATTCGCACCCGATGGTTGTTGCTGTCACCCACGTAGACTCGACCGGCTTTGTCGACGAAAACCCCGTGCGGCCGATCCATCTTACAGTTTTTCGGATCGCCGTCAGGTCCATCGCCCTGCTGGCCGTTCCCGATGACGGTTTCAATTATACCGGATTCCGCTCGGATCACCCGCACCGTATGGCTTTCGGTGTCCGCAAAATAAATGTCGCCGTTGGCTGCCAGAGCCACTCCTTTCGGACCGGACAACGCCGCCTGTTTGGCTGGCCCGCCATCCCCCGCATACCCTTTTTTGCCGGTGCCCGCTAGGTGGTGCAGAGTCTGCGTCTGCAGGTCCATGCGATAGATCGCGTTGCCTTCTCGCAGTGCCAAAATTAGACTGTGCTGGCCATCAAAATCCAGCGCCCGAGGACCATTCAGTGGCGTTCCGACAATCGCGGCTCCATCCGGTGTGGTTTGTCTGGCACCTGTGCCGCCGAACGTGGAAATGATGCCGCTGGCTAGGTCGACTCGCCGAATCCGGTGGTTGCCGATATCGCAGATATACAGCTGACCGTCATTGTCCAGAGCGATCGAATGTGGCCGAAACAGCTTCGCTTCCGCAGCCGCTGCGCCATCGCCAGAAAACCCCTGAGTTCCACAACCGGCAACCAGCGTCACAATGCCCGTCTGCGCGTCGACGCGCCGCACAACATGATTCAGCATTTCCACAAAGTATATGTCGCCATTGTCGGCGAAACGAACTTCGTAAGGTTCGTTCAACGTCGCTTTTGCAGCGTCGCCGCCGTTGCCGGAATAACCTTTCTCGCCGGTTCCGACCACGGTCGTCATGAGGCCGGTTTGTGCATCAATTCGTCGGATTACATGCGATCCAACTTCGCAAACATACAGCGCATCGTCGGGACCAACAGCAATCCCAAACGGTTGCGCAACTGCAGCCGCTGTGGCCAACGCTCCGTCACCAGAATAGCCATCCTGACCATTGCCAGCCACGGTCACCACGTCACCAGCACTGGCGGACACGTGCAGAATGAACATCAACAAAACAGGCAGATTTTTCATGGGATTATTGACCTTCAACGCTATAGGCGTGACTGGCCGCAATGAATGTCAATTGAAAATCGCGAACGAGATGCGGCTTCGATTTGCTTTGAGCGTCCAGAACACTCTCGAAAGCGGCGGCATCAAGGCTTTCAGCAACCGGACCAACTGCGTCCAAGATCATGATATAGGTTTCAACATCCTTGTTCGCCAAGTGATTGCTCAAGTAACCTTTCATCACCGGATAGGGTCTCAGGTCTCCTTCGCTGTTCGCGATGAACGTGTCATAAGCAGCCTTCCCCGAAAATCCGTAAATGGCCAGCACGCTTTGACCGTGCAAACCTTGAACAATGTCTGGGCCGATCGGCTGACTGTCTTGTTGCAACATGTATCGCGGTGTCGAACAAGTGACCGTCTGAGCTGACATCTGAATCGCCTTGGAAGAGTTTCGAGTTGCGGCGTCAATCGTGTTGCGCCGCTGAATTGGAGTTTGAATAAGAGTGTGGTGTCGAGGTGCTTGATCAGATCCTGTCGGCATTCAGTATTGCGAAGGTTCGACCGCACGTGCAATATTTGCAAGTGTCGATACTGGATCAATCGATTTCCGGAATCGGATCATCGGCCGAAACCTCTTCGCCCTCCCAATTCACAGTGCCGTCCGCTCGATGCAGCAGAATCCTGTGCTTGCTGCCGGGTGCGGGCTGAACGCTTTCGGGAATCCATTTTTGGTGTTCTGCAATCACGCTGGCGTGCTCCGGATGACTGGCCAAGTTGTTCCATTCGTGAGGGTCGTCCTGCATGTTGTACAGTTCTTGGCTGCCATCAGCGTACTGAATATATCGCCAATCTTTCGATCGCACGCCGTGGTTGTCGTGGTTATGAGTTGTGATGGCCGGCCATTTTCGTAGTGTTGCGGCGTCCTTGAGTTGCGGCAGCAGGCTGTGACCTTCCAGCCCATCCGGATTCGGCAGTCCGCATAGGTCGGACAGTGTTGGGTAAATATCCAACAGTTCCGCCGGCTGTTCACAACGGCCGCCAGCCGTCACGCCTGGGCCGGCAAAAATTAGCGGCACGCGCGTCGATCGGTCCCACAGAGAATTCTTGCCCGTGATCAATTTTTCGCCCAGATGCCAGCCATGATCTGACCACAACACCACAACGGTGTTGTCCGCCGCGTCGCTCTTGTGCAATGCGTCCAGCAGTCGTCCGACTTGGCTGTCCACGAAGCTGGTGCAAGCGAGATACGACCGCACCAGATTTTTCCACTGGTTGGCTTCCTGCAGAAATTTGTGTCGTGGCTCAGGCAGCTTCCAGTGCATGTACCAGCTAAACCGTGGCGTGTCGTTTCTGTCATCTGCCAGAAAAGGCGGCAACTGCAATGTGTCTTCCGGGTACAGGTCAAACCACTTCTGAGTCGCATAGCAGGGCACATGTGGCAGAAAGAAACCGACCGACAGAAAGAACGGTTCATCGTGTTTCTGCTGCAACTGTTCGACACCCCAAGTGGCCACCTTGAAGTCGCCTTTGTCTTCGTCCTGATGAGGAAACACGCCCCAGTCGACCAGCGGATGAGGTGACGGAGTTTGGACGAGCTTCTGCGCTGGCTTGGCACCAATCCCGGAAGCTGGTCCTAGCACATCGAACTCATCATCTTGGGGCCGACGACCACTGCCGCCGTGATAGATTTTTCCGGTCGACAGTGCTTGATAGCCATGCTGCCGTAGATGCTGCGGCAGGGAAACGATGTTCTTCAATTCTGGCACATCGCGAAACCACGGCGCTAATCCGTACACGCCGGTGCTGGAAGGCCGTCGGCCCGTCAGCAGGCTGGTTCGTGAGGAATTGCACAACGGCGACTGGCAATGCGCGTTCAGAAACACGGTACCTTGGGCGGCGAGTGCGTCGATGTTCGGCGTCTGAATCTGCGGGTGACCGTTCAGGCAGCCAATCCAGTCGTTCTGATCATCAATCGCAATAAACAGAATGTTCGGCTTCTGATCAACAGCCAAGGCCAGGCTCGGCAGCACCGAAAGTGACAGAGCCAGCAACAATCGCATCTTCATGACAAGACCTACAACGCAGAAATGGGGAAAGCGTAGACGCACAGGTTAACGCCACGCCACAACCTCGCCAAGCCACACGAAACAACCTGCCCGGTGAGTGTGAACGATTCAGTCCACCAACGCGGTGCAGGATTTTGAGCTCGTATCACCGTCAGCAGTTGTCGAACAATCAAACGCAAGCCGCCCGTCATCTGTGGTCATCTGCGAAATCTGTCGTCAAATGTCTGCGCGGATGGTCCTCGGGGATCACACCGGCAGCCGAGTGGTTTGCTTGTTGCCTTCGGCCTGCAGAACTAGAATCGGGGCATGAGCGACAATTCACGATATCAAAAGCAGATGCTGTTTTCCGGCGTGGGCGAAGCGGGGCAGGCTGCGCTGAGGAATGCTCGAGTGTTGCTGGTGGGTTGCGGGGCGTTGGGCTGTGTGCTGGCCGATGCGATGACGCGGGCCGGTGTGGGGCATCTACGAATTGTGGATCGCGATTTCGTGGAACTCAGCAATCTGCAGCGACAGATACTGTTCACCGAAGATGACGTCGAATCGCATTTTCCAAAGTCCGTGGCGGCGGCCAATCGACTGCGCCGCGTGAATTCGGAAATCGAAATCGAACCGATCGTGGCGGACGTCGACTTCACCAATATTCGGAGTCTGGCGGAAGGTGTCGATTTGATTTTGGATGGCACGGATAACTTCGAAATCCGCTATCTGGTGAATGATGTCTCGCTAGAAACCGGCATTCCGTGGATCTTTACCGGCTGTACGGGAAGCCATGGTCAGATGATGCCCATCATTCCCGGCCAAAGCGGATGTCTGCGATGCCTGATGGAAAATCCGCCTCCCCCAGGTTCGACGGAAACCTGCGATACCGCTGGCGTATTGGGGCCGGCCATCGGCGTGATTGCATCGCTGCAGGCGGCGCTGGCGCTCCGGATTCTGGTGGCCAAGGGAACTGACAAGGGAACTGACGAGCGGCTGATGGCGGGAATCCCGCTGCAGCTGACGATTGTGGATGTTTGGGATTTGTCGTTTCGCCAAGTGGATGTTTCGAAGCTGAAGAATTCCACGCGCTGCCCGGCCTGTCACGCTGGAGAACGGTTGTGGCTGGCGGGAACTCAGGCTTCTGGGTCGACGATTTTGTGCGGACGGAATGCGGTTCAGGTGGCTCCGGCTGAGAAAATGCAGCTTTCGCTGAAAGAACTCGCCCAGCGTCTGGAATCGGCGGGCGAAGTGACGTTCAATCCGTTTTTGGTGCGGGTGGCGATTGCCGAACTAGCGCTGGAAATGACCGTATTTCCTGATGGGCGAGCCATCGTGAAAGGGACGGAAGATTCTGCGGTCGCTCGAGCAGCGTATTCGCGTTATGTTGGCAGCTGACGCACGGTTCGTCACGTAGCTCGGTGGTCTCCACCGAGAACCAAAGAAATCTCGGTGGAGACCACCGAGCGACAGACACGAAATTCATGTTGACCAAGATCAAACATTTTCTGGAACTGATACGTTTCAGTCACACCATTTTTGCGCTGCCGTTTGCGATGCTGGCGGCGGTTTTGGCGTGGGTCGAACCGGGCACGGAATTCCGCATTCGGGATGCGGTTGGGATTCTGCTGTGCATGGTGTTCGCTCGATCCGCCGCAATGGCCTTCAATCGGCTGGTGGATCGTGATGTGGATGCTGACAACCCGCGAACAGTCGTCCGGCATATTCCTGCGGGCCTGTTGTCTGTGAAAGTGGTGACCGTTTTCACCGTGCTGTGCAGCGTGGCGTTTGTGGCTTCAACGCTGATATTTTTGCCGAAGCGCCTGCCGATGATGTTGTCGGTGCCTGTGTTGCTGTTTTTGCTGGGCTATAGCTACGCGAAACGCTGGACCAGCTTGTGTCACTATTGGTTATCGGCGGCGTTGATGATGTCGCCGATTGCGGCGTGGATTGCTGTGCGAGACGAATTTGCGTGGCCACCGACGTTGCTGGCGGCTGTGATCTTTTTTTGGGTGGGCGGTTTCGACATTATCTACGCCTGCCAGGATGCGGATTTCGACAAAGACCGGCGTTTGCACAGCATTCCGGCTCGATTTGGCACCGCCGGAGCCCTGCGGATTGCGTTTGTCAGTCACCTGATTACGATTGTCATGCTGTTTCTATTGTGGCATTTTGCCGCCTTAGGGACGGTTTTTCTGTTGGGAATCACAGCCCTCAGCGGTTTGCTGCTGTATCAGCACGCTCTGGTAAAATCCGACGATTTGCAACGCGTCAACATTGCGTTCTTCAATGTGAATGCGGTGGTCAGCTTCGGCATGCTGGTGATCGGGTGCTTGGATGTCTGGATACGGTCGGCGAGTTTATGATCTGCCGCAGCCAGCCTGCGAAAAATAATGACCTCCCCTGACTAACCGTGACCCGGGCACGGTCAGTCAATTTCTTTCCCGGTTTGTCGGGTTCAACGAATTTTTCAACATACGAATCATGTTCCAAACACTCGAAACACCGCTGCAAACCATCGCCGATAAGATCCACGCTGCGGAACGTCTGACGTTCGAAGATGGTTTGTATCTCGACGAAGTCGCCGACCTGCACACGCTGGGTCACTTGGCGAATATCGTGCGCGAACGCAAGAACGGCAATTTTGCGTACTACAACACCAACATTCATCTGAACCCGACAAACGTGTGTGTGTACCGCTGTCGCTTCTGTGCCTTTCGCTCGGACTTAAAGGACGAAAAGGCATACACGTTTGACGAGAAGATGATTCAGGATCGGACCATGGAAGGTCGCGCCGCTGGTGCGACGGAAATTCATGTGGTGGGCGGTCTGCACCATAAAAAGAAGTTCGATTGGTATCTGGACGTGGTGCGCACGATTCACGAAACGTGTCCGGAAATCCATGTGAAGGCATGGACGCCGGTGGAAATTTCTTGGTTCAGTTCCATCACTAAAAAACCCATTCGCTGGGTCTTGGAACAGATGATGGACGTGGGCTTGGGCAGTATGCCGGGCGGCGGGGCAGAGATCTTTGATCCAGAAATTCGCAAGCAGTTGTGCGAACACAAGGCCGACAGCAAGGTGTGGTTCGATGTGCATCGGACGGCTCACGAATTGGGCCTGCGTTCGAACGCCACGATGTTGTACGGTCATATCGAAGAAGCCAAGCATCGCATCGATCACTTGTTGCGACTGCGAGCCCTGCAAGACGAAACCGGCGGCTTCCAAACTCTGATTCCGCTGGCGTTTCATCCGGACAACACGGAACTCGACAACATCGAAAAGCCAAACGGCATGTTCGACCTGCGGATGATGGCGGTGTCGCGACTGATGCTGGACAACTTCGACCACATCAAAGCCTACTGGATTATGCTGGGCGAACAGACGGCTCAACTAGCACTCAGCTACGGCGCAGACGACGTGGATGGTACCGTGGTACACGAACTGATTTATCACGATGCTGGTGCTGAAACGCCCGAAGGCAAGACCGTCGAAGAACTTCATCAGCTGATTCGAGAAGCCGGGCGGGAACCCGTCGAACGCGACACGTTGTATCGCCGAGTGATTCGAGAAGGCGCTGATTGGCGGGCTGGTGAACCGATTCTGGTGTGAGGTTTGACGATGTTGCGTTGGAAACGGACAAATAGATCTCCAACAACGAAGCGGGCTGTCGTTTGATTTCAGATGTCACGCAGGAGCGTGACCTACCAGATGTAACGCAGGAGCGCGACCTACGTAACTACGTAACTGCAAGCACTGACGCTTGTGTCGCGGCCGCGACTTGCTCACAATTGTGGTTCCAACCGTCCGATTTCCCGACAGGTAGCCCACGCCATGCTTCGAGGTTCACGATTCATCATCTTAACAATTCTGTTTCTGGCGCCTTGTGTCGCGCGTGTCGCCCATGCCGATCCGCCGAACATTGTGTTGGTGATGGCCGACGATATGGGATGGGGGCAAACCGGGTACTACAATCACCCGATTCTAAAGACGCCGAATCTGGACGCGATGGCCGGCAACGGACTGCGATTCGATCGCTTCTACGCGGGGGCTCCGAACTGCTCGCCGACGCGAGCAACTGTGATGACGGGGCGGACCAACGATCGCACGGGAGTTCTGAATCATGGTGTGCCACTGCGGCCGCAGGAAAAAACAGTGGCTCAAGCACTGGCCGCAGCGGGCTACGCCACCGGGCACTTCGGTAAGTGGCATCTGAACGGTCTGCGAGGAATCGGGGTGCCGATTCTGAAGTCCGACATTCGCGGGCCGGGACCGTTCGGCTTTCAGACGTGGTTGTCGGTGACCAACTTTTTTGATCGAGATCCATTGCTGTCGCGGATGGGTGAGTTCGAACAATTCGAAGGCGATTCTTCGGAAATCGTTATCGACGAAGCGCTGCTGTTTATTAAAGCTCAAGTCGCCGCCAGCAAACCCTCGTTCACCGTGATCTGGTACGGAACGCCTCATAGCCCGTTTGTGGCTTCCGACGCAGACCAATCCGAATTCGCGTCGCTGGATCGGTCTTCGTCAAACCATTACGGAGAACTGGTGGCCATGGACCGCAGCATCGGCACGCTTCGCAAGGGACTTCAAGAACTCAAGATTGCCGACAACACATTGGTTTGGTTTTGCGGCGACAACGGCGGGCTGGGAAGAATCAAACCCGAAACTGTCGGCGGGTTGCGAGGTCTTAAGAACAGCATCTATGAAGGCGGGTTGCGAGTTCCCGGAATTATCGAATGGCCGGCTGTGATTTCGGAATCTCGCATCACAAAGTATCCGTCCTGCACGATCGATATCTTTCCGACGCTGTCGGACATCGTGGGACTGCCGGATTCTGCAGCGCCACTGCCGCTGGATGGCATCAGCCTGAAGCCATTGTTGACGCAAGACCTAAAGACTCGCGAACAACCGATCGGCTTCCGGCACACTCAGCGAACAGCATTCATCGACAACAACTACAAGCTGTTGAAGTCACAGGTGAAGCAGGATAGGTGGGAGCTGTACGATTTAGACAAAGATCAAAATGAAACCACCGATCTGATCAACGAATTGCCGGACGTGGCTGCCCGGCTGAAAACCGCTTGGGCCGCTTGGAATGCCTCCATCGAAGACAGCATTGCGGGCTTGGATTATCCGGAGCAAAAAGTGGTGCCCGCCGATCCGGGGCCCAGTGATTGGGAAAAAGCCGAAGCGTATCAACCGTACTTAAAGCAGCTGTCCAAATATGCGAGGTAGGTCAGAGAGGCGGGAGTCTTTTTCGGACCGCCGACCTTCCACATGGTAAACACTTTCGTCGGAAAAAGACTCCCGACCCTGTTCGTGCAATCCACCGAGCAACCCTACTTGGTTTTTTCGGGTGCAGCGTCTTGATTGGCAATGTATTGGATGCCGCAGAACAGGCCTTGAATGACTTTCGTCATGTGTGGAATGTCTAGCTTTTGCCATTCGTCGGTCGGTTGGTGGTAGTCAGTGTGCAGTGATCCGGCGGAAAAGCTGTGAGCGATCACGCCTTGTTTTACGAACGAATGGTTGTCGCTGCGGGTGTACAGCATTTCTCCAACGTCTGTGCGGTCGAACACTTCCACACCGATTTGCTGGGCTCCCTTGTGCATCAACGTTCCCAGATTCGAATGCTGCCAGCCGGTCATCCAGATCTTTTCGCGAGCGTCGATTTCTGGTCGGCCGACCATTTCTAAGTTGATATTCGCGGTGATTCGATTCAACGGCCACGGCGGTTGTGCGACCAAAGCCTTCGAACCCAGCAGCCCTTTTTCTTCACCCCAAAACGTACAGAAGACGATGGACCGCCGTGGCGGAGTGTCCAACGCCGCAAACGCATCCGCCAGTTCAAGAACAGCTGTCACGCCCGACGCATTATCGTCTGCCCCATTGTTGATCTTGTCTGGCCCCGTACTCTGTACACCGATGTGATCCAGATGCGCGCTGACAAAGATCGCCTGATCGTTTAACGCAGCGTCCGAACCACGTAGCACAGCCAGCACGTTGCGAACGGGGACTTGCGTGATCTGCTGAGCGCCAATGTTGGCAATGATCTCCACGTCGTTCAGTTTGGCGTTCTGCGAAATCAGCACCACGGCGCAATCTGGTTGCAGGCCTTGGCGTCGTGGAATAGGCCTTTCGGAAAGTCTGCGGGCGACGTTGATCCACGGACTTTCTGGGGCGCACTGCATCAGCACCAGCTGCACGCCTTGTTCGGAAACGGTTCGCAGTCGCCGCCGCAGGGTTAGCAGCACGGCTGCAGGGTTGTCGACGGCCTGTGGCGGAATCGTGACTTCGTCGATCACAGCAATTCGCGGCGATTCGGCATCGGCATCGATCAGTTGCGATTCAGCCAACGCCGGAGCTGTGAGTTGCAGGCGTTCTGAAGTGGCACATAATACTCCGCGACTCCGCACGACATCGCCGCCTGCGATTTGCAGTTCGACATCATTGTAGGGCGGTTGAGACACTTCGAAATCTGTGGTGTGAAAAAACGTGGCGTCTTCGTCCAATGGTTTCAGTCCTGCGCCGCGGAAACGCGAAGCCACAAAGCGGGATGCGATGTTGAGTTCCGGCGACGGCGTCTGTCGGCCCGCCATTTCGTCGCTGGCCAGAAACGCGACAGTGGACAGCACGGACGATTGCCGGATGGAATCCACCGCGCGACGCGCGTCTGCAGTGAGTTCCATGATGGGGGCTGCGGGCTGAGCGTTCAGTAGTGACGGGCACAGAAGGAAAACAAGGCAGAACCGGAACGACGCAGACATAATATTGATCCGAAATGATGGACACATAAGATTTTGAACTTCACTTGACTGGTCACGTTAGCCTTCGGTTGGCTCCACAATCCGCAGCTTGACTTCCGTGACTGTGGTGGATGCGGGAACCGTGAGTTCGATCGTATTGAATTCCCGCAGCTGGTTGGTGACGTCCAGCAGCACTGTGTTGTCGGTGTCCGATGTTGCTCGAACAGCGACGCCGTTCACTTCAGCATCCGGACTGCGGGCGCTGCTGCCTGTCATCCTGACGACAATGGCCAGTTGCGATTGATCGCTGAGTCCCGACGGTCGGTGAAACTTTCGCCGTAAGCGAACTTCGGCGGTCGAATCGCTGGCCTCAGTCGGGCAAGGCAGCGCACAGCGTTCCCAAACGTCGTCGGCGCGACTGAGCTCCCAAGGGCCCGCCAGTCTGATTTCATGAGGCATGAAGGTTGATCCCTTGTTACGATCGGCTACTTTTGTTTCAGAAATTCGCCCATCAGCAGATGCCCTTCTGGGAAACCAACGTCCGACGCGGCGGCGGCAATTTCGTCGTACGTGGTTGGGCTGTTTGGCTGAATGCCTGTGCCGCACATTGCGAACGGGCAATCGCCGTGGCTGTGGGTGCGAGTTCTTAGATATGTGGGATGGTCGGGGCTGACAAGAATTCGATAATCGCCGTGTTGTTTCAGCCATTGATGAACGGGGCCGACGATGTGTTCGTCGATCCTTTCGACGGCTTGCAGCTTGGCCGCCGTATCGCCTTCGTGAGACGCTTCGTCTGTGGCTTCCACATGCACCACCAGAAAATCGACGTCATCACGTTGCAATGTTTCGATGGCCGCTCGACCTTTGGCGGCGTAGTCCGTATCCAAATAGCCGGTCGCCCCCTCCACTTCTACCACTTCCCAGCCGATCAATTTTCCCATGCCGCGCAACAAATCCACAGCGGTAATCACGGCACCTCGCACACCATAGCGTTCCGCAAACGGCTGCAGCGCCGGACGTTGGCCGAGTCCCCATAGCCAGGTTTGAGTGGCCGGAAGTTCCCCAGCCTGCACTCGCGCTAGGTTGGGGGCCGCGTTGGCGAAAAGTTGGCGACTGCGTTCCATCAGTTGCAGAAGTTCGTCGGCACCGGGACCGGTGGGCAGGTGAGCATTGATGTTCTGGCCGGTGATGTCGTGCGGAGGTGTGCTGTGAGTGTCCGTGGAAAACGGAGCGGCTGCACCTCTCGCGCGATAGATCAGCAGGTTGCGATAGCTGACACCGGTCTGATACTTCCAATGGCTGTCACCGCACTGGTCTTTCTGCAGCAGCGTAATCAGCTCACGCCCCGCATCTTTGGGATACTGTTCGGCGGTGAAGCTGGTCATCTGACCGTCGGTGACCGTGACAAGATTGCAACGCACGGCCCAGTCGCCGTCGTGGAGTTCGATGCCTTGAGCGGCGGCTTCGATGGGAGCTCGACCGGTGTGAAACTTTAACGTGTCGTAGCCGAACAGAGTCATGGTGCCGACGTCGCTGCCGGAAGGCATGCTGGCCGGGACATTGTCGGTACGTCCGATGATTCCGGCCGCTGCAATAGCGTCCATGAACGGAATATGGGCGGCCTGCAGGGGCGTCCTGCCGTCCAGTGCATGTTGTGGTTCGTCTGCGACGCCGTCGGGAATGATCAGTACGTGTTTCATGGTGACTGTTAGAATTTGGGGAGATCGTGAAGGTCGTACAATGGGCAGGGTTTAACAGATTTCAGGGAAATCGTCACTGTTATTGTTGTCGAAGCCCGCGTTTGAGCGTGCAGATGCAGTTTTCGAGTCATCTGGTAACATTTCTAGATTGTTGCCGAATTACCATGTGTCCACAGAAAGGCTGAATTGATGAACCCTGATTCGAAATATACCCGCCGCACACTGCTGGCCGGAAGCTTGGCAACGCTGGCCGCGAGCGGCACGATAAGTGAAACCGGCGTGCCTCAACGGGCGGCCGCGGCGCAGGATTCTGAACAGCCGGCGCTGCCGTGGATTGATGCTCATTCTCACATCTGGACACCCGACACCAGCACGTTTGGGTTAGCACCGGGAGTCACCGTTGATGACCTAGCGCCGAGAAGTTTTACGGACGATCAGCTGCTCGCGGTTGCTCGACCTGAAGGCGTTGGCCGAGTCGTGTTGATTCAACATACGTTGTTTCACGGGTTCGATAATGCCTACTTGATCGACGCTTGGCGACGGCACCCGCAATTGTTTCGCGTGGTGGGCATGGTCGATGATCTGCGGCCGCATGCTGGCAAGGCGATGCAGCAGCTGCTGAAGCTGGGAGTCACGGGCTTTCGAATCACGCCGCGCAACGGGATTAACAACTGGCTGCAAACGGATGGGATGCAGGATATGTGGCGCACTGCGGCTCAGACACGCCAGCCGATGTGTTGTTTGATCAACGCCGCCAACTTGCCCGAAGTTGATGCCGCCTGCACTAAGCATCCGGAAACGCCCGTTGTGATCGACCATTTCGCCAGAATTGGGGTCGACGGCACAATTCGGGCGCAGGATGTCGACCAGTTGTGTGGGCTGAGTCGACATCGGGGTGTCAAGGTCAAGTTGTCAGCATTCTACGCTCTTGGAATGAAGGTTCCTGCGCATGATGAGCTGATTCCGATGATCAAACGGCTGTATGAAAGCTTTGGAGCCGAACGCCTGATGTGGGCCAGCGATTGCCCCTATCAGCTTGATAATGACAATAATTACGCGGCCTCGATCAGCCTGATCCGAGACCGGATTGATTTTGTGACCGCCGCAGAACGCCAGCAATTGCTGGCCGGAACCGCAGAACAGACGTTCTTTTTCGATCAGTAGGCCTTGGAATCGTAGCTCGGTGGTCTCCACCGTGAATTTACGGTCTTTACGAAGCAATTCGCGGTTAGGTCACTCAGAAGCATGACGAACTAAGGGCAGGAACGGAATTTTCCGTGCTTTTGATGTTTTGGGAAACCTGAGTGTTTTGTGCTTGTGTGCTTGAACAACTGTGGTCAGGTCAATAACGTTCGTGCTGTCGAGGGCTCGTCCTTTGCCCAAACATCCCTAACTCACACGGAGAATTGAACATGAAGAACGTACTCACAACTGTCCTCGCAGTCGCAATGTTTGCTTTCGTTGCAACATCGAACGCTTCAGCTGGTCACCACTCACATTGTGACAGCGGCTGCGGTAGCTCCTACAGCTTCACAAGCTGCAGTGCTCCAGCACCGACATGCTGCGAAGCTCCAGTACCTACTTGCTGCCATACTCCGGCACCAGAGCCGACTTGCTGTGCTCCAGCTCCAACTTGCTGCCACACTCCAGCACCAACATGCTGCGAGCCAACATGTGCTAAAGTGAAGTACCGCAAAGTTCGTTGCAAGCGAGATCGTTCAGCTCGTCGTTGTCGCTAGAGACTATCCGGGGGCCGCTGGCTTCCGCCGCATCACTTCGGGTAAGAACGTGTTTGAAGTGCGGATGAATTGATCAAAAGACCCGAGTCGAATTGTTCGACTTCGGGTCTTTTCGCGTTTTCACGTTGTCGCGTTTTCAAAACGTAGCACGCTGGTCTGCACCGTGACGTCTCGGCCCAGACCGCCGAGCGACATTCAGGTTTCGGCGATCGGGGTGGGCTGGCGAAGGTATCTGAATCACGTCAGCGTGCCGGTCTGGAACAGATCAAACGTGCTACTGAGTTTTGATTCTGAACGCTTTTTCGAACGTAATCGTGCTGTGACTGCCGATATCCCGTCATTCCCGACGATGATTCGGTGAATTTCAGGCGTGAAGACTTAACTTCTGGCTGGCGGACTGAGACAATCTCCGTTCTTGGAATTCTGTCGACTGAGTTGGCTCGTGGAGAGCTGTCTCAGTCGTTTTCTTTTTTGGTCCCTCCAACTTCACACGATCAGATTATGGTAAGGCACCTGACATCTCTGTACGACCTGACCACAGGCGATCTGTACGCGATCCTAAAAACTGCGGCGGACCTGAAGGCGAAGTACAAGGCTGGCGATCGTCCTCAACTGCTGCCGGGGCGGATTCTGGCGCAGATGTTCGAAAAGCCGTCGCTGCGGACGCGGAACAGCTTCGAAGCCGCCATCGCCAATTTGGGCGGTTCGGGCATCTTTTTGACCACGGCAGAAGCTGGGTTGAATGGTCGAGAATCGATTCATGATGTGGCGACGGTGCTGAGCAGTTACAGCGACGTGATCACCATGCGTACGTTTTCGCACAAACTGATCGTCGACTTTGCCAAATACAGCAGTTGCCCCGTGATCAACGCCTTGTCGGACGAACGTCACCCTTGTCAAGCATTAACGGATCTGCTGACGATCCAAGAAACTCGCGGCGATCTGCCGGGCGCTCATCTGGTGTTTGTGGGAGACGGCAACAATGTTTCGATGTCATTGGCGATCGCCTGCGCCATGACCGGCATGAAGTTTACACTGGCTGTGCCAGCGGGTTTTGAGTTTTGTGAGAAGTTTTTGGCGGACCTGCGGCAGCGTTTTCCGGACGCTGATGTGAATCAGATTCGCGATCCAGCGGAAGCTGTAGCCACGGCGGATTTTGTTTACACGGACGTCTGGGCCAGCATGGGTCAAGAAGAAGACGCCGTGCGTCGCATGCAGGCTTTCGAGAATTTTCAGGTGGATTCCAAGCTGATGCAGCAGGCTCCAGCAACCGCCAAATTCATGCACGATCTGCCCGCCAAACGCGGCCAAGAAGTGACCGACGACGTGATCGATGGTGCTCAAAGCATCGTGTTTCAGCAGGCGGAAAATCGCATGCACTTAGCACGCGGCCTGTTTGCTTGGCTGCTGTGCCCGTCATAGAATGAGGCCGCCGTTGTGCGGTGGATTTTGTCTTTTCCGGATTTGGGCCTGTCCCGCGACGAGACTGTGGTTCATGAAAGCGTTCGTTGAGTTCAAAGAAATGCCGTTCCCGATTCCTGAGGGAAATCTGATGCGCATCGGTTCTGCGACGGAATGCGAGATTCGGCTGCCGGCTGATCCTTATCTTAGCCGTCGACACTGTTCCGTTTCGTTCGTGGACAACGAATTCACGATTGTCGACCTCCGCAGTTCGCACGGCACCGTCGTGAATGGCTTGTTGCTGAAATCAGCTCCGGTGACGCTGCACGATGGCGACCAGATCCGCCTCGGCCAAACAGAACTGACCGCGAGGCTGCGTGACTAACAACGTGGGATAGGCTTCCAGCCTGTCAGCGCCGCTGAAGCATGCCCACGCGGTCACACCAGCTCCGAGTCAATCGCGGTCTCCCGGACGTTCCGATGTGGTGAATCTGCTATTGCTGCCGATTCGCATTCGAAAATACACTGTGCTGCCACAATCGCCTCGCGTCAACGATTCGCAGCCCATGCCTCAATCCCCTCCAAACACTCAACCAGCCGTCCGGCCTAGCAGATCATCGCGATTTTCTGGGCGTGCCGTGCTTGTGTGCTCGTTGACGCTGGTCTGCGGCTGTTTTTCTCCGATGCACACGCGTCTGCCGACGTGGAATACGGGTTATCCGCGATCAGAAGCCACGGCGTTTCAGCAGCAGGATCCGTTTCCTGACCCCAGTATCGGCCCCAACACGTCTTCTCGGCCGCTCGGGTTTGTGCAGCCGAGGACTCCGGAACGTAAGGCGGCTGAGCAGCGATTGTTTCAGGGGCTACCGGCGGTTCCAGAATACATTCCGAACGGTGCTCCCCGCGGTGGCCTCAGTTCCCCTCGAACGGTCAATTGAGCGTCGAACTGGCAGTGAACAGCCTTTGAATCGCCGGCAACATTTTGCCACGGCGCAACACAAAGGAGCAAAACGCTACCTCCGCTTGCACCTGAGAACCGAAGACCGCAGGGCTGCTTCGTTTCCGACCTGACCCGGTTAGGCTGGCCTCACCACAATTGGAGGCAGCGTTTTGCTCCTGAAAAGCTTGTCGCTGAGCGAAGGATTATTCCTTGTTCAGGCAATAAATCAACCGCATTGGCGGTGAAACTGTCGATTGCTGCAAAGCCGACCACATTTCGGGTGACTGGACCCGCCGCACCGGACAAAAGTCCGCTTTCGCCGTGGGATACCCTAAACTTCAGAACCGGCTCAGCAGACAAAATTCATCACTCGATGGAACCGCGTGCTCAACTGAGCTATACCTGCTTACCAGACGCTCCTTTCTTTTACTTCGCTGTTTCATTTCGAGGGCACGATGGCTGATAGCCTGAAAGGTCATTTGCTGGTGGCTGCAAATCACCTCAAAGACTCAAACTTTTACCGTTCTGTCATCCTGATGCTGGAAGACAACCACGAAAGCTCGATGGGGTTGGTCATTAACCGGCCGTCTTCGATTGCGGTTGATGCCGCCCTAAGTGAGCTTGGCAAGACGCCGATCGGCACCGATCCGATTTTTGCCGGTGGCCCCGTAGAAACATCGGCGTTGTTCATTCTGCACAGCTGTTCAGATCTCGCTGGCAAAGACGAAGAAGTTGTTCCGGGGGTGTACGTCACGGGCAGCAATGATTCCTTCGAATCGCTAATCGGCACAGACGCCACCTGCAGCAACGAATGCGGGTTTCGCATCTTTTGTGGCTACGCCGGCTGGGGAGAAGGACAACTGCAGGGTGAATTGGATCGCGGCGATTGGCGCGTGCTGCCGGCCGAAACCAGCCTCGTCTTTGCAGCCGATCCGTATGCGATCTGGGAACTGTGTACTCAGCAACTGCAGGAAGCCAATCGCCTGCTGCCGCATGTGGTCCAAAATCCCGAATGGAATTGATCGCAACTTGCGATCGGACGAATCGGAGATGTCTCATTCAGCCCATGTCCGTTTTCATGACCTGCCCCATCCCGCTTCTCCCTATTTAGTAAACATCTGCCCCAAACCATGAACACCATCCTTCTGACAGATTCTGTCACTGGCTCCACGGCCAAAATCGCCGCTCATCTGGGCTTCAACTGCTTCGACCTCAACATCAAGCTCAACGACACCGATCACATTGCCGTGATTGACGCCGCAGATGGATTTGCGGAAGGCGATCAGCCGCCGAGTCGTCATGGCATTCCGCTGTTGTTTCCGTTTCCTAATCGCATTCGCAGTGGAAAATATGCGTGGGATGGCAAGGACTACGAACTGCCGGAATCTCTGGTGGGCTACGAAGGTTCTGGCAACGCGATTCATGGTTTTGCACTGGACCGCCCGTGGCGAATTCTTGAGCAGACAGAATCCTCTGTCACGGGCGTGTTTCGGATTAGCAAAGACGCTCCCGAACGCCTAGCGTTGTGGCCCACCGACGGAGAAATCGAAATCCGCTATGCGTTACACAATGCGTGTTTGCGAGCTGACATTACGGTGCGAAATCCCAGCACAGAACCGCTGCCATGGGGCTTTGGAACGCATGCGTACTTTCGAGTGCCGTTGTCAGCCGACAGCGATGTTGCCAGCTGCACTATTCAGGCTCCAGTGACTAAAAAATGGGTGTTGGAAAATTGCCTGCCCACTGGGGAAATCATCGATCCGCCAGAAGATGGGCGTTTGAATACCGCGCCGTACTTTAACACCTTAAAACTGGACGACGTTTATACGGGTCTCGAAAGCCAAGCGGGGGTGATTGAGTGTCGGATTGTGGACGAACAACGGGGCACTCAGGTGGTACAACGCTGCGACGATTCGTTTCGAGAAATCGTGGCCTTCACGCCACCGTGGACGTCGGCGGTTTGTCTTGAACCTTACACCTGTACCACCGATGCAATCAACCTGCAGCAGCAAGGCATCGACGCCGGCCTGCAGGTCTTGGCTCCGGGAAAAACATGGAACGGTTGGATCGAAATCAGCGCGGGCGTGGTGGTTTGCTAAGGGAAACCGCAGCCAGCGCCGGGCCGCTAAAATTTGGTATTGCAGTGTGTTTGGGTTTGCGTAATTCGTGATGTTGTTGGCCAGTTCTTCGCCAAATTACCGACCGCAAAATAACTGAAGGCGGTGACTTATGGCTATTTCAACGGGATTGGGGTCAACGCCGGTTCATGCACGGAAAACCGAGGCGAGCTCCAGCGGCCAACGAACGCTCACGCGGCCTTGTTCTGCTGTGCTTCTGGCGTGGCACGCGCCAGGCGTTCTGCTTCCTGTTGTTGCAACAGAGCGATTCGCTTCTTTTTCTTGCGACTAAACTGATTGGCAAAGTCAATCAATCCGGGTGCGAAGCGTTTTAACTGAAACAGCGCGTGAGCCATCGGTGTGATGACGGTCTGACGTTTATTCCGACGAATCGCTTTAATCGTCAGCGCTGCGACTCGCGCTGCAGAAGCGCACAGCCAGTCCGGCGGCACGGGGGCCTGAGTGTCTTTGCGGCCGGTCGCGGCGGCTTCGTACAGGCTGGTCTTCACGGGGCCGGGGCAGATCGCCGTGACTCCGATTCCTTTGCGACCATATTCCGCTCGCAACGATTCCGTAAAACCAATCAACCCAAACTTACTGGTATGATAAGCCGCAAAGCGTCCTCCAGCGACGATCCCCGAAATGCTGCACATGTTGGCGATGTGAGCATCCGGGCGTTGCAACAGGTGTGGCAAAAAGTGATTGGTGATTTGAATCGGCGTTAGCAGGTTGATGTTCATCAGCCAATCCCACTGCTGCTGAGTCATCGCATCTGTGGGACCATAATAAGCGACACCGGCGTTGTTGATCACCAAATCGATGACGTCTGTCCGCTGGTCGCAATCGGCCAGCATGTGCTGCACGGCCTGCGAATCCGACAGATCGCAGATCGATGTCCAGATCTGCTTTCCGTGAGCAGATAGCTCTGCAGCCACTTCAGCCAGTTTGGGTTCGTCGATGTCCACGAGGTACAAATCGCACCCGAGTGCTGCGAGCTGTTGGGCAAGCTCTTTTCCGATTCCGGACGCCGCGCCGGTCAGGAACACGGTCTTGTTTTCGAAGGTACGCATGGAAATCCTTTTCCTGTTTCTGAACAGCATCGCAGGATAGCAAAACCGCCTGTTCAGTGGGATGTGGAATTCTAGTTTTGGCTCCCATGTGAATCATCACAGCCGGATTCTTCGGCAAGTCTTCACCAGCAGTCACTGTTTTCCGAGTCTCCGTGACAGACACCCTCTGGGTGGAATCCGACACTCGGCAGGTAGTTTTGCTACTGCGGACTTTCCTGCAGCGGGTATGTTTGCCCAGAGCGTTTTCACCCATGGAGGCCCTGCGTCTTCTTAAGGTCTTCTTGAAGTCTTCCACTTCGGACGACCAGTGAATCTCGACACAATTTCAGGAGCGGCAGACCGTTGAAGCCCAAATATTATCCACACGTCACAATTCTCGGAGCGATCTCGCTCACAGCGCTCCCCTTGTGCATTGTGATGTCGTTGTCCTATTTTCGATCGTCATCAGAATTCGAACAAGTGATCGCTGGCGAATCGCACAAACTGAAACAGCGCCAAACCGTACCGACTCAAGATGACATGCAGTTGGCGCTGGGCAAAACGTCGAATACCACGGCCAACGCGGCGACCAATACCGCAGCCAGCCCGCCAGTGAATGACACTCGCGTCGCCATGCTGCCTTCGAGCACAGCGGAATCTCGAACAATCGACATGACGCCCACGGAGCGACGCTCTGAAGTCCGCCGCACACAAAACGCAGCGCCCGCAGTGCATGCAGTTGAGCAGCACGATGCAA
The DNA here is from genome assembly GCA_041688835.1 of Fuerstiella sp. Classification (GTDB taxonomy): domain Bacteria; phylum Planctomycetota; class Planctomycetia; order Planctomycetales; family Planctomycetaceae; genus Fuerstiella. The sequence continues at coordinate 23,632 of JBDNHJ010000070.1, forward strand.
TGTCAGACGACAGCGTATCTGTGCCGATGCCGGTTGTGATCAAAGATGTTGCTCCCGCCGCACCCGCGGTTGCTCAGGCTGAATCCGTGGTTGCCGATCGAGACCAACGCGACCCTGCCAGAGTCGCGGACTTGGCAGCACTGGATGCCGAAATGGATACCGCCTTGCACACGCGACCGGATGACAAACCGTCGGCCTACTTTGATTCCACCGGGCATCTGGCCATGATTCCTGTGGCACCAGCGGTGCAAGCGGACAAATCGCAATCGTCGACGGCGAAGACCTCGTCGAAGCGGCGGCAAACACGTTCTGAGTCCACGCCGCCATCAACGGTTGTTGCCGATCGTTCGATGTCAGACATGGGAACTTCCGGGGCATGGCCTGCGGAAGAAACCGACGACAGCTTTGGAACACGTGACGAACTTCCCTTGGAAGACGTCATTCTGCAGCAGCCGCTGGAAAGTCGGCGAGTGAACAGAATGGAAAATGTGGTGGCTGTTACGCGAGCCAAGGGCTGGCCAATTGCACTCGTTCGATCGGACCTTCCGGATGATTTCTGGTGGGTTCAGCAAATGGTCGGCATTCGAGGCAACGCATTCGCCGCACGAGTGAATTTTGGGAACGAAGAATCGATTCCCGGAAGCGTGTATCAGATGGTGATTGTGTTCTTAGATTCCCCTGACGAAGTGCGCCGTTTTAGAATCGCCAAACGCTTTAAAGAACTTCCGGAAGGGTCTCGCCATTCACGCGAATTTACATTTGTGCGGCAATAGCAATAACCACGGCGAAGGCGCGTGATTCTGCCAAAGATTTCAGAGCCGCCGAGCCTCTTAATCACTTTCAAGACGAAACTGTCCCAGGAACACAAACGTGATCAGCTCTCGAACAGAACCCGATGATGCGGCTAGCCCGCCGTTGAGTGTCGATGACGTCGATCGCACCCGCGCGCGACCTCGCCTGCAAAGAATCGCCCGCAAGAATAGCACCGCAGACGCCTCAACATCTTCACCCCCTTGCAAGCAGACGGATCAGCCTGCGCAAATCGAAGCGGCATCCGGGCCAGCATCTGGGCCGCCGAAAAGTGGGCTCACGCGAGTCGCCCGAAAGACGGATTCGACTTCCGAAAAACGTCGCAAAAAATTGGCCAGAATACGAGCCGAGTTAGCCAACCGAAAGTCGCAAGATAACGGCAACGAATCTGTGCTGGCCAACCGCGTGACGGAAGCCATCCGACAGTCCAGCGCCGAAAACGCATCCAGCACCCCCCAGAAAAAAACGAAGCGAAAAAAGAAACGCAAAACCGTGTGCTGGGTCTTGGACCCGAAAGCCATCGAACAGACGCTCGATTCTAGGATCACTGCGGGGTCAAACAGTTCCGACGCCCAAGCGGTTTCCAGTGACGCATTGCACGCTGAACTCGAACTACGACGCATGCTGGCGCTGTCGACGGCCAACTTTCAGCTGGATGCCTGTCCGACCTTTTCTGTCGCATCCACTCCGCAGCCCGATTATTCGTCGCCGACCGCTGTCGCTGAAGTTCACGCAGCAGTTCGCCCGGTGGCACAAGCCCGCAAAACACCGGTGGAAACGCCGACTTCTGCCTTGGAATCGATTTCCGTCGATCCACCGGCCAATGATCTGGACGTCGACTTCGCGCACGCCATGCAAGCAGTCGCCAGTCCCGGCCTATCGTTGGTAGAAACGGCGAAAAAGCCGGTCGAACCGTATGGCGATTGGTTCAAGCGTGTCGTCGTGCGAAACCGATGGCTCACATGGTTCACAACCTTCTATATCCACTGGATCGTGCTGCTGCTGTTGGCGGCAATTATCGTGCATGGCCCCGAAGAAGCGGCCGAACTTTTGCTGAACGCCGCCTTTGCCACCGAAGAAGACACGACGACGGCACCCTTCGAAATGACTGTTCCCGTTGAAGAAATCGAACCTGTGGTGGAGCTGGAGCCCGAAGCCGTTTCGGTTCCGGCAGACGAAGCACCTCAGGAACTAGAAGAAGAACAGCTGGACATCAGCGAATCGATTCTGAACGAAATGGCACCGCAAGGCGTCGCCGCTGCGGAAAAATCGGCCAGCAGTGAAGCGTCGGAATCGAACACAGCGACGGGGGCTGTGGCCACGCAGCACGTCGATCGAGCCCCCGCGGTGGCAACTCGCCAAGGCAGCTTTTCTGTGTGGACCGAACCGTCGAACCCGCGTCCAGGCGATCCCTATCGGATCATCATTCAGGTGCGATTGCCCGAAAAAACGAAGAAGTATCTCGTCACAGACCTCGAAGGTGTCGTTGTGGGCAGCGATGGATATCGAAAACCGATTCCCGGCTTTGCCACCGGAGAACTTCCGATCGTCGACGGATACGCGCGGCTTGCGGTTCCGATCGTGAGTGCCGACAAAAAGGTTCGCGACACCGTGTTTATTCGCTCACGATTGCTGCGTGAAACTCAAAAACTGCTGGTTGAGTTCTAACCGGCTAATCATTGGCAAAAAAAAACGGGCCGTCCTTGGCCAAACTCTTTCGAGCTCCCATCGCATCCACTGCGCCGCGAGCATTAACGTTATGAAGATGCATTGATGTTGTCAAAGCGGTATGGTGCATCGATTCACGAGTTTGGAATGATTCCCATGACAACGATCCGATTTGCGATTCTGGGCACCGCAAAAATTGCCCGCACTCTGGCCCCTCGAATTCACGCCACCGCAGGCGCTGAACTGGTTGGTATTGCCAGCCGAACGCAACACAGCGCCGATGCGTTCGCCGCCCAGTTCGCGATTCCCAAAACTTACGACAGCTATCAGGCCGCTTTGGATGATCCCGACATAGACGCCGTCTATCTGCCGCTGCCGCCGTCACTGCATTTGGAATGGACTTCCAAAGCAGCCGCCGCTGGCAAACATGTGCTGTGTGAAAAACCATTGGCTCGCAACGCTGCAGAAGTCCAGCAGATGGCAAACGTGTGTGCCGAACATCACGTCGTGCTATTGGATGGCGTGATGTGGTACCACACACCCAGAAACGCGGCCATCCGCAAACTTGTCGCCAGCGGCCAACTGGGCACACTGCGGCAGCTGAACGCGGTCTTCACGTTTTGCTGGGACGAAATCCCCATGGAAAATCTCCGACTGCATCGAGAACTCGGCGGCGGATCACTGCTGGATCTGGGCTGGTACTGCATCGGCGCCGCGCTGATGTTGTTTGAAGAATTGCCGCACGAAGTCTTCGCCCGCGCACAATGGCTGAACGACGTCGACACTCAGCTGAATGCCTTGCTGTGGTTCCCAGAAAACAAAGTGGCCACGATCGAATGTGGTTTTCAGACCGTGCGACGGCGTTGGTTCGAATTGGCGGGCAGCAAGCAAACACTGTTCTGCGACGATTTCACGCGACCGTGGGATGCTCAGCAGCCAAGCTACAGAACGCTAAACAACGATGGAGAACGCACCGATTACGTGGTGCAACATCAGCCGCAGGAAGAGTGCATGATCGAAGCGTTCTGCCAATTGATTCGAGAGCAAGCGTACCAACATTCGCTGCTAACGCTGGCCCACAACACGCAGCTGGTCTGCGACGCCGTGGACAAATCGGCGCGTGATGGACAGCCCGTGCAACTGAGCTAACAGCCTGAGGTGTGCGGCTAGCGCTGGGCGGTAAAAAAAATGTAACCGTTGACGGTTATGAAGCTGATGCTGGAAATCTGTTGGGAATTGGGTGCGGCCACCTTTTCTGGCACGTCGATCACCCGGCTGAAGCCTGTGCCGCCCGAGCATGTGGCTGAAATCATCGAACACGACAAGCTTAATCAATGTGAACATCCGTGAACGGTTACAAAAAATCAATGGCCCGCTTCATTGTGGGGATTTGATTGCCTAGGGTGGGTCAAGGAGCCCAAGCGACGCCGACCCACCACACGTATCCGCCCCGTATCGACAAAGAAAATGGTGGGTCGACATGGCGATCGCCATTCGACCCACCCTGCCTTTTTTTGCCGACCCCAGTGATGAAGCGGGCCATTGTAAAAAATTGGCCTTGACGGCAGAATTGAATTGCGCAAATTTTGTTCTGGGGGCGGGAATCCAAGACTCAGGCCGGAGGCGACACATCCACATCCACTGCCGGTGGCGTGAGCCACCGGAAAGAATGCCAAATCTCCAAGGACGGCCACTGTTGCCTAGATTCTTTTCCCTTCAAAACCACCACTGGAAATTCGAGAATGCTGACTCCCTTTCACATCGCGTTTCAGGTCCGCAATATCGCTGAAGCTCGCGAATTTTACGGAACCCAAATGGGGTTGCCAGAAGGACGCAGCGACACCCATTGGATCGATTTCGATATGTTCGGCCATCAGGTGGTCGCCCACCTAAATCCAAACCTAGGACCAACAGGCAAGGTCGCGAACCACCGGAACCCTGTGGATGACCATGCTGTTCCGGTGCCACATTTTGGTGTGGTTCTGGAAATTGATGTCTGGAAAAAATTGGCCGAACGCGTCCGCACGTTTGTCGGAGAATTTATCATCGAACCGTACGTGCGATTCGAAGGCCAGCCGGGCGAGCAGTACACCATGTTCTTCGAAGATCCCAGCGGCAATGCGTTGGAGTTCAAAGCGTTCGCCAACATCCAAGCCCAGCTGTTTGCGACGACTCGAAAAGACCCGTCCTGATATCGGCTACTCAGTCTGCGACTTCAGCAACGATGGGTGATAGCCGCGACCGACAGACGTCAGGTCGCGCACAGACTTAATGATCGGTGGATAGACGGTCGCATCGACGGTCGCTTCCAAACGTGTGGTCGGGCCGCCTTCGTCGAAGTGACCGATCGCCTGAAAACGATACACGTCACCACCCACGGTAATGTACGGGCCAAACGCACGCAGTTCTTCCAGTTCCACAATTCCTTCTGCCAGAATCCAAGCAGCCGTGTTTCGTCGAGCCAAAATATTGGACGAAGCACTGCCTAAATCCACCGATGGACGCACGGCGATGATGGAGCCAGCGATAATTTCTGTCATGCCGGGAATCGCCAGCAGGACTTCTCGCCGAGCCTGATTGATGTTCACTCGACCTTCGATCGCGGCGTCGTCTGTGGTCGTGAACGCTCGTTCGATATCAGGGAAAATATTCAGCAGTGTGTTGGCGCCGGCGGGCCACGGGCTGGTGTAGATTTCGGTGGTGCCATCCACCATCTGCACATCCAGCGTGTCACGTTCAATTAAGTCGTAGATCGATTGGAATGAAAATGTCGGCACGATCGTCAGGTTGATTCCTTCTCGAGAAATCTGACCAGCGACGGGCTGCCCGCCAGGAATCGGCAATACACCTTCAGCACCAGCCAAGCGAAACCCCACGATAAACTGTGCAGCTTCTATCCCGAATTGCTCTTCGACGGAATCAAAGAGTTCCGTCATTTCGCCGCCATTCAGGTTGATCTTTTGCTGACCGTCTGGCGTCGTATTACTTTCTAGGCTGTCGACAGTCAGGTAGGACTGCCAGCCGAGTGCGAACAAGCCGTCTCCATTGACATCTTCGCCTTCGTCCATCAGCCCGTTGTGGTTGGCGTCTTCGCCGTAATACAGATCCGGTGTGACGCCCTGAATTTTCAGCAGTTCATCCAACGCCTCCATCGGACCATTGCGACATTCATACGGCACCGCCAGAGCTGCATAGTCGTTGCCTTCTGCTCCAGAGGGGCGGCGGTCTTCGTCGGAATCCAGCCAGTCCAAAATGGCATCGACAATATCGTCACTCATGTTGGGAATATTGGACATCGTGATGTACGCCAGCCCGAGTCGTTCTTCTTCCGGAAGGTCTTCTTCGCTTTGATCGATTTCTAGCAGCTTGTTGATGTTGAACTTGGAATTTTCGTTGGCCAGCCCGAACCGAATGTTGCCGGTGTCTGAGTTGGTTTCGTCGAATGCCACCACCGTGCAACGCACGACAGCTCGAGGCACCGGAGAATCCTGCAGCAATCGACCTCGAAAAACATCCGGATCGTTGTACAGATTAATGGTGTCGTCTGTGCCGTGTTCCATGATTCTGGTCGCCGCCAGTTCGATGGCAGATTCTGCGGCCGTGCGTGCAATCACATCGCGGCCGCCCATTGCAGCCGCCTGATGTTCGACCAGCATCGTTCCCGAATAGTTGTACGCCGCCAACGTCAGCAACACCACCGTGACGACAACAACCGCCAGCACGAAGCCTCGACGATTTCTGATTCTGCCCAGCAGGGGACGCTGCATGATTACTCCAATCCCACATAAGGTGCGGCCACCGGAATCGGCACCACCAATCGGTGCACACTTTCGTCCATGAAGCCGGGGATTTCTTCCGGGTTGCGCTCTTCGTTTTCCGAAAGCACGGTTCGCAGCGTGAGTTCAATGATGACCGCCTGAGGCATCGCTGCTTGCAGCGTGCTGTCCCATTCTTCGACTTCTTCGACGCCGTCGAAGTAGGTGAATTTGACCATCGCAACTTCCCGCGCCAACACATCGGACGCTCGCAATTGCATGTCAAAATCACCTTGGCTGATGGCGTTGCTTAAACCAATCAAATCTCCAGCCATCTTGGCCAGCCCCACCGCGCCTTCGACGTTCGACTTCGAACCAGCCGATGCCTCATCGGCCACCATGCCCGACAATCCACCGGCTGCGCTGTCGGCCAGAAAATAGCGAATGATCATCGCATCGCTGCTGCGTTCTCGCGGATCGAGCAGTTCTTGAGCACTGATATAGGCTTGGTTTCTGTCGGGGCGACTGACATACAAAACCAGATCCGTATCACTGCCCAACAGTCCATTCGTGTAAGAGGCCATCGCCGTTTCTGGATCAACGGCTTCGGTGTCGGGCAGCAAAGATTCTTCGTCCGATTCCAATTCCGTGGTCTCCTGCTTTGCGAACGTACACGACTGAATATCTCGCGCCATCTGTCGCAGTACCGCGCGGGCGATTTGCGTACGTTCGATTTCGTCGTAGCTTTCGACGGCCGTCGTCCAGTACACAGTCATTGCGGAATACAACGCCGCCATCAATAAGCTGGTCAGCCCAACGGACACGAGCACTTCGATAATCGTGAACGCGGCCCGGCGGACGGGCAGCCCGTGTTGCGAGCTGTCAGGATGATGGATGAAGGCGCGTTGCATTATTCCCCCGAATCTTCAATCGCGAGGGCTGCATCGAGGAACAATTGTGGGTCGCGCATCAGCCGCGTGAGTTGAAAGTAGGAATTCACGCTTTCGTCCAGAGTCATGTGTTCGACTAGCACGGTGACCAGCAGCAAGCTTTCGCCACCGCCGTCGTCGATTGTGGTGCTGTAGGCCCATTCGCTGTTGGCGTCGTCGTCGAATGTGGCTTGAGAAACCGCAGACAGTTCGGCCATGCCGGACACGTATTCGCCCATTTTGCTTTCACACAACAACGCAGCCTGAGCATCCAGCTTCGCACTGACGCGAGAATCGTGGCCCAGCCGCATCAACTGCAAAATCGCCGTCAACGCGGCCATAAAAATCGCGGTGGCGAGTATGACTTCCAGCAGAGTAATTCCGCCACGTTTGTTTCGCGGACGGTTCGGACGTCGTCGATGCATTAGTCGGCCTCCTGATAGATTTCCGTCGCGCGTGTCGAAACAGCGCCGGTTAATCCACGCAGCGAGACTTCCGCAGTCAGGCCGTCTTCGTTGACGATCCGCAGCGTGTAGTCCTGAGTGGTACCGTCGAAGCTGAAGACGATAGGGGCGGACCATGATTTGCCGGAAAGTTCGCTGGCGTCCAGTCCACGAAATCGATCGGCCGCCAATGACTCAGCCGCCAGATCAACGCCTTCCGGGCCCTTCAGCTGAATTCCTTCCGATAGCTCCTGATGCACGCGCCGGTATTCTTCCGTCGTTGTGCTCTGGCCGTTTTCGTTCACATTCAGTTCGTCTTCCATCGGCAGCACTACAAAACTGGCACCGTTGAGTTCATAGCGAAATTCGTAGTCGATCCCAGTGTCGATGGCATACCGTCGTGTTTCCGAAATCCACTCACGCACCGAATCGGCTTCACGGAACAGACTGCTTTCCTGCACCAACGACATCAGTTGAGGCGCAGCCAGCGCGGAAATCATCGCCAAAATCGACACCACGATCATGATTTCCAACAGCGTAAACGCCGCGCGGCTGCGGCTGCGGCTGCGGCTGCTAGGATTTCTTGGTGATGTGGTTGGCTGTTGCATAGAGTTTGTTAGCCCGGAGCGGCGTCAGCATGTAGCCATTGGGCGTAGTCGACGGTTTCAGGTATCTTTCCTCAGGCTCGCGCCCAATGGCACTCACTTTGTGCGGCCGAGCATGTTTTTGTCGCCTTTCGCTCCGCGAAAGGCGCGTTACTTTCGCGGAGCGAAAGACGACTACCAACAAACCGAGTGGTTTTGGGCTCGCGCCTGCGGCTACATCTTGCCACCGCTATCGCGGCTCAACGCAGAATCAAACCGCAATCCACGATGGCGTCGAATTTATATTTCATCACCGAATTTTCAGCACTTATTCCTGCTCGCGCGGCAGGTTACTAATGTCGTCGCCACCGTCGCCGCCGTTGTCTTCGCCATCTGGGCCGAACGACCAGATGGTGGGTTTCACCATGCCGGCTTCGAACTTGTATTGAAACTCGTTGCCCCATGCGTCGCGCGGCGTTTCTTCCAGCAACGGTGCTTGCTCTTTGCCAAGACTGTCTTCCCACGTTTCCCTTAGAGCGGCAATGCTGCCATTGGTTTCGAAACCATTCATCTTGACGGCTTTGCGTTTGAAGGCGTCTTCGACTGTGCGAATGGTGGCTCGCGTTGTGGAAATGTTGGCGTCCTGGGCACTGCCAATCAGGTTCGGTGCGACCATCGCTGCGAGTGCGACGATAATTCCCAGCACGATCAGAAGTTCAAGCAATGTGAACGCTGATCGACGGGCGTGAAGGGGTCGTGGCTGTAGTCGTTTCATGTTTGCAGAAATCCTTATCGCTGGTGCGGCCGTTGGGGCCATCGGAGGTCATGGGGCCAAGTGGGCCAAAGGTGGCGATCGCCATGACCAAACGTCAATAGCGACCATTTTTGATTTTAGATCTGAGGACAGTTATCGGGGCTTAGGAATAGTCTCGAAACACCTTCCCAGTTTTGTTTAACCCGTCGCCGTAGGCAAGGACGCTCGCACAATTTCGTGAGCGGAATCCTTGCCAGCGGCAGCGGGTTAAACAGGGACACCAATTCGGGACAGTTCATTAGTAAATGAAACCCCTGACAGCCCCGGAAGTTGTTCGGTGAATGTCGCATTTTATTCCAGATGCTCCGGAATTCCTACCAGAATTTACATTCCTTATCGCATGCTGGACATGTTGAGAATCGGCAACAGCAGAGCCGCAATCACAAATGTGACAATTGCCGCCATCACCAATAATAATATGGGTTCTAGCATTCGCACGACCACATCGATCTTGCGTCCAGTCGTCTTTTCTAGGCTGTCTGCGATGCTGATCAGTACGTTTTCGAGGTTGTTGGCTTCTTCGCCGATCGCGATCATTTCGACGATATCTCGCGAAAATTGCCCACAGGCTCGCAGCGGCACGGCCAGCGATTTTCCTCCCGAAACATTATCCGCAGCGTTAGCAATCGCTTCGCTAAGCACCGCGTTGCCACTGGCGTCTTTGGCGATCTTTAGCGACTGCAAAATCGGGACGCCGTTGCCCAGTAAAGTTCCCAGCATCCGGCAAAATCTTGCCACAGCCAGGTTTTGCACGATGCCTCCCAGCCCCGGCGTCTTCAGCTTCACTGCATCCAGCTTGTCTTGAGCTTCCTTGGATTCGTTGAAGTAGTAGAACAGCCACGCGACGATTCCAAAGATGACCGGAATAATCACGTACCACCAGTTTTGTAGCCAATCGCTGAAGCTCATCAGGGCCGTTGTCGCCCACGGCAGCTTGCCTTGTTCTTTCATGCGTCCGAAAATCTGAGCGAACTTGGGAACGAACCAAATCAGCAGCACGCTGATAATCGCCGCTCCAGCCCCCATCAGAAACAACGGATACACGAGTGCTCCGGTGATCTTGCCTTTGAGCTCTTCCTGATGATCGTTGAAGGCGGCGACTCGCGCCAGCACGTCTTCCAGAAAGCCGCCTTCTTCGCCGGCGCGGACCATGCTGACGGTCAGGCTGTTGAACGCCTTCGGATGCCGTCGCAGGGCGTCGTTTAAGCGCGTGCCTTCTGCCACTTGTTCGCGGACGTCTTGGATCACAAACCGCAGTGCCGGATGAGACGTTTGGTCTTCCAGCAGTTGCAACGATCGAATCAGCGGTACGCCCGACCGCAACAAATCGGCCAGCTGATTGTAGAACACCGTCAGATACTTGCCGGGGACGCGGCGCGACCCTTTCACAACCTGCTTGCGAGCTGCTTCTGACATGCCAATCTGCATGGGAAACAAACTCTGCGACTGCAGCACGGCCAGCGCATCCTTTTCGCTGCCAGCCGTCAGCGTTCCCGCGACCTGCTTTCCCGAAAGTTCTCTGGCTATGTAATCAAAATCAGGCATCTGCTATGACCAATAACGAATTCATCGTGTGCTGTCGCCGCTGACGATCAGGCTCAAGAAGCTCCGGGGTTTCACTCGCGCTTCGCTCCAACCCCGGCCACCCTGCTGGGCGACCCTGCCCGGTTTGGCAATCGTCCTGATCAGGCATGGTTGAATTAGCCAACAATGTCCCCTCGAGTAATCCGGACAATTTCTTCGATGCTGGTCACACCAGCAATCACCTGTTCCCAACCGCTTTGCCGCAAGGTCGTCATGCCGTGCTGCAGTGCGTGTTTTCGAATTCGCGTTGCACTTTCGTTTTCCGCACACATTTCCTGCAGCACGGGATCTGTCGTCAGTAATTCGAACACGCCGATTCGTCCTTTGTAGCCGGTGTCCGTACATTCGCGACAGCCCACGGGTTCGTAAATGAACTCCGGTGCTTCATCGCGAGGAAAGTCTTCCGGAATGTTGTCTGCATTCGCCACGGCCACTTTTTTGCGACAGGCAGCACAAATGCGGCGGACCAGTCGTTGAGCCAACACGCCTTCGACCGTGCTGGCCACCAGATACGGTTCGACACCCATGTCGACCAACCGCGTAAACGCGCTAGGAGCATCGTTGGTGTGCAATGTGCTGAACACAACGTGACCTGTGAGTGACGCCTGAATGGCCGCTTGAGCGGTTTCGCCGTCGCGAATTTCCCCGATCAAAACCACGTCCGGGTCATGTCGCAGAATGCTGCGAAGTCCGGCGGCAAACGTCAGTCCAATGCGGCTATGGACCTGAATCTGGCTGATGCCGTCCATCTGGTATTCCACCGGATCTTCAACGGTGATGATCTTGGTGGTTGGGTTTTTGATTTCGTTCAAAGCGCTGTACAACGTGGTGGATTTACCGCTCCCGGTAGGGCCTGTGACCAGAATAATTCCGTGAGGCATTTCGATCAGGCTGCGGAAACGCTGGACGATACTGGGTGGCATGCCAACGTTCTTGAGGTCGAAGGACATCTTGGCTTTGTCCAACAGACGCAGCACCACGCCTTCGCCATGCGACATCGGAATGATGGAGACTCGAACATCACTTCTCGCCCGGTGACTCGCAGCTTAATCCGACCGTCCTGAGGCAAGCGCTTTTCGGCGATGTTCAGGTGCGACATGATTTTTAGTCGCGTGACGATGGCCGAATAGAAGTGATTGATTTCTGGCGGCGTCGACTGAATTCGCAGCATCCCGTCGATACGATAGCGGACCCGAAGTCCATGCTCTTGGGGCTCGACATGCACGTCACTGGTGCCCAGCTTAACGGCTTCGATCAGCAGTTCGTTCACCAGCCGAATCACGGACGGCGCTTGAGCGCCTTCGCCCAGTTCGCCGTAGTCTTCTTCCAGTTCTTCCAGCAGTTCGATGCCGTCTTCGCTGCGCTGCCGCACCATTTCGTTGATGGTGTCGCCACCGACCCCCAACAGTTCTCGAATGCGTGCGCCAAGTTCGTTGCTGCGTGTCAGCACGGGTTCCAGCCGCATGCCGCTGACGGTGCCGAGTTCGTCGATGCCTTCTAAATTTAAGGGATCGTCTGTGGCGACGACCACATGTCCGTTTTCGCGATACAGGGGCAGCAAAGAATGGCGGTAGATCGCGGATGTGGGAAACTTGGCCAGTAGCTCCGTGTCGATTTCGACGTTCTTGAGGTCGATGTAGGCCATGCCGAATTCGGCGGACAACGTTTTCAGAACGGCGTCTTCTGAAATGATGCCCATGCGGATCAGAGTTTGATCGATGCGGTCGCCGTGTTGTTCATTGCGAGCCAGCTTCAGCTGTTCGGCTGAGATCAGTCCGTCGTCAACGAAGAGTTGTCCGAGTTCCATGGTTTATCACCGAAGTTTGGTGGTTCAGAAATCGCCCGACGGGGATGGTCGGACAGTATTGGGCGGGCAGGAAGAGTACACGGTAATCGTGCGAAGAAGCAGAATCACGCAATTGATGGCGATCGCAGTATTTCGGGGGCAAGCCGGGTGGGATTAGCGAAAGCAGAACGGACTGGGTGAAAAATGTCTACCTGAATGGCGACGAAGGGGAACAATCGTGCGGCGGAATTTGCACAACGTTGTTAGCGACCTCGACCGCCACCGCCCGGACGACCGCCTCGACCACCCGTTCGTACGCCGCCAGCATTGCCTCCACCGCCTCCCTGCTGCATCCGTTGTTCGATCGCTTTTCGGAAGGCTTCCTGCTGTGCTTGTTGAACTTTCGCGGCCGCGTCTGAATCACCGCCGCCTCCGCCGCTAGAACTTCCGCCTGAATCGCTGGAAGATCCACCACGACTGGTGTTGGTGCGCGAAGAACTGATCGACACGCGCGGCATCAATCCCTGCAGCATTTGTTGAATCACAGTGGCGTCGGCGTTCTTCAGTTGGATCGGCAAAACCGTGGGTCGAGCCGTTTTCGCAGCCTCATCCATCTGCAGCACAACGCTTTCGACCTCGTCGAAAATGTCTTGGCTGCTGTTGACCGTCAGGATGCTGGTTTGTGAATCCACGCCCAGTGTCATTCGCACTTGAGTCGCAGGATCAGGGGCTCCTGCACGACCACCGCCGCCGCCGCCACCGAACATCGCCGCCAGCGGATTTTGTTGCTGCTGTTTGCCGCCATTGGCCGCTTCCAGATACGGCTTAAACACACTCTGCAACAACGTCGACACGTCGCTGACATCAGCATGCTTGACGATGATCTGTCGTGGCTGCATGTCTTTCAGTGATTCCGGGATCGCATTCGAATCCAACACCTTCAAAAAGACCAAGGCATCTTTAATCAAAGCTTGTGGGCCCGTGATGAACAATGAGTTCGTGCGAATGTCCGGTATAATCTTTAATGTGGATGAAGACGCTCCCAGTCCGCTGAGACCTGTCATGTCCAGCAGACTGCTTCCCATGCCGCCCAGACTTCCGCCCAGTGAACCCAGCATGCTACTGCCAGACCCGAGTGACGTGGTTGCGACAGAACTGCTCGGAAAAAACTGCGACAACATGTCCGCCGCTTCCAAAGCATCCGCTGCTGTCAAATAAACGACCGTGTATTCTGGTTTCATCGGCAGCGATTGATGCAGAAAATCCAACAGGTCTTCCAGTTCGTCCAGCGTCGATTCGTCTGTGGCCGACAGGATCAGATCATCACCCAGCAGTTGAATCGAAATATCAGAACTCGCTGGCGTCACCGCGTCTCGAACATTCGGATCCCACGGTTTCTTCCCGGCCGGAGGCGCTGCTTGAGTGCTGGCGGTTTCATCATCGGTTGCTGTCTGCACGGCTGCAGGCAGTCGAGCCATTCGACCGACGGCTGAAGGCAGTGTGCGTTCAGCGGGCTGTTGCCATTGATTCCACTTGGCATTGGCGGCCGGAGTTGAGCTCTTCGATAACGGTGAACTGGCGGGTTCCGGGATCACGGTCGGCTCAGTGGCTGGACGATCGAGTTCTTCCTCCGGCGTTCGTAGACTTTTAATCGGGCTGGTTTCGTTCGGAATCACAATATTGATCTTCGTTTCCTGCTGTGATTCCCACTGTTGCTGCAGCACCCGCAGGAACTGTTCAGGATTTCGTCCCTGCAAAGAAAATCGTCGGATCATGCCGCCGTCCCCACGTTCGCGGATACCGGTCCCGTCTTCGCCCAGATCGGCCAGCACTTGCTTGATCTGCGCGATTTGGTCAACGCCACCTCGCACAATCAAGCGACGTCCGTACAGGTCTGTTTCGATGGTCGGCGCGTTTTCGCCGTCGGCGTAAAACAGCGATCGCAGGGTGGCGGCTGCGGAAAGCGGGTCCATTTGAGCCAACTGAATCACGGCCACAGAACCGCTGACTCCACCACCATCCAACTGACGAACTAAAGCGGCCACTTCTTCGTGCTGACGAGCCGTAGCTACGATATGAATCGTGCCGTTGTTGCCGTCTTCGTTGACAACGTTGACGCCGGGGATATTCATCGCACTCAGAGTCTTCGTGACTTCTCGCGCGTCGGCAGAACTGACTTTGTAAACTTCCAGATACGAACCACGTCGATCGCGATTCAGTGAGTTGCCCATCGCATCTTCCGAAACGTCTAGCGCGGTCAAAATTGTTTCTACCAGAGCATGCTGTGCGGCTGTTCCAGTGATGAGCAGGCTGTTCAGACGCATGTCCGAAGCAATCTGAATCGTCGATTCTGACTTGCTGGCTGCGGGGGCTGGTTGAGGAGCTCCGCCGCGTTGCGAAGCCTGCGAACGTGCCTGTGAACGTGCCTGTGAACGACGTTGCTCCTCCGCCGCAGCGGTAACATTTTGCACATTCTGCCGCATGCCAAATTGAGTCATCACGGCAATTTCGGCTTCTTCGGCGTCCATGTTTCGCAGCGGATAAGAAACAAACATCAAAGCATCGGGTTTGGCCTTCGACATCGCCATCGTCAGAAACCCATGGATTCGCCGCAAATTGGCACCCACATCGGTGATGATCAACAGCTGTGATTCTGTCAGGGCGACCAGGCTACCCAGCGGTCCCAAGATTGCTTCGACTTCTTGAGCGACTTTGGCGGTGTCCATTCCGTCGACAGACAGACGCAGCGTTCCGAGTTCGTTGTTGCCCAGTTCCAGTTCTTTGCCGATCTTCAGCAGCTGCTCTTCAGAAACATCGCGGATCAAATACGGTGGAATGCCGTTGTCGGTATTCATCACGATCAGAAAACCATCGTTTTCGATCATCGCGTAACCTTTACGATGCAGATAGCCGTTCAGGATGTCCAGCGTTTGGCGAGCCGAATAGGAATTGTCGTCGTAGTGACTAAACGTGCCCGGTGGAATCGAATTCAAATCCAGAGTCAGCCCGGCTCCATCGGCATACATCTGCAGCACGCGTTCCCAAGATTCGAACCGAAAGTTAAACCGGAACTCAGTCACACGCTTCGACTCACCAGCAGCCCCGCCGCCAAAGCTGCCTTCTGCCACCTGGCCGGCCGGCGGTTGATTCATGTCCAACGGTACACCGGAAGCTCCCGCTGGTTCAGCGGCTGCAACAGCCGGAGCTTGGCCGTAGACACTTTCTTTTTCGAAGCGTGCTTTTTGTTCGTCGTTCAGGCCCGCCAAAAACTTTTGTTTCCATTCGCTGGCGAATTTATCACGATCTTCCTCAGACGCATCGTCCGGGATTGATCGAGACGCCGTGCGATAGTCGCTGGCCAGTTCGCCGAATTGCTTGACTTGTTCTTCCGTTAGCCCGTACTCCTTGGCCACGCGGTCATCAGAAAAAACGCGAACGCCCGTGCTGCGCAAAAACATGCCTCGCAGTTGTTGCTGCTGGCTGGCTGACAGTATGGTCAGCGCCTTGGCTTTCATTTCGGCCACTTTCGCAGCTTGTGCCGCGAACATTTCTTTCTGGATTTCGGCCTTCGCCGCTGCGTCCCCTTGTTCTCCGGCGGCTGCGATCCGGTCGAGATACGGCTGATAGAAATCCGTATCAGGCTTGGAAATCTTCAGAATGGCTTCCATCTTCTCCGCGTTTTCCCCGGTAATCCCGAGTTCTTCGCGGACGGATTCTTCCTGCAACAGCGACAGTTCTGAAGCCGATCGTTGCGCCATCGCAGGGCTCGATGTCGCCCAGATGGCAGTCAGCAGCATCAGCGGCGAAATTGTGAGTCGGAGTGTCTTCATCGAGGATCAACCGTCAGGATTAGGCAGGCTCAGGGGGCAGGCTCAGGAAAGGCAAAACGCGCCGACTTTACGTAAAGTTAGCAATTATCCACTGCGCCGAACCCCTTGGCTGGCAATGAAGTGTCTGTGTATTTCCCAAAATCGTCGTGGAATCCGAGTATTCTTCTGCATCACTCGAGCGTTGCAAGGGAATAAGTCAGCCAATCGGCGAATGCCGAAAGCACGGATTTCTGCCCGATTAAAGGCCAGCTGGCCAGAATTGCCTGGGAATCTTGCCAGATCCTGCAAAGAGACCGATACTTTGCGAACAACTGGATGTTTCTCTACCATTGATCCCAAGCGAAGCTGCAACACCCATTTTTCACGGATTTCCGCTATGAAAAAGTTACTGGCTTATCTCTTTGTCACCGTCATAATCGCCGTGATTCCGCTGCAAGCGTCCGCTCAACGCGGAGAACGCGGCGGAGAACGCGGCGGGCCCGGCGGTGGTGCAGAACGTGGCGGCGGCGATCGCGGTGGACGTGGTGGCTTCGGCGGGCCTCCGGGAGGCGGACGACCGTCCACGGATGCCAATGGCGACGGGCGTCTGGACGCCGACGAAATCCAGAACATGTCACCCGGTCTGCGATCGGCCATGGAAAGTCGTGGCATCAAAATTGAGCCGGGGATTTCCACCGATGATTTTCGCAACAAGCTTCGAGAAAGCTTCGAAAAATCACGAGCAGCGGTTGAATCTCCGTTTCAACGCCCCGACGAAAATTCTGCGACCGACGCTTCTGCAACCAACCGTTCTCGCTACAGCCCGCCACAGTCGTTTCGCCAGCGGGACCGCGAGCGATTGACGAAAACCCTGCCGGACGAGTACACCGAGATGGATGTCGATTTCGACGGCCAGATCGCGCTGTACGAATGGGTGAAAACGCGCCGACAGGAACTCGACGGCTTTGACGCTCGCGATTCCAACCGAGACGGCATGCTGACCCCCCAAGAACTGGTCACATTTGCAGAAATCAGCGACCAAAAAGAACCCCAAGTCGTGTCGTACGTTCGAGAACGCCTGACAATCGTGGGTGGTGGCAAAACATCGTCCGGCAGTTCGAAGTCGGATAAAAAGGCAAAAAAAGAAGCACGAGCGATGTCGAAGGAAGAAACCGCCAAACACGAAGAACGCGGAAAGTTCTTTGTCGAATACATCGACAAAAACGGCGACGGAAACATCGACATGCAAGAATGGGAATCCAACGGTCGAGCCAAGAGCTTTATGGAAGCCGCCGGAGAAAAAGTGGAAGCCATGTCCGCAGAAGACTTCGTCAAACGCTACATCAAAATCCAAGCCGAAAAAAGCGGGGGGTAGTTCGTCGTCCCACCTACAGGCGGAATTTGCAACGAATGTCGCGTCGAATTCCGCTCAGTCGCTCACTTATTTCACGAACGGTCGTAACGCTGTTGCGGAATTTTCAGGAACGCGTTGATGTCGTCTGCCGAGCAATATCTCAAACCCGAAGTCATTCAGAATATCGCTAGGCTCGACCTGCGTGCGAAGTTCATTGTCGAAGGGTTTTTGTCGGGACTGCACGCGAGCCCGTTTCAGGGATTCAGCGTCGAATTCAGCGAACATCGGCGATACAATCCTGGCGACGATCCCAAAGATATCGACTGGCAAGTGTATGCTCGCACCGACCGCATCTATGTGAAACGCTACCAAGCAGAAACCAACATCACCGGCTATGTGTTGATGGATCTGTCTCGCAGCATGGCGTACACCTACCGACAAAAACTGTCCAAGTTCGACTACGCCATTTGCTTGGCCGCCGCGATCAGCTATATGATGATCCATCAGCAGGATCCGGTCGGCCTGATCACATTCGACGATGAGCTCAGGCATTCCCTACCCGCCCGCAGCCGCAGATCTCAGCTGGGCAACATTCTGGCGGTCCTGCAACAGGCCAAGCCCGTTGGTGACACCAATATCGGCGAAAACCTAAAACGCGTGGCTTCGATGATCCGCCATCGCAGCCTGATGATGTTGATGTCGGACCTGTTGACAGATCCCGACGACGTGATCGACAGCTTGCGAATGCTACGCTACGCAGGACACGATGTGATCGTGTTTCATGTTCTGGACGAAGCTGAAGTCACCTTTCCGTTTTCCGGCAGTGTCGATCTGTTGGAACCGGAAAGCGAAGATCATCAAATTGTTGACGCCGAAGGAATTCGGGGCGACTATCTGAAGGCGTTGGATGAGCTTCGAGAACGCTACAGACAGGAATGTTTCTCACTCGGAGCCGACTATGTTCCGCTCGACACCAGCATGCCGTTCGACAAAGCGCTCACCGAATATCTGTACCAACGCCAAGCGCGATGCTAGTGGAATTACGAGTTCGCTTTGCTGCGGGCTTCTTCAAAGTCCAGCTTCATTTGATTGTCGTCGCGGATGCCGAGTTCCTTGTACAGCATGCTTGGCTGAATGTCTGTGTTGTGTTGATACTTGCTGCTTTTGTAGTCCGTGACTTCGCCTTCGATGCTGTGGTAGAAGATTTGACAAACTTGCACGCCGGGGTAAATTCGCACAGGCTGCACGGCGAACATTTCTAATGTCCAAAACCCACAGAAGCCCACATCGCCGAAGCCAGCGGTAACATGCACAAACAGCCCTAGGCGGCCAATCGACGAGCGGCCTTCCAGCATGGGGACTAAATTTCGGGTTTCGGTGTACTCAATCGTACGCGCCAAATACAGCTGGTTGGGTTGTAGCACCATGCCTTCGGCGGGGATTGTGATCCGGCGAAATCGGTTCGGACGTTTCATGTCCAGCACGATTTCTTCGTACACCAACATCTCATCGTGCAACGTCAAGTTGTAGCTGTTTGGATTGACCTGATCCTCGTGATAGGGCTCAATTTTGATGTTGCTGCCAAGTTGAGCTTTGATTTCGCTACCGCTGAGAATCATCGATCTTCTACCTCAAGAACAAACAAACGCCTAAGTCCCGCGCAAGCAGCAATTTGGCATCAGAGTAGATAGTGGAGTGGCGATGTTCAAGCAGATCAGGCGTCAAGGATGTGAAGTCACACCGGTAATTGTTGACGGTTCGGTTCCGAACGTCTGCGGACGCTGCGTCTGCCCAGCCTCGGTTGCTGTTACAACGCCTGAATTCTGGCGAATCCAGCTACGGGTTCTATGCCCCGACGGTTCCTGACCGACTCCGCAGCAACTCGATTTCTGCCCGGCCAGCTAAACTTGGCTGTGCGCCGAGTCTTGTGGCGGCGATCGCGCCGGCGAAGCTGGCAAAGCGGACGGATTCTAGCAGGTCGTCGGTTTCGGCCCAGCGAACGGCCAGAGCTCCCGCAAAACCGTCACCCGCCGCAGTGGTGTCGACTGCCTGAACGGAACACGCGGGAATGTGATTCAGCGTGTTGTCCATCAACAGGACCACGCCACGATCGCCCAAGGTAATCGCAACATTCTGGGCTCCACGTTGATGCAACTGCCGAGCTGCGATTTCCGCGTCCGCTATGGTTTCGACGGGCAGCCCGGTGATCGTAGCGGCTTCGGTTTCGTTGGGGCAGACAAGATCCACCTGCAGCAACGCATCGTTCCATTCACTGGCCACAGGCGCGGGGTCGACGATGCACCGGACGCCGGCTGCCTGAGCCACACGGATCGCAGCCAGCACACTTTCCGTCGGTACTTCCAACTGCAACAGCAAAACGTCGGCCGTCGCAATCGCCTGTTGGTTGTCGCTGACATCTTCCGCCGACATCTCGCTGTTGGCTCCAGCCACCAGCAGGATTGCGTTCTGCCCCGAATCCTCCACCGCTACGATGGCCAAACCACTGGCCGCCTGAGTCGCACAAACGCCGTCACAATTCACATCGTGGACTCGCAGGTTATCCAGCAGTCGCAAGGCGAACGAATCGCTGCCGACCCGCCCAATCATCCGCACTTGTCCCCCCGCTTTTGCCGCAGCAACGGCTTGGTTGGCTCCCTTGCCACCACAAACCTCAGTGGACGATTTTGCCGCCAAGGTTTCCCCGGCGCGCGGAAGCGACCGGCAACGGATCACCAGATCCATGTTGATCGATCCCAAGACTGTGATGATCGGCGGCGATGTTGCTGGGACTTCAGTTGGCAAAACTGCGGTACTCTCCGGAAAACGTGCTTCAGGCAGTATATTGCACGCGGCACACGATGAGACATTTTTGCTGTTTAACCCGTCGTCGCAGACTAGGTTTTCCGGCCTGGTCTGCGACCACGGGTGAAACGATGGACGACGTGTGCCAAGACCGCACACCACCGCGCGAATTCGCACGATGCAATCAATCGCTGCTTCAGGGTCTGCTGCTGGTGCGTTATGTGGCGGGCGTTATGTGGCGGGCGTTATGTGGCGAGGTGGTCAACATATTCTGCGGGCGTGATCGGCGATACGAAGCCGTTAGGTTTGATGGCCAGCACAGAGCATTCGAGTTCATTGAGGATGCGTTCGGCGGTGTTGCCGATCACCATGCCCATCACGCCGCTGCGGGCCACTGTTCCCATCACAACCAGATCAACGCCGTGCCGTTTTGCATAGGGAGGAATCACGTGGGGAGGCGAGCTTTTGATGAGTTCAACCACGTCGGGCCTCGCGATATCGTCTGCACGCGATTGCAGAAAATTGTCGAGCCGGCTTTCCACATACGCTTTGCGTTCTTCTAGCATCTTGTCGAAAGTTTCTTTCGCCATCCGGTGACTCAGAATACTCTCAGCATCCATATGCCAAGCATGCAGAAGTGTGAAGTGAGCCTTGTGATACTGGCTAACAGCCGCAGCCAGTTCATAGACTGTTTCGTTAAGTTCAGCGTCGCTTTCGTGGCCGGTTGAAGTGTCGACGCAAGCCATGACGTGCTGGAATTGCGGACGAGCGTTCTCTGCGACCAGCCATACAGGACACGGACAGTCTCGCAGCAAACTACGCCCGGTAGCCCCGAAAAATGCTGGGCTCGTGCTTTCGTGCCCCTTGGCGACGCGCATCACAAGATCATGTTCGCCACGCATGACTTCGCGAATGATTTCCACAGAAGTTCTGCCCCACAGAATCTTGGTTTCAACGTTGATCCCGCTGCTACGCAGCTTCGCAGCGAGCTCTTCAAGCTGTGTCTTTTTTTCTCTTCCCATGACCCTGCCGATTTCTTCGTGATCCGTCACCATCAGGCGCGCAACCCATGGAAAGTCAGGGATGACATCCACAATCTTCAGCGTGGCGTTATTTTTCTGAGCAATCTCAGCAGCTTCTTCCACGATGGGGTGAGACTGTAGCCGCATGTCGGTCGCGACCAGAATACTGTTGAAGCGTTTCATCGTTCGTTGTTCCTGTTGGTAAGTCTTCCAAATGACAGCTGGCACTGCGGTTCGATTGACCAGCAAAAAGTGGACCAATGACGACTTGCGGGCTGTTGATGTACCAAGTCTCGCAGTGAATCTGACGGCACATATGAATTCCACACAAAACAAGCAGCATGATATCTAGAGTCTGGTGTCGTCAGTCGCTTCCTTTAACCCGTGGTCGCAGACTAGGCTGGAAAACCTAGTCTGCGACTACGGGGTAAACGAGGACACGGCTGCGGAAGCCGGAAAGCCTAGTCTGCGACTACGGGTTCAACGAAGGCGCGGCTGCAGAACCAACACAGGATGTAGCGGAAGTCCTGAACGGCGTTGCTCTGTGAGCTGATCGCTGCAGTGGTGGGACTTAGTCCATGAAGATACGTTGGTAGTCTTCGAAGATCACGTCCATTAGATCTCGCCCAGATTCTGTGGCCGTGTAGCGGACAAACCCTTCGCCGTTTTCGACTTCTTCCTGCACGATTCGCACGTTGTCTTCGTCGCTGTACATCCAAGACTCTTCCTGCAGGATGCGAAAATATCCGTGGATCACTTCCTCGTCTGCCGGGATGAACACTTCGCCGTCGAGGAACAGCTGATAGGAGTATTCTTCGAGTTTCGGCCATGGCATGTCGGCGGTTGTGCCCCGATAGTAGGGCGCAAATACTGATTCGTCGTCAGGCTTCACATTGGGATTGTGAAGCATGTCGATGGCGTTCCACGGGCAGATCGTCAGCGTGTACAGATCGCTGCTATCGCTGGGAGAGCGATAACACAACTGGCAACCGATGCAGCGGCTGGTGTCGATCTGGTGATAGCTTTGCGACGGGATCGGACTGACGACTTCGTAGATGCAGTCAACCGGGCAAACAGTTGCACAAGAATTGCAAGACGTGCAACTGTCTTTGTTGATGACATTCAAATAGCGAGTTTCCTTTTTCCGATCACCCTTGCGTGTGCGGAAATAGTCGGTCATGGAAATCGTCATCGAAGTGTCCTGTCAATTCGTCTGGCGGAAAGGCAGTTACCAAAGTCAACCTGCGTGCTGCCCATAGAAAAACTCATCGGCAACAACACTATATCACTGCATCGGACTGTAGTTCGTCAAGAATCCTGTCACCAGCGGATCCTGACGGAAGTCTGACCGTTTTTTGACCAAAACAGCCACGTTTCCTGAGTCTGAGAAGGGCGAACGCTCCAATCTTGCGTCATTGACCGTTTTTTGAAGGCTTCTGCTGCGCTTCCAGTCGTTTTCTGAGCAGGACCCCTGCAGCACGAAGTTGTTCGATTTGCTGCTTCAATTCCTCTTCATTTCTGCGAGCGTCAGTCAGAGTATCGGCGAATTTTTCTTCGAAATCATCAGCGCTATCCAACTCAATCCCTGGGCCAAAACTCTGGATCATGATCCTCCCTTGGCCGCCTTCGCCGCCGGGCAGCTTTGGGAATACGAACATCTTCCGCTGGGCTTCTGGCAGATTTAGCGAATCCAACACTTTGTTAAACTGTTCTGCCCCAACTTGGCCAGTCAACGATGGCAGCATTTCTGCCGTGTTGGATTCGAATGGCGTCACTGTCACGTCAGACAATTCGCCTTGATGAATGCGTCGAAACGTCAGCGGCCGTCCGTTCGATTCGCCCACAGCGGTGACCAAGTCTGGCACGCTCTTGAAGTCTCGATCACCCACGCCCAGCAAGATGTCGCCTGCGGCCAAGCCTGCTTTTGCGGCGGGCATCTCATCAGACAGCCGACTAACCACGAGACCCACGCCATCGAGTTTCAAATGCGATTGCAGCAATTCGCTTGCCGGTTCGCAAACAACACCGATCAGGTATCGCGGCTGGTTGTTGACCTGCGCGGCGTCAGCGGGTGAAATCATAAATCCGCTGGTGCCACCATTGAGATTCAGCTGTAGGTCGCCCGGAAGTTTGTCATCCAAGTTGTACTCTTTACGCTCACCGTCCGGGCCGACGATCACAATTCGACCTCTGACGGAAGTTTTGGCTTCAGCGTCGGCTGAGCTTTTCGTTGTGGATGACTGCACCTTGACTTCGACTCGTTGAGAAACTGACTTCGAGCTGTCGTCTGTTGCAGCTTCGTCCGCTGAAACGGCGGGGCCGCTGAGTACGCTGCACAGCAGAATGCAGCAGGGCGCGTTGAGTTTTGAAAAAATCATAGGGAATCCGTCCGGTCGAAAGAGGAAGTGAACATCAGTGGAAATGTGTGGCGTTGAAACGCGGCGCTGGGTGCGATTGTAGATGAGTGTTAAACAGGGAAGAGCGAAGGGTGGCCGGGGTTGGAGCGAGGTACGAGTGAAACCCCAGGGCTTCCTTCACTTCGTGCAGTCCAGCCCCGGCCACCCAAGATCAAAAGACCAATAACAATCGACCAAAATCCATGGGCGTTTCCTGTGGCTATTGAAATTCGGGACTCAGCTGAAAACTTTCCACCGGCACCACGATGACTCGCCCATCCTGCAATGGCAGGCGAATAAATCTAATTTGCGGACTAGAATCCCCGCGCGGCAGTTCGCGGCCCAGTGCGTTCAGAACTCGTTGTTGCTGCGTTTCGTAGGCTGACAGATAGCGCGACTGATCATGGAAGACCGGGATACTTTTCAGAGTGTCTCCATCCGATTCCAGCTGGACGCGGTACGCCGGCGCGCTGTCGGTCAGGGAACCTGTGGAGGCGATCGATCCCTTGTTTGATCCGCCCGCGTCAGGTTTGACGTCTGCCATGATCGGCATGGGCGACTCGGACGAATTGGACGAATTGGAACCGGCGTTTCCGGAAATCAGCAGTCCCAGCAGAAAAGCCACACACGCCGACAACGCCACGGACGTCAACGGATGATGCAGCCAGTGCCGCTTTGTTTCCGCGACAGCGACTGTCCGTGCGGATAGTTTGGCGGCGGCTTGTTGATCGGCATCCACAACGGCCGAGGCAAACAGTTGCTCTTCCATGTACGTGCAGGCCAAGGTTTTCCAGCCATCTGGCGACGCATCCAGTTGTTCCAGCAACTGCCGACGATCTGCGACGGACAGTTCATTGTCCACACAACGTTGGATCAGTAATTCATCAATCGGGATCGTCATCACACCATTCCTGTTTTTCCGTTTAAGGCCCGACCATCGACTTCGACAGCAGCCTTCGCAATTGTTGGCGAGCCTTCGACAATCGATATTCCACCGTGTCTTCGCCGACGCCCAGATGTTCGGACAACTGCCGATATGTCCAGTTTTCGGAATACTTCAGCATCAGAATTTGGCGGTCGAGTTCCTGCAGTTGTGCCATCGCATCGCGAACCTGTTGCTGCTGTTCGGCCACCAGAACACGGTCGACCGGACTGCAAACATCCTGAGCAGCGACCTCGCCCGTGGCCGCCCGCTCCAACATCCCGTCCTCGAAACGCCGTCGACGACCTCGCGTCCGCCGATACATTAACACCTGACGTACCGCGATCTGATACAACCAAGCGCCCATGCGAGCGACATCGGACAGAGCGTCTTTTTGCCGCACCAACGCCAAGGCGATGTTCTGCATAATGTCCTCGACAGCCTCCGGTTCCGGAACCCGACTGCGCACGACGGTCCGCAGCCAGCTTTCGTTTTCGAGATATAGGATCTGCGGACTCATTCGGGTTTCAGACACCTAGATTTCCGTGGCACAGGCTTCCAGCCTAAATACCACTGGCCACTGTGTCGCGTGCGGGGACGAATGAGTCGTCGATCGTTTAACCCGTGGTCGCAGACCAAGCCGAAAAAGAACCTAGTCTGCGACTACGGGTTCAACATCAAAAATGTCTCATCGTGTCTCGCGTGCAGTATGGTTGCCGGGCCGCCGGAACGTCCGAGACGATAATCGCCCGAAATCTGGGAATTTGCGACAAATGCTTGGCCAGCGGCAAACAGCGGCGTGTTGCTCGAAAAACCAAGTGTTTCTTAGAGCAACCGTTCGTTTTTTCCCAAATCGTCGACGGAAATGCGAGGTCGGCAGATTCTGCAGAATCCGTCGTTCGGGGGTTTTCCTGAAGGTGGTGAGGCGTCAATGACGAGCGCAGGAATAGGGAAATGTGTTTGAAACGTGTTCCTGACGGTATGCTTGTAGGAATTTGAAGGCTTTGTGGCGAGTCCGAAACTCGCCTCAGAACTGGTTGCAATCGCCTTCATCGCCCCGCCCAATAAAAACGGTTGCAGAAGTCACATCATGCGGAGCACAAAGAACTTGCATCCACCTTTTTGAGATTTAGAATTGCGCAAAGCAATCGGATTGCGCAGAATTTCACTGCACGGAAGCTGACGAGTTCAATTCACGAAGCGTAGACAACGTTTCTGAGTTGATCCACGAGCCACATCATCGAAGCCAGTCGGGGAGACCCGCTGAGCTTTATGCGGGAGTCTGTGAACAGATGGCCAACAAATACATGACCCTTGAAGAAGCCGCCGCGCATCTCGGAATGTCGACCGACAAACTGCTGCGCCTGCGAGAACAAGGCGAGATTCGAGGTTTTGCGGATCGTGGCAGCTGGAAGTTCACACGTGTCAGTGTCGAAGAACTCGGCCGACTAATGGAAGCCGATTCATCGCCAGACATCCCGATCATCACCAACTTTCCGGTTGGCGCTGATGACGACGAGGTCGAAGTTGACTTCGATGAATCCTTCTTTGGAGAAGACGGCGATTCCGGAATCTCGCTGATTGCTGAAGATGACGATTCTGGAGTGTCGTTGATCCTCGAAGACGACGAATCTGGAATCTCACTGATTGGTGAAGACGACGATTCTGGAATCTCGCTGATCGGCGAAGACGACGATTCTGGAATCTCGCTGATTGGCGAAGACGACGATTCTGGAATCTCGCTGATTGTGACCGAAGACGATGCCGAATTCGAAGAACTAAATGCGATCGCTGAAGACGGCGACGAAATGGAAGTTGACTTCGATGAATCCTTCTTCGAAGACGAAGAAGAAGACGCTCCGGTTGCTGTGGTCGAAGAAGAGGCTGAAGAAGTCGCCGAAGTTGTTGAACTCGACACTGTCGCTGAAGACGATGCCGTGGAAGTTGACTTTGATGAATCCTTCTTCGAAGACGAAGAAGAAGACGCTCCGGTTGCTGTGGTCGAAGAAGAGGCTGAAGAAGTCGCCGAAGTTGTTGAACTCGACACTGTCGCTGAA
>JBDNHJ010000071.1:0-8386 GCA_041688835.1 Fuerstiella sp.
ACGAATCATTCTTTCCCACCGCGCACGAACAGCAGGATCACGTCAACGCCCCATAAACACCTCCACAAAAAGTCATGACAAGCGATACAATGCTCGCCAGACTAAACCACCTGTCAAGAACGGTGCTGATGGGCGCTTACACACAAGCGGCAAAGTGAATCAGCTAGTCGACGAGAACTCCAATCGCACAACGCTGCTCTGGGATAGCCAGGGAAATCGTAGCGGCGTGATTGATGCACAGGGCGGTCGCACAACCTATTCATACAGCACCCTTAACCAGTTGACCTCGATCGAAGATCCTGTCGGCAATAAGGTTGAACGTGTCTACGACGCTCAGGGGAAGCGACTCGCAAAAGTTGACTCGGGCGGCAACCGCACAACCTACGCCTACAACGCCAACAATCAGATCAAGCGAGTTGTGAACCCACTGGGGAGCGTGACAACCTACCAGCGTGACGAGATGAATCATGTCACGACGATGGTCCAGCCAATGGGACAGCCAAAGAACCAGCTTCGCCTATGATTCGACGGGAAATCGGATCCGATCCGTGAATGGGCTAGGTGCCGTCACCACAACGGTATTCGATTCAAATAATCGGCAAATTGCGACCATCAACCCACTCGGTAATCGCACGTCAACAACTTAAATATTGGCGGGCGTCCGATACGAACAACGAATCCGCTCGGAGCCATCTGGACGACCCTCCACAGCAGCTTCGGGCAGCAATCCGGAACAGTCAGGCCGCTGGGGGAGCGAACGTCTTCCGTACATGATGTAGCAGGCCGAGTCGTCGCGAAGATTGATGCTCTGGATAGACGAAATCCGATCGTCTAGGACCCCGCTGGCTTCCCCGCAGTTGCCATTAATGCGTTAGGTCAGCGGACAACCACCATCTATAGCGGCATAGGGAAGGAGTCCGTAAGCTGACGCCTATGGGGCGGGTTTCCACCACGATTTACAATGCAAATGCACAGGTGATAGCGACCGTCGATCCCAACGGACTTCGAACGTCATTCATCTATGACGCCGCAGGACGACAAATAGCCACGGCTACTCCAGCTGGGCCGCGGCCTACAACGCTATACGACGATTGCTGTGCAAAACCACAGTCACCATTCATCCAGGTGGTGCGAGAACTAGCTTTTCTTACAACGCTCTTGCTCAACGGATCCGCGTTACAGCACCGACGTCCGGAGTAGTAACGACGGTCTACGACAGTCTGAAGCGGAAGATCGCCACTATAAACTCGTTGGGCCATCGCAGCACAGTAGTGTTTGACGAAGCCGGTCAAGCGATCGCCGATACCAACGCGCTCAACAACCGCACAACGTCGGTCTATGACGTGGCCGGCAAAGTCTCGGCGACGATCAACTCGCTGGGAGCACGTATCACCAATATCTACGACGTCGCTGGCCAAACGGTCGCAACCGTGCGGGCTGTTGAATCGGCACGTCGGGCTCAAGACCCATTCTTGTCCAGCTTGTTTATTTTTGGCAAAATCAAGGTCTGATTGGAATTGAATTGCAACTGATAGTTTTGTCGAAAGCGCAGAGGCGTTGTGCC
This sequence comes from Fuerstiella sp., assembly GCA_041688835.1. Lineage (GTDB taxonomy): Bacteria > Planctomycetota > Planctomycetia > Planctomycetales > Planctomycetaceae > Fuerstiella. The sequence continues at coordinate 1,565 of JBDNHJ010000071.1, forward strand.
GGTAAACTTTTTGAAACGCTTCACGAATGCGCTGTGGTCATAGAAACCGCAATCGAGCGCAATTTGTGTGATTCTCGCATCGCTATGCTTGAGCGATTCCATCGCTTGGAACATTCGCACCTGTTCTACAAATGCGTATGCCGTCATGTTCAATTGCTGTTTGAACACACGCATGAAGTGACTGGCGGAGATTTGGCACTCGACAGCCAGCTCCCGGATCGTGATGCTTTGTGCATAGTGCTTCGAGACATAATCGATAGCGGGCAACAATTGGTTCAACTCGGCCTGTTTTCCCATCACATCTTTGCAGGCCTCGTTGATGATGACCAAGCCAATGACTTCACGTTTCACGGTGTGAATGGGAAACTTGCTGGAGAACGACCAGACGGGAGCATTGGCGAAAAATCTGGTGAGATGCACTTCGTTGAGCAGCGGTTTCTCATGCTGGAACACTAACAGATCGTTCTGGCGAAAAGACTCCGCAATGATCTTGGGAAAAAGGTCGAAGTCGGTCTTGCCGATTACGTCTTCAGGGGAGTTAACATGAATCGCACGCCGCAGAGCTATGCTCATGTAGACATAGCGAGATTCCAGATTTTTGATCGCGAACATCGTCCCCGGCAGCAATTCCAAAGCGTCTAGGATCTGGCGAAAATCGCCAATCTGCTCGATAAAGTCGGCTTGAAGCGAGCGGATTGTCATGGGAAAGACTCGACTTGAAGCGAACAGATTCTGTTACGCAGAAACGATAGGATATTACCATTTCATGGCATGATTTTCATAGCGAGAGTATAACAATCACGTAAACTTAAGTGGTTTGGCGAGAGTGATCGCGCTGGATGTGCGGCATTGAGTTGGGGAGGAACTGATGAACGATGCGTTGAAATCTGTGATCGTGGTCTTCGCGGTCGTGCGGCTGTTGTGCGGGAGTGCCGGTGCGGGCGAGGTGCTGGTGCTGATGCATGAGCCGGGACGGATCGAACGATATGACGTGGAAAGCGGGGCGCATCGTGGAACGTTGCTGAGCGGGTTGCCACCCGCGAATGTCCTCCTCCTGGATGCCGACGGGCGGCTACTCATCTCAACTGGATTACTAGGAGACGCGGGCACTGTGCTGCGGTTTGACCCTCATGGGTCCGGGAAGATGGAAACGTTGCTGGATATCCCCGAAGGTTTTGGCGGACGGTTGTTTCGAGCGACCGGTATGACATGGGATGCCGGTGATCTGCTGGTGGCCAGCCAGGGTGATGGCAAAGTCAAACGCTACGCCTATCCGTCGGGCGAATGGAAAGCCGATATTGCGCTCGCATCGCCGGGAGGCATGACACAAATTGCCATGAATCGCGGACGGTTATTCATCACGGACTTTGTCGCTCAAGCGTTGCGAAGAGGCTCAGAAAAGCTCGACGGCGCGATGAGCGAAGTCTGGGCCCAGCATGCCGCGCAGGCGCCTTGGGGGCTGGTGTTCGACGACCAGGAACACACATTTTGGAGTACGTCGGGCAATCGCATTTTGCGTTCAGATGGCAAAGAGACCGTCGAGTGGGCGGGAGCGGGGGGTGGATTGACCACGCCGGTTGGGCTCGGGTTGGGTCCAGATGGATTGCTGTATGTAGCGAATCTCAGTGGCCCCGTGACCTTGTGGAAGTCGGATGCTCCGAACGCAGGTCCGCCGTTCCGTGTGATCGCCGGGCCAAAAGTGCAGACTCCGATCAGCTTCGCGTTTACCGAGCAGCCTCTGGCCAAGAACGAGTTCGTCTACGCCCCGCCCGTCGATGCGAAAGAGATGTCGGCCGAGAAGCTGGCGTTTTTCGAATCCAGGATCCGACCGCTCTTACATGCTCGCTGCATCGAGTGTCACGGGGACGAGGCTCAGGAAGGAAAGTTGCGACTTGACTCGAGGCATGGATGGGAACAGGGGGGCGAGTCGGGGCCAGCCATCGCACCGGGCAAACCAGAAGCCAGTCTGCTGATCAAGGCGGTGCAGTATACGGACAAAGATTTGCAGATGCCGCCCGAGAATGCGTTATCAGCGGAGGAAGTCTCGCTGCTGGTCGAGTGGGTGCGGCAGGGAGCGATGGACCCTCGACTGGATGCAAGCGCCGTGTCGGCACAGCCTGAGAGCAACGACTGGGCTGAGGAGTTCCAGCGGCGACTCGATTGGTGGAGCCTCAACCCGCTGGCCAATCCAGAGCCACCGGTCGTGGTCGAAGAGCGGTGGTCGCGGAGCCCCGTCGATCGTTTCATTCATGCCGGACTGAACGCCACGGGCTTGCAACCAGCCTCGATGGCTGAGCCGGAGGTATTGCTCCGTCGACTGTCATTCGTGCTTACGGGCCTGCCACCGACGCCGGCTCAACGAGCGATGTTTATGCAACAGTGGTCCGTCAATTCGACCACCGCCTATGAAACGCTCGTCGAGGAACTGCTCAACTCACCACACTTTGGCGAACGTTTCGCTCGCCACTGGATGGACGCGGTGCGGTACACCGACACGTACGGCTACGAGTGGGACGTTCCCGCCAAGGGAGCCTTCGAGTATCGCGACTACCTCATTCGTGCGTTCAACGGTAATGTCGGCTTCGACACGTTTCTGCGTGAGCAGTTGGCCGGTGATTTGGTGAATCCGCCGCGCGTGAATCCCGAACTGGGCATCAACGAGAGCATCATCGGCCCCATGTTTTATCACTTGGGCGAGCATCGTCATGGCTCGAGCCTAGCCTACAACGGCGTGCATCAGGAGATGGTCACCAACAAGATCGACGCATTCTCAAAAGTTTTTCTCGCCACGACGGTGGCCTGTGCCAAGTGCCATAATCACAAACTTGAGGCAGTCTCCCAGCGGGATTACTACGCGCTGGGCGCGGTGTTCATGACACCCCGCTGGGTCAGCCGACCGGCGGATGCACCCGGCAAGAACGACGTCGCGATCACTCGGCTCAAAGAGCTCCGCCGACTCATTCGCGACGATGTAGCGAAGCAGTGGGCGATCGTCGAACTCCCGCCGTTTGCTTGGCGAGCACCGCTGGACGTGCCCGATGCGCCGCAGCCGACGCTCGATGACATCGGCTACCCCTTGGTCAAGCTGCTTAAAGCCGAGGGGAACGCTGAAGGGAACATTGAGGCGACATGGACCGCACTGGCCAGCGAATGGACCGCCACACGAGCAGCTCGCGTGCAGGCGAACACGGTCTTCGAGCAGCTCGCGGATTTCTCACAGCAGCAGATCCCTGCGGGCTGGGTCAGCGATGGCGCTGGCATGACACACGGTTGGGTTGCCGACGCGACGCCACTGATCGCGCTAGAAGGCGAGTCGGTCGTCGCGCGATTGCTCCCTCGCGGCTTCCACACGCATGCACTCTCTTCCAAGCTGCCCGGCGCATTGCGGATGCCGCCGCAACATTTGGTCCCGCACCAGTTCGTCAGTTTGCAACTGGCGGGTGGGGAGTTCGGCGGCTACTTGCAGATGGATGAGAATTCGATTCTGCACGAAGGCGTCGGCATCCTGAATCAAGTCCGGCCCACGTGGCGCAGCTTCGGCGATACCGCCATGAAAGGTGGTGTCACGAAGGTCACGTTCGACTTCGTCACGTCGTCGCTCAACCCCAATTTCCCGGCTCGCGTCGGGATCGTGCCGGGCTTGGCCAGCACGGACCCGGGCTACGACAAACGGAGCTGGCTGAGCATCACGGGGATCGTGGCGCACGACACCGGGGGAACTCCGCAAGACACGCTGGATTGCTTTGTGTCTCTGTTTGACGGCCCGGCCCCCAAGTCGCTCGACGAAGCGAACGAGCGGATCACGGAATGGTTTTCCGCAGCCGTTGGGCGCTGGTGCGCTGGTCAGTCTCGGCCCGGTGACCGACAGGTCATCGACTGGCTCCTGACACACAAGCTTCTGCCGAATCAAGCAAAGGTTGACAGTCCGCTCGCCGCACTTTTGGCCGAGTATCGTCGCGTCGAACAGCAGATCGATTTCCCACGAGCGGTGAACAGTATGGATGAGCGCGAATCGGCGAAGACCGGCCTGTACCTGAACGTGCGAGGCAACTTCGATGCCTTAGGCGAGCAGGTGCCGCCGGACTTTTTGCAGATGTTTGCGGGCCGTAACACGGTGGCACAAAGTACCGGCAGTGGGCGAATGGAACTCGCCGAATCGCTGTTGCAGCCGGAACATCCGCTGACCTCGCGCGTCTATGTGAACCGCGCCTGGCAATGGGTCTTTGGATCGGGCCTAGTGACCACGCCGGATGACTTCGGGCGACTGGGCGACAAGCCGTCGCATCCGGAGTTGCTCGACTGGCTGGCTCGCGACTTCATGCGTCAGGGCTGGTCCACCAAACAGCTCGTCCGGCAACTGGTGCTCAGTGAGTCGTTCAAGCAGTCGGGCGTGGTCAGCGAAGCCGCCAAGCAGCTTGATCCGGCAAATCGGCAACTGCATCACTACCCGACTCGTCGTCTGGAAGCGGAAGCAATTCGCGATGCCATGCTCGCAGTCTCAGGTCGCTTGGACGATCAACTCTACGGTCGTTCCATCAATCCGTTAAGACCAACCGAAGACGCTGCCAAGCGATTGTTTTCCGGTCCTTTGGATGGCGACGGGCGGCGATCGCTGTATTTGACGATGTCGATCATGGCACCCCCGACGTTTCTGATGACCTTTGACCTGCCTGACGTGCGACTGCCGAGCGGTCGGCGGAACGTGACCAATGTGCCCACTCAGGCACTCTTGATGCTAAACGATCCACTCGTCGACTCGCTCGCCCGTCACTGGGCGGCAGGTCTCACCAAGACACCTCACACGACTCCTAAGGAACGCCTCGAAAGCATGTTCGTCACCGCTTTCGGTCGTGCTCCGACGGAGTCTGAAAAGGTCGCTTGGATGTCGTTGCTCAAGAGCGTTGCGACGCTGCCAGATGTCATGGCGGATGAAGCCGCGTGGACTCAATTGGCTCATACGATCTTTAATTCACAGGAATTCATCTACTACAGGTAAACCTCGCTGTGTGGTTTCGTTAGATCAGCCGCAGGGCGTTAACGGGTTATTTTTTGATCAGCCGTTGGGCGCTAGCCCCGGTTAAAGATGGAAAACACGATGAAAACAACCGAGGCTAGCGCCTTTCGGCTAATGTTCAGCATTAAATCAACACTCCGCTAGCCCTCGGTTCAAACCGGACGCTAATGCGTTCCGGCTGATTAGAACAACCCGCTTTACTTTTTCAACAGCTTGATCAGAAAGATTCACATGCACCATCAATCTCACCGTTGCCCCGGCAGCATCACGCCGTCATCGACGCGGCGCGGATTCCTCCAGCAGGCGTCCGCTGGGTTTGGCTGGCTGGCGTTGCAGGGGCTGTGTTCTGAGCAAGCCGGCGCCGCGCCGCTGCTGCGACCGAAGGCCAAGAACGTCATCTTCTGTTTCATGGACGGCGGGCCGAGTCACGTCGATACGTTCGACTACAAGCCGATGCTTAAAAAACACCAGGGCCAGCCGATTGGGCCCAAGTGGATTTCGAAACGCTCCGACAATGGCGCTGGCCGAATCTGGTTGGGCAGCCCCTGGGAGTTTAAACAGCGTGGCGAAAGTGGTCTGTGGGTCAGTGAGCTCTTTCCTCAACTGGCACAAGTCGCCGATCACCTCTGTGTGGTCCGGTCGATGGTGGGTGAATTGCCGCTGCATGGGCAATCGAATCTCCTTCTTCATACGGGACGTGTCGGTGGCCAGGCTCCCAGTCTGGGAGCCTGGATTTCTTATGGACTGGGGACGGAGAACGCGAATCTGCCAGCTTATGTGCTGCTCAATAATGACTGGGTGCCCAATGGCGGACTGGAAAACTTTGGCAGTTCATTCCTCCCCGCCAGCCATCAGGCCACGGTGATGCGGTCCAAAGGAATCGCCGTCGATAACATCACACCCCGCGACACGGAGTCTCTCCAACGGCAGAAGCTCGCGTTGCTAGCCGAGGCGAATGCGGCCTTTGGCGCACAAACATCCGATCCGCAGGCCATCGAGGCCGCCATCGCGAATTACGAGACTGCTTTCCGGATGCAAAGTTCGGTGCCCGAGATCGCGGACATCAGCCGTGAACCGGAACATATCCAGAAGATGTACGGTGTGGACTCCGCGGACGAGCATCAGCGGTTCTATGCAACCCAGGCCCTGCGAGCACGGCGACTCGTTGAGGCGGGTGTCCGATTCGTCGAGATCACTTGCCCAAGCTTCGATGGCAACAACTCGCCATGGGATCAACACACCCATCTGAAAATGAATCACGAAAAGAACGCACGCGTCACCGAACAGTCCGTCGCCGCTCTGATCGCCGACCTGCATCAACGGGGACTGCTCGATGAGACCATCGTGCTGTGGGCTGGCGAAATGGGACGGACACCTGCCGTCGGTGCGATCAACGACATCACAGGCCGGGATCATCATGTCAGCGGCTATACGATTTTCATGGCTGGCGGCGGCTTCAAAGGCGGAATCGCCTATGGCGAAACCGACGAGTTCGGCACCAACGCCGTTCTCGATCCGCTGACCGTTCACGACCTGCACGCGACCATCCTGCACCAACTGGGTATCGATCACGAACAACTCACGTTTCGTTACGGCGGACGCGATATTCGCTTGACTGACGTGCATGGCCGAGTCGTGACGGAGATTTTGGCATGATGACAATCACAGACCAGTATTAGATGGCGACACATCTTTTCTCCCACATCTCATAGGGACAGCATTTTATTCAATGCCCCGCTTAATGTCTGGGATAGGCTTCGTTTTTGGGTAGTGGATCTTGTTAAAGATCCTTGCCGCATGGATCTTTA
>JBDNHJ010000010.1:0-2383 GCA_041688835.1 Fuerstiella sp.
CAGCCCAAACGGAAACGAGGTTTCTACTTCCGCCATTCCGTTGATGGGATACTGACCTCGCCGCTTGGCCACAAACGGCCACGTGTATTCCATCGTCGACCAGCCGGGCACTCGAGCAAACGCGATCCCATCTCGCCCGTCAGTCAGTTGCGGATTATTCGGCCGTTGTAAATCATCGAACAAATCCGATGCGGCAAAACCATTGATCAGCGACAGACCCCATACCGACAACGGCCAGCGATTGCGAATTCGCAGCCGCACCAGCGCTGATTCACCAAAACGAACTCGACGCACATCAAACATCACGTGACACGCAATACCCCGCATCGCAATCCACGGCAACACCGTGCCGGCACCGACAACAGTCACCAGCAGGGCTGTCAGAGCAAAGATCCACGGATTCAGAAAAAAGCCGCAAACCGCCGACCCAACAACTGCCAGGGTCAGCACCCAGAACGGATTTCTTAACCAGTACACCCAGCGATTGGCCGACGGGCAGAAATCGATGGACAGCAGACGACTCATAGAAGCCGCGCGTTGCTGGAGTCGTTGCCATGTCGATCGCGTATCGGTATCAAAAGTGTCGACCGTGGGGACAGCGGTGATGTTTGTACGTGGATTCATCAGGGAAACTTTTGAGGGCGATTTGAGATTTTTAATTTCAGATTCGAAATTTGAGTTTGTTGGAGACGGTGCAGACAGAACCGGAATCTCGGCGCGACAGCGCAGTTCTCAGGACTGGTCGGACCCGAAGAGTTCTGCGGTCGTTCGACAATGAGTCACCGTCCATGCCTCTTGTTAGTATTCACCCACCACTTCGCCGCCCCGAATGGTGGCCAGTGATTGGTACAGGCCATGGTCGATGTTTTCGCTGACAAATCGCACAGAACCGTCTCCGAGGACGAATTGAGCACCACCAGTGTGATTGCTGCTGAAGTCGTCCAGATGGCCGATCGGGTCATTCGGAACGTGGTCTGCGGAACCGAGAATCCGCTGAAAGGCTTCTTCGCCTTCGGCCACCATACCGGGCCACGTGCTGAACCAGCCGAAGTCAGCGTCCGTGCGTCGTTCGCCGATCATGAACGTGTTGGTTGTACCGTCCGTGATGTCGCGCATTAGCACTTTGCTGTTGTGATAGAACATGCCGTCACCGCGACACTGTCCGTTGGCAGCCACCGGCGGGGTTCCCGGAGCGTTTTCACAGCCGTCCAGCTCTTCCGTACCGAATGCGCCGACGTAGTTTGCTGTGGGAAGTTCGGCCAACACTGTACCGGGGCTGCCTTCTTCTTCAATCTGCCACTTGTCAGGCTTCGGGTCAGACGGGCACTGCCACGCCGGAAGAATGTTGTCGATAAACGGAACATTGACGGCATCATGAATCGCGAAGTTCGCATTGAACCGACCGTAGAGCGGAGCCTGGTCAAGGTACGGCAGAACCATGGTCCCCCAGCCAGCTCCGTTGAGTCCGTCGTGAGCACGTTGAACGTTGTTGTCGACGGCGATCCAGCCGGAAGGAAACGTGGAATGCACGTCGTGATAATTGTGCAGGGCGAGCCCCAATTGCTTCATGTTGTTCTTACACTGGGTTCGCCGAGCTGCCTCGCGCGCTTGTTGCACGGCGGGCAACAGCAGTGCGATGAGAATCGCGATAATCGCAATCACGACAAGCAGTTCGATCAGCGTGAAGCCTCGTGGAAGCCGTGATAGTGGTGTTGGTTTCATCGTCGAAGGACTTTCGTTGGTATTGAAATTTGATAATCTGAAATCTGAAATTGCTAGACGCCGTGCAGACAGCCTCGGAACCTCGGCGCGACCGCGCAGTTCTCAGGACTGGTCGGACCCGAAGAGTTCTACGGGCCGCAACCGAGGAACCTTGATTCTGTCGAATATCACCGGCACCGGATTCAGTCCGGTGTCGCTTCGTGAGCGGCAAGGCGTTAGCCTAGGCCGCTGAAAATTAAGAGCTGACATGGTCAGGGCAGGAAGAGTCCACAGGGATTTTGGTCATCAGTGTTTAGCCCAGAGGGCGACATATCCGCTGCCGGTGGCGTGAGCCACCGGACTCGAAAAGAGAGGCCACCAAGGCCGGAGGCCGACACAAATTCGCGCAGGCACCGTGATGCTGTGTCGCCCTCCGGGCTTTTTGTCCCCCACATTGCCTGCCGGTGGCTCACGCCACCGGCAGGGGGTGTGTCGGCCTCCGGCCTGAACCCAGCTTTGGCGTTCATTCCGGTGACGGTCAGGCCCTATGCCACAACCATCAGCGGCGGGCCGCGACTCAACACGCCAAAGCGTGGAGTCTCACAAAAGAACGGCGGTTGCTCAGCAAGACATTCGCACAGCGGTTGCGTAACGGAAACGGCCACCGGAACAGTCGCCGCAA
>JBDNHJ010000072.1:0-24909 GCA_041688835.1 Fuerstiella sp.
AGCTAATGTGTAGTAGGATATATCCACTGTTGCGTTCCGTCGCGTTGGGGATTTGGACATCCTACTCTACAATGGGCGCAACAGTCTTTTCACTCCAATCTTATCCAGATTCCCCAAAACTCAGGTAAATCGTCAGCCCAGCGTAAGTCTGCCTTAGCTGGCCGTGTATTCTTCCAGCTTGGCGAGGTATTCCGCTGGGATTTCCACCGACTGCAAGCCTTGGCCGTGCTCAACCCGACAGCAAACGGTTTTCATCGTTCCGTGAGCCACCGCGCGTCCGTCGAGCTCGAAGTACACATCGTAGGTCAGTGACTTAATGCCGATGCGTTGCACGGTTAGACACACATTCAGCACGTCGTCGTAGCGCGCGGGCGATTGGAAACGGCAATTCGCGGACACGCGTGGCCAGCCGAGTATCGCCCCGTCCGCTTGCGTATTGACGATGGTTAGCCCCAGTGACCGGAAGAAGTCATGTTCTGCCTGTTCCATCCAGCGGTAGAAGTTCGAAAAATGCACGATCCCCGCCATGTCCGTTTCACAAAACACAACGCGTCGAGTCGTCTCAAATGATGATGCCATGGGTTCCAGTAACTACTGCTTCTAATTCCAGAGTTGATTTAAGGCTGTCGCGTCATTCGGGTGGCACCGCTTGCCGTTTCGGCTCGCGGTGTCGCTTTAGCGATCGGAAACCGCTGTGACGGGTTCGATGCACAAACGACATTGGCCGTGGTTTGGACCTTCCAGCACGGTTTCCGATGGCTGCGCCACACACGCAGGCTGCGCCAGCATGTGCCACCCGCCGGGACGTTGTAGACTAGTCAATGGAAGTTTCTACTGGCGCAGTGGGTGTGTCTGATTTACCGGGTGCATCAGGGGCATCGGGGGCATCAGATTCATCGGTTGCATCCGGGGCATTTTCCATATCGAACTTGCCGATGCTGTCCAGCCGCCGTCGCCCAGCTTCAATGCTTTGTTGGCTGGGGGCTTCTGTGTTGTACAGCAGAGCGTACGGAGGATCGGCATTTCTTGTCGCGACCACAAAGAATTCCGCTTGCGGACGCTGCAGAAGTGGTCGCAGCAGGCTAAACCACGAATAGCGATATTCGATTTCGTCGAGGCTCTCACGCACGACTGCTTTCTCTGGGGCGATCCTGAGCATGGCTTCCACATCAGACAGCAACTTGCGTTCGAAGACTCCGTCTTCGCTGGCCGCCTGCAACGCACTTCCGGAAAGCGAGTGTCCGGCTCCGGCGCGGACTTCGATCAACAACACCACAATCAGCGTCAACAACACAGCGGCGGAAATTTTCCGTCTTAATGGCGAGACTCCTGCGGGCGTTGTTTCAGCAGCACGGTTTTCAGACATTCAGTGTCTCCAGAAATCGAAATGTTGAGTGGGGTAAGTCTGGCTGCAGACTATCAACATTATGGCCGAAACGGGACTGACTGGCAGTGTCTTTTTGAAGGCTTGGCATTCACGGTGGAGTCCACCGTGCCACGTAATGATTTCTGTCAGGATCAACGTCGTTTTTCAGACCTTGCAACGCGATCGCTGTTGTTCGTTGACGGCAGCATTCAGGCCAGAATCAGATCCATGACTCGTTGTCCGCCCAACTGGCTGGGGGAGATCACTTCGTCAATGCCTGTCTTTCGCATGCGGTTGGCGATGGTCACATCGTTCGATTCTGCAATCACTGAGATGTTGGTGCCAAGGTCTTTGCACGTAATTCCAATCAGCAGGTTGTCCACTTCGGAGTCTGTTGCCGCCACAACGTGACTGGCGGCCATCACATTCGCTTTCGCCAGAATGAGTTCGTTTGTCGGACTCCCGCAGAGAATTTCGAGTCGCCGGAATTTTGCCTTCATCGCATTCAGTTTATCCTCATCGGGATCAATCAGAACGACGGGATGACGTTTTTGCATGAGTCGTTCCACCACCGCATTGGCCATCAGGCCGGTACCGCAGACGATGGTGTGGTTCTTCATGGAATCAATCATGCGCGCAGTTCTCCGACGTTGAAAATGTCCGTTGAGATCCGATCCGACAATAAAACTGGTCAGCATGGCCGTCCATCCGGTCATGCTGACAAGGCTGATAAAAATCAACCCGGATGTAAACCAGCGGCCTTGTTGAGTCAGTTCATTGATTTCTTCGTAGCCGACGGTCGAAATCGTAATAACTGTCATATAGAAGCAGTCCGGCAGGCTCCAGCCTTCAACCATCCAATAGCCGAAGGTGCCGAAGATCAGCACTCCCAGCATCCACATCGCGACTGTCAGCAGACGCCTTAACGGCAAATCACCTGAGTATGTTGCACTGCTCATGAACTCTTGTGGATGTCCCGCAGAATCGCCAGTTCTGCGATCGATCGTTCTTTCAGGCTTTCGATTTCATCTGGTGAAAGATCAACAGAAATCAGCTTCAGGACGGTCTGCGAGTTGTCGGTGGTGCCGACTTGGTCTGGTACGTCCCAGATCTGAGTCAACTGGTTTGAGGCTGCGACAATGTTTAACAGGTTGCTTTCGAAATCGGATTCGTCTGGCTGATGGTGAAAACAAATCACGTCGCTAACTTCGTCTGGCAGACCCCATGTTCGGCTGCATTCTCCGCCGACGTATGTGTGAGCGACACCAAAATGTTCGACTTCCGTTGCGACTCGCGCAGCCGAATCTGGATTTTCCAGTAGCTTCATGTACTGATCAGGGCAGTGATCTGTGAAGAAAAGTTTGCCGACATCGTGAACCACTCCGGCCAGAAAAGCTTCGTCCGGATGACACAAGCCGGTGACGCTGGCCACGGTGCGTGACACACTGCCACAGGCCAGTGAGTGCTGCCATAGCTGTTCGCGAGTTCGCGCTGTACTGTGGTCGCCTCTTCCGAACACGTCTCCGACAGCAGTCGCGATGGCAAGGTTTCTGAGTGCACGTAATCCGAGGACCACGGTGGCGTGCTGCACTGAGGATATTTGCCCACTGTGCCCATAGATGGGGCTGTTGGCAATCTGCAGTGTTTTTACGGTCAGCGCCGAATCCACCGCGATAATTGTGGCGATCTGTTGAGCAGTCACGTCTTCGTTGCGGCATGCGCCGATCAACTGACTGGCTGTCGCTGGAAATGGCCGCAATTCAACGAGCTCATCCAGTGCGTCGAGAATTGACTGGTCGTGAGAGGTCGTCGCCATAATTCGCCGATCGCAGAGTTTGGAAGGAATTCGCGGTGGATATCGAATCAGCGATTCTAGCCTTGCTGAAAATTTGACCGCAGTCTGTGAATTGCTCGAATCACATGCCGGGAACCCCGCACAATCCATAAAGACGGATCTTCGATCCGTCGCACCAATGGGCTATAATCAATATCGATGCAGTTACACCCGTGGTCACTCAGGAGCTGGAAACTATTCATGAGTATCCGATCAGATCGTTCAATCTTCCTCACAGTCTTCTTCCTGATCAGCGCCGCGGGCGCGGCTGACGAAGCCGTTGTGGAACCCAGCGTCGGTGAGAAGCTGTTTGCGCTGAATGTGCAGTCATTGTTGGTTCAGAAGTGCAACGCTTGTCATGGCGACGATGCCGACAACGTGGAAGGCGGCTTCAACATGCTGTCGCGCGAAGCCATGTTGCAAGGCGGCGAAGCCTATGGCGACGAAGTGCTGATTCCCCGCAAGGGCGAACACAGCCTGTTGTATCAAGTGACGACGCGTGCGGTGGACGGCTACGAAATGCCACCCAAAGAATCGGAACAACTGACGGAAGAACAGTCGTGGTGGATTCGCGATTGGATTAACGCTGGTGCGCCTTGGCCTGCTGCGGAGCGAGTTGCAGAAATTCAGCGAATCTACGCCGAGGGCGAAGTGGTTCCGACGTCCGGGGGACTTGGCGAGGCATGGACGAATCGTCGCTACAAGACCGAGCATTTGTGGGCGTATCGTCCGCTGCTGTTGGAAGCTGTTCCCGCAGGCGAGCATCCCGTCGATTGGTTTATCAACCGTCGACTGCAACAGTTGTCTTTGGAACCAGCTCCACCGGCTGCGGCAAGTGAACTCGCTCGACGATTGAGCTTCGGACTGACGGGACTGCCCGCCGCAGATCCAGCGCGAGCAGTTCAGTTTGCCACGGAGTGCCAAGCCGATCGCGCTGCAGCGGTTCGAAGTTACGCAATCGAACTGATGGCGTCGCCACACTATGGCGAACACTTCGGGCGGCAATGGTTGGACGTGGCGCGGTATGCGGATTCCGCTGGGTTTGCGAATGATTATTCACGTCCCAACGCATGGCGTTATCGCGACTACGTGGTGCGCGCATTCAATATTGACAAGCCGTACCCGGAATTTGTGCGTCAACAAATCGCTGGCGACGAAATTGACCCGGATGATCCGGAAAACGTGATCGCCACGGGGTTTCTGCGCATGGGGGCTTGGGAACAGACTGGGATGAGCGTCTTTCGAGAGACTCGTCAGCAGTGGCTGGATGATGTCACAGATTCCGTCGGTCAAACGTTTCTGGCTCACCCGCTGCAATGTGCAAAATGCCATGACCACAAGTTCGATCCCATCCCCACTCGTGATTACTACGGCATGCTGGCCGTGTTTTCGACCACTCAGTTTGCAGAACGAGACACGCCGTTTCTGGACAGCGAAAACCAAACGGGATTCGAATCTGCCGATCAGTGGACGAACGCCAAACTCGCCACCTACCGCACACAAAAAACTTCGCTCGAACAACAAATGCAAGTACGTCGCACGGCGGAAGATGGCGACGCGAAGGTGGGAGAAAACGGCCTTGATCCGGGCGACGAAGCATCCGTGGCACGCATCGGAAAGAATATCTCGCGACACACTTGGGAGCTCGACAAAACTCAACCCATCGCCTTCGCTGTTTATACGGGCAACACCATCGAACGCAAAAATGTCAGCAGCCGTATCACGCTGCCGAATCAGCCGTGGGGCACAGGAAGTCTGGAAGACGACTACATCCTGACCGGCGGCGACGCGTTTACTCAGGGCGATGCCGTTAAGCCCGCCGCCCTGAGCGCCGCCGCGAAACTCGGACAAATGTCGGCGTACGAATTCGGTGCCGGGCAGCAACACCGTCGACTGCAGTTGGCAGACTGGATTGCACATTCCCAGAACCCGCTCACAGCGCGAGTCATGGTGAATCGTGTCTGGGCTTGGCATTTCAACCAAGGCATAGCCGGAAACCCCAACAATTTCGGCGCCACAGGAAAGCTGCCCACGCACCCGGCGTTGCTCGACTATCTGGCCAACTGGTTCATCGAACACGATTGGTCGGTGAAAGCTTTGAATGAACTGATTTTGACATCACAGACGTGGCGACGAAGTTCGCGGCATCCCGATCCGAAGGCGTTGGCTGCACAGGATTCGCTGGGTGAATCGTACGCCGTGCAACGATCTCGCAGACTGACGGCAGAAGAACTGCGGGATGCGATGTTGCAATCCAGTGGCGAACTGAATCCGCAAGTGGGCGGTCTTCCGTGTCGGCCGGATATCAATCGGGAAGTCGCCATGCAGCCTCGACAAATCATGGGCGGAACAGCATCGGTGTACGAACCCGATCCATTGCCCACACAGCGCAACCGCAGAAGCCTGTACGCGGAAAAGATTCGCGGACTGCGAGACCCGTTTTTGGAAACCTTCAATCAACCCGGCCCCGACAAGTCCTGCGAATTACGCGACACGTCCACCGTGGCACCTCAAGCGTTGACACTGTTCAATTCCCAAGAAGTGCAGGACCGAGCGTTAGCTTTCGCGGCCAGCTTACTGCGTGACGAACAGACATCGGACGAACACAAAATTCAACAGGCGTTCGCGATTGCACTCGGGCGTTCCGCGACCGCTTCAGAAACGCAAACCTGTCTGCAACACTGGCAGTCGGCCACGCAGGAAGAATCCGTTCGCACCCATCAAGCTCAGACGTACCCTGCGGAAACCACGCGAACAGTCATGGCGGAAAAAACCGGGGAACCTTATGACTTTGTTGAAATCATGCCGGCGTATGAAAGTTATGTGCCTGATTTGCAACCGTCCGATGTCAACGCCCGCACCCGAGGTTTAGCTCAGGTGTGCCTAGTGATCTTTAACCTAAACGAATTCGCGTACCTTGATTGATTGAAGAGCATCTACGCTGAATGAGCGGCACGGCGCTAGCCGCCGGTTTTGCCAGCGTTTTTCAGTGCGTTACCGGCGGCTAGCGCCGTGCCGCTCACAAAGCTCACAGGGAACACACAACATGAACAACCAGCGCACAGCAACATCCCATCTGCGCCGCGATTTTTTGTACGGTCTCGGAGCCAGCATTGGTTCGATCGCACTCACCGCGCAGCTGCAAGCGGAGCAGCCAACGCAGTCGACAACTGACTCGCCGCAGCACGTGCCTGCGGCGGCGAAACGTTGTATCTTTTTGATGATGGAAGGCGGGCCTTCGCATATTGATACGTTCGACCCCAAGCCGGAACTCACGCGCCGGCATCTGCAGGAATTTACGCGAGGTGGCGACAAGGAAAGTGCGATGTCGTCTGGAAAGCGGTACTTCGTCAAGACGCCGTTCGAATTTCTTAAGGCCGGAGAATCTGGGGCTGACGTGTGTGATCAGTGGCAGCATCTGCAGCATCGCGTGGACGACATTTGTTTCTATCGCGGAGCCCAGGCGGAATCGGTCAATCATCCCACCGCCTGTTATCACATCAACACCGGCAACCGCTTTGGCGGCGATCCGGCCATGGGTTCGTGGATGACGTATGGCTTGGGGTCTGAGAACAAAAGCCTGCCCGGTTTTGTGGTGCTGCCGCGAACAAGCTATCCACAGGGTGGAGCCGCCAATTGGTCGAACGGATTTCTGCCGGCACAGTTTCAGGGGACTCCGCTGCGGCCGGAAGGCAGCCCGATTCTTGATCTGAATCCCCCCGCTGGCGTCACGCGCGAACGCCAACGTCAGAATTTGGATCTGCTGGCGAACCTGAACGCTCAACATCTGACTCAACGACCAGGCCGCTCCGATTTAGAAGCCAGATTAGGGTCGTACGAACTGGCTTACCGCATGCAGACAGAAGTGCCCGGAATTCTGGATCTGGAGGGCGAAAGCAAGGCGACGCTGGACATGTATGGTATCGGCGAATCGAAAACCGACGACTTCGGTCGCAAGTGTTTGTTAGCCCGGCGACTGGTGGAACAAGGTGTCCGCTTTGTGCAGGCCTACGCCGGAAACTGGGACAGTCATGACTACATCGAACGCGCCCACGGGTCGCTGATTCGGAGTGTCGACCAGCCGATTGCCGCGTTGCTACAAGACTTAAAGCAACGCGATATGTTGAAGGACACACTGGTGTTTTTCTGCGGAGAATTCGGCCGCACGCCGGACAACGGACTGCGTGGTGGAGGCAAGTCGTACGGCCGCGATCACAACGCCAAGGCGATGACAATGTGGTTTGCGGGCGGTGGAGTCAAAGCTGGTCACACGATTGGTGCCACAGACGAAATCGGCGCAGAAGCGGTGGAATGCGTCCACCCGCTGCGCGATGTGCATGTGACGTTGTTGCGTTTAATGGGACTCGACGACAATCGGCTGACGTACTATCACGCCGGCCGGTTCAAACAGCTATCGCAGTTCGGCGGGCAAGTCATTGAAGATCTCATTGGCTAAGATCTCATTGGTTCAAGGCTCGCAGATGCGTTGCCAAAAATTCGGAGCGACGACGCGACCCGTACGAACCTTCGCAGGCTCCATGTCCGGCTCCAGGAATCGGCAGGATCTTGAAATCTTTGTCCGCCTTGATCAGAGCATTCACCACCTGAGTTGTGCTGGCGGGATCGACGTTTCGGTCGAGTTCTCCGACGACTAGCATCAGCTTTCCCTGCAGGCGGTGAGCGTTTTCGGTGTTCGAATTCGACGCATAGACGTGATCCACCGGCCACCCCATCCATTGTTCGTTCCACCACAGTTTATCCATCCGATTATCATGACAGCCGCAGTCTGCCACTGCCGCGCGATAGAACGTGCCGTGCCACAACACAGCCGCCATGGCATTTTGTCCACCGGCTGAGCCGCCGTAAATTCCGACGCGACCGACATCCATAAACGGTCGACTTTCGGCGGCCGCGCGAATCCACTTGATGCGATCGGGAAAGCCAGCATCTCGCAGGTTTTTGTAACACACATCGTGAAACGCCTTCGAACGCCAGGCAGTTCCCATGCCGTCGATTTGCACCACAATCATGCCGCGATCCGCGATCTGTTGTTGATGGCGATAGCTGCTGCGGAACGCTTTGGGAACATGATGATCGTGCGGTCCGGCGTAGATGTTTTCGACAATTGGATACGACTGTTGGGGGTCGAAGTGGCGAGGGCGATGAATGATGCCGTAGATTCCCGTCGTCCCATCACGCCCCAACGCCACGAATCGTTCTGGCAAATGTCCTCGGTCACGAATCACTTCGGACACATCACCGATTTCCAACGGCACAATCAGAGCACCATCGCTGGCGCTGCGTAATTCCGTGATCGGTGCGAGGTCGACTCGAGAATAGCGATCGAAAAACATCGTCTTGTTCGGCGTCCATTCGATTTCGTGAGTCCCATCGCCTTGGGTCAGCACCTGCATTCCGGTGCCGTCTAAGTTGACGCGACAGAAGTGTTCGTGATACGGATCTTGGTCTGCGGCAATGCCGACGGCGTAGAACCAAACCACACCGGCGTCACGATCGATATGTTCGATGCGTCGCACGTTCCAGTCACCGGATGTGATAGCATTTAGCACTGTGCCAGTGTTGACATCGTAACGATACAAGTGGTTCCAGCCCGATCGCTCACTGGCCCACAGCAGTTGTTCTTCGCTCAGCCATTCCAGCACAAATTTTCCGCCGGTGGAATAATGAACGAACGTATCGCTGCGTTCTTCGACGACCGTTCGAACGTTCCCGCTGGCCGCGTCGACTTCCAGTACTCGCAGCACCTGATGACCACGTTCGTTGTAGAACAGCCAGCACCGGCTGCTGTCTTCAGACCATTTCAGGAATTGCAGTTTGAAGGCGTTGGGAAACAGAGACGTGGAAATTTCGCGTTCTTGGCCGTCGGCTGCGATAAACAATCGGGGAGTCGTTTGCGGCAACGAATCGCCGGGCTTGGCATACGGATAGCTCTGCAGTTTCGGTTGCAATTGGTCCTTCGGCGATGATTCGAGGTATTGCACGCGCGGTTCGGGAACGGTGGTGGTCTGGAATGCCAGCAGGTGATTGCCATCTGGCGACCAACGCACATCTGGCACGTCAGCCGCCGCTTCTTCCAGTGCGTACGCCATTTCCACCAATCGGGCGCGAGCCGTATCTTTGTGAAAGGAATGTTCCGCAGTAGCATCGGTTGACAGTTGCAACGGCTGCTGATCTTCGGAATCGTCAGCGGGCCTTAACCACAGGTTGTGGTCTTCGACGTACGCATCCCACATACCGTTAGCGGACTGAGCCCCCGACCGTTCGCTTGGACGGCGATTGTTGCGACGTTCTGGACGTGGTTGAGCCATGCGTTTCACTGTTTTCAGGCTGGCAGTGTCCACGATGATTTCATTTTGGCGATCGGCAGCTTCGAAACAGGCCAACGACTTCGCTTCGGTTTTCAACAGCCAGACATGACCGACATAGGTATGTTGATTTCGCTGCTGCCCGGCCGGGACCGTTCCGTACGATTGCTGTTCGCCCTGCGTGTTGATCCAGATGAGGTCGATGGGGACATCGAGTTGATTGGTGATCTTGAGTTCAACGTCGCCGCCCTTGCCCACTGACTTTCGGGGCGGTAGAAAGAAGCCGTTTGAGTTCGATCGATCGCGGCCGTCGCGGAGTGTTTCGATTTGGTACGTCGTCAGGTTGAGTTGCCATTCGCTGCCGCGTCCCTTGAGCACCAAGGTTTGCGGGTCATCGGAGAATTCGATGGAATCCACTGGCAACCCGGTTTCGGTTCTCAATAACTCCGCCACCTTCGCATGATTAAAAGCGGGCGAACGTTTGCCTTCCTTGGTGTCGACCAGCCAGAATTCTTTGTGTGAGTCCGGCAAGTCCACGCGATACCAAAATCGATCACCGTCCCCCAACCAATGTGGCTCAACGCGATCACGATAAATTCGCGCCTGTTGCGCCCAGCCAGTGGCAAGCGTGTGAGTCAGCGTTAGAACGATAATCGCAAATCGAAGGGCTGCGGTGCCGGTCATGTTGGTTGTTCCTAGTTGGGTATCGCGAATTTTTCCAGCCGTTGGGGCGCTAGCCCCGGGCTTGTGTTGCCCGATGAAAAATCTGAGTCTCGTGGTCTCTGAAAGCTTAGTTTGCGGGTTGGCAAAATGTCGCTCGGTGGTCTCGATCGTGATTTCTCGGCGGAGACCGCCGAGCTACAAATGAAGAACCCCTATTCTTAAACGTGACAGACCACTAGCGTCTCAACGGCTGAAGAAAAGTGATGCGCGGCCTCGTCTGAGGATCGCCGTCAAGGGAACATAGCGAACTCCAGCCCAAACATCAGTTCCATGATGCCCCGAAATTGGTGTCGTTCCGAGCATTGTCGAAGAACTGGCGTCGGAATCAGTCTTTCCGTTTGACTGGCTCGCGATCCACACTTGCGGCGCGTTCGCGACGCACGTCTTGATTCCGCGATGTTTTCTGAACACTTACCTTGTAATCGTTACAATGCTGCAGCCCATCAGTCGAACGTCGCCCCAATTTGAATTGCAAAGCCTTATTTCGCAGGAGTTTTACGGAATTCTGCTGGGTCGCCTTCGCCGCATTCGGCACTGTGCGTCCCGCCGGAACCGGAATGAGCGGCTGGAAAACCCTGATAAACCTTGGCAATTGTGAGGATTGTGACGATTCCTCGGTTCCGTGAAACCTTAGCGGGAACAACCGTTTGACCAGCAACAAAACCCGCCATATAGTCGAACTGTGCTCGTCATTTTAAACAATTGTTGATTAATGTGGCTGGCAAGCATGATCGACACGGTGCTGTCTTCGTTCACCAAACGCTGCCCCCCAGCAACGTGAACGTCAGGAAGAAACGGACTCTTCTGCTCATGAACCTGTTTGTTGGCAACATTTGTTGCTGGTGAACAACAGATCGTCATCGTAAAATTGAGACCTTTGAAGGACGGTTGTCGCTTCGAAGGACCACTTAGGAAAGGTTTTAGCAAAGAGACGAGTTCGTTAACGGAGAACACACAGACTGCAGGATGCAGGCCCGAATCTTCCACTGCTAAAGCCAGTCGGTTTTTGATTGCTAGACAATCTGAATCGATGTGAGGGGAACGGTAATGCAGCTTTTGAATTCACAACGTCGCCTGAAGTCGTTAGCCACAGCCTTGCTGTTGGGCCTCGCGTGTCAGGTTTTTGCGTCAGCATCTCTGGCAGCAGCCGACGCAAAAATAGACGTGTCTCGCTACAGCAGCTCGAATCAAGCGCTTGTCGGCGGAGAAACGCTGGAAGCCAGTCGGCAGTGGGTGGAAGCCATCCAGCTGTACGAAGCGGCTCTGGAAAAATTCGCCGACGACGAAGAACTGAAATACGCATTGCGACGCACACGCGTTCACTTTGCCATTGATCGTCGCTATTCCGACGGCAGTTTCGAAAAAGACATGCTTCGTCAAGGACGCTCGGAAGCGTTGAACCTGATGGAAGACGTCATGACTCGGGTGCAGCTGGAATACGTGGACACCGTTTCCGCCACGAAATTCGTTTCGCACGGTACCGAAAGCTTCTATATGGCACTGGGGAATCAGCGGTTTGTTGAAACCCATCTGTCCGGAAAAACCAAAGACAGTATCGAACGTGTTCGTAAAGACTTGATCCGCAATTTTTGGAATCGTCGAGTTGCCAGCCGACTGGAAGCCCGCATGATTGTGACTCAAGTCTGTGAAATCGCAGAACGAGACTTGAATCTTTCCGCTTCCGCCGTGGTGATGGAATATCTGTTCGGTGGCTGCAATGCGTTAGACGATTACAGCAACTTTTTGACTCCCGATCGATACAACGATTTGTTCGGCAGCATCCAAGGCGAATTTGTCGGCATCGGCATCGAAATGGAAGCCGAAAAAGGGCAGGGAATGCACCTCGTCAATGTGTTGCTGGACAGCCCAGCGGAAGAAGGCGGCTTGCGGCCGGGAGACTTCATCGTCGAAATCGACGGCCGCGACTGTCGGAACCTCACCACAGACGACGCGGCCAGACTGCTGCGTGGCACAAAGGGCAGCCAAGTGGATCTGGCTTTCCAATCACCAGAAGGAAAAATTCAACGCAGCGTGCTGTCACGGCGTCCTGTGCAGGTCAAAAGCGTGACGCGCACACTGATGCTGGATGAAGTGAATGGAATTGGATACATCCGCATGACGGGTTTCCAAAGCTCAACCGAAGAAGAAATGGATGAAGCTTTGGCAAGTCTTGAGCGGCAGGGAATGCGAAGTCTGATCTGGGATTTGCGAGATAATCCAGGCGGATTGCTGGACACTGCGGCCGCTGTGATCGACCGCTTCATTGACAAGGGTGTCTTGGTTTCCACCGAAGGTCGATCATTCGATCAAAACCAAACGTTCCGAGCTCGCGACTATAACACACGCTCTTTACCGTTGGTGTTATTAGTGAATGAGAACAGCGCGAGTGCCAGTGAGATTGTGGCCGGAGCGATTAAGGATCATGGTCGTGGCAGAATTGTTGGCCGCAAAACATACGGCAAGTGGTCCGTGCAAACGATCATTCACCTGCCCGGCGGAACGGGCCTGAAGCTCACGACGGCCAAGTTCTTTTCACCGAATCACGACAACTACGCCGGCCTGGGGCTTTCTCCAGATGTGAATGTTCCACTGCCACAAAACGTTCAAAGAACATTCTTCCGAGGTCGCACTAGCGACGAAATCAGCAGCGATCAAGATGTGGCCGAAGCACTCAGATTGCTCGACAGCCGATTCTCAAAGAACTAAGCCAATCGGCAGTTCGTTTTGGGGGTGGCCGGGGCTGGACTAAGCTTGCGAAGGAAGCCCCGGGGTTTCACTCGTACCTCGCTCCAACCCCGGCCACCCTTTCCCCATCTGACCATCATCTGTGACCGGCCCAACGTCGAACTCCAATTGGCGTTGAAAACACCAAATAAAACGACCTGCGTTTGCCTTTCCTGCGGCCCACGGTTGTCTTCCCGCTTTCTTCGCAGAACAATAACCACTGGCTGAACATCAGCTGTTCCCGGTTCAATTGTTTCTTGTGTGGAAAGCCCCGTTTTATGGCCGCCAAGCCATCTGTTATCATTAGCGCCTTCGCCGACGAAGCTGCGAATCACCGAACTGCGTTGGAGCAAATGACGGCTCTGGCTGCGATTGGAATCCGTAACTACAGCCCGCGATTTATCGATGTGGCGGGTGACGGAAACATCCAGCACGTGGTCGATCTGTCCGCAGCTCAATTCGCTCGGCTGAAAGAATATCACGCGGAATACGGCATCAGCGTCACCAGCATCGGTGCTCGCGTGGGCAAGGTCAAACTGCTGGATATCGACGATGGTTCTCACAATGCGTTTGTTCCCATCGACGAATACCTGAACGGCGAAGTCGCCAAAACGATTGCTGCGGCCAAGGCGCTGGATACGAAACTGATCCGCGGTTTTTCGTTTTATCACCCGCGCGGCAGCAAACCAGAAGATCATCTGGATGCCGCTGCTGATCAGATCCGGAAAATCACAGCCGCATGCGCGGCCGAAGGTTTGGTCTATGGACTGGAAATCGAACCAAACTTGGTGGGAGAAACAGGTCCCCTGTTGGCCGAATTGGCCAAGCGTGTTGACCATCCGAACATGGTGCTGATCTTTGACGGCGGCAATGTGGCGGCTCAGAACAAGAATCCTGTTCAAGTGTTCGAAGAATACAAAGCCACTGTGCCCTACCTCGGCTGGATGCATGTGAAGGATTATCGAATCGATCCCTCACTGGTCTGGACAGGAGCCGTCGACGAAGAACGCTTGAAGAACTTTGTTCCGGCGAACGAAGGCGATGCCGGACACGAACTGGTGTTTCGTCATCTTCGGGAGCAATTGCCGGAGATCGAAAAACGCCTAGCAAAACTGGGCATCCCCGGCTTCTATCTGGAAACAGAACCCCACCTCAAAGGCGGCGGCCAATTCGGCGGCTTCAGTGGCCCCGATGGCATGGGGGTTGCTGTGCGAGCGTTGTGTTCATGCCTAGATTACGCTGGCATCGACTACACGCTTCGCGGCTTCGCCGACATCCGAGAACTGCGCGGTTTCTAATTCGGACAGCCAGCTTATCCGCCGTCTGGATTTCGGAGATTGTACTCATCCGCGACCTTAGATTGCCGGTTAATGGGCGTAATTAGTTCGACGATATGTCCGTCAAAATCATGGACGACCGCCCGACGCCCCCATTCCGTGTCTTCGACTTTCGTTCGGAGTTTCGCACCGATTTCCAGAAGCATTTCAACAACGGAATCGACGTTGTCGACATGTAAGCCGAAACGGGTCGCTGCCGTGGAGTCAGAGTCGTCGCGAGCGGGGTAGATTTCGAACACAAATCCGAACGCTTCGGAGGTAGAGTGCTCGGGGCCATTTCCGTGTGAGTGTTTGCTGAAGAGCAGCCCCATCGTTTGATCAAACTTGACAGCCCGATCAATGTCGCGCGACCGAATTACGAGCAAGTGGCAGATCGGGGGCGCAGCATACATGGTGGCGGACTAGCGGATGATGCGGGCGGATTAGGAACGATGAATTGCAGGAGCATACCGGAAACCAATCCAAGCAGCAGCCGAGTTGACGACAGATCATCAACCGCGTTGCACTGCGCGGCTGAAAAACACGACAGGCAGTTCAAGCCCCCCCCGGAACCAGAAAACACAAGGCTGGAGGCTGGAGGCTGACACAAGTCTGCCGTGGGCAACGGGTTTGTGTCGCCCTCCGGGCTGAAACAAGAAAGAAACATTCTCCAAAACCAATCCTTCATGGACAATTCTCAACATCGAATGTTTAACAGCCCACCGCTGGCCTGAAAGGCAAGCGGTGCCACTCGAATCCGCCCGAAACAAAAATTGGTGGCTTAGTCGCTCAGTTCCACAATCTGCAGCAGCTGCGCTTTTTCTGGATCGGCGACTTCACTGTGGCACTGAGCCTTGCCTTCTTCGGCTCCCATCGTCTTCTTGGTTTTGCTGGCCAAGCGATGGACTTCTTCCGGACTTAGCACGCCTCGCTTTTCAAGAATCTCCTGCTGTTCGGCGGTCAGTGCTGCCGTGACTTTGGCGTTCTCCCATTTGTATTCTTCTGCCTTACCGCTCGCAAACTGCTGAATTTCTTTGCTGATTCTGACGCTGCACCAGTCGTGCCCGCACATCGCACAGAAATCCGTGTCGACGTCCAAGTCTTCGTCGTGATAGGCGCGAGCCACATCTGGGTCGAAGCTGAGATCGAAGTGCTTTTGCCAGTTCAACGCCGCTCGCGCACGAGTCAGGTTGTCGTCGTTGTCTCGCGTGCCAGGAATTCCCAACGCGATATCGGCCGCATGGGCGGCAATCTTGTAGGCCACGCAGCCTTGTTTGACGTCGTCTTTTTTGGGCAGACCAAGATGCTCCTTGGGCGTCACATAGCACAGCATACTGGCACCATGCCACGCGGCGTTGGTGGCACCAATACAGCTGGTGATGTGGTCGTAGCCTGGAAACATATCCGTAACCAATGGGCCCAGCACGTAGAACGGAGCTCCATGACACAAAGTTCGCTGCAGCTTCATGTTGAATTCGATTTGGTCCAACGGCACATGCCCCGGGCCCTCCACCATCACTTGCACACCTTTCCGCCAGGCACGCTCCGTGAGTTCACCCAGAGTGGAAAGTTCGGCCAGTTGAGCCAGGTCGGTGGCGTCTGCCAATCCGCCAGGCCGTAGTCCGTCGCCGATGCTGAAGGTGACGTCGTGTTCGCGCATCACATCGCAGATTTCTTCCCACATCGTGTACATGATGTTCTGCTTGCTGTGGTGAATCATCCACTTGGCCAGCAGTGACCCGCCACGACTGACAATCCCAATCAGTCGGTCCTTGACCAACACCAGATGCTCTTCCAGCACGCCAGCGTGGATCGTGAAATAGTCGACGCCCTGCTTGGCTTGGTGCTGAAGTGATTCGAGGATAATTTCGCGGCTGAGTTCTTCGATCTTGCGGGTAATGATCATCGAATAGATCGGCACGGTTCCAATAGGCACGGTGCTATTTTCGATAATCGCTTGCCGACAAGCGTCGAGGTCACCACCGGTGGACAGGTCCATCACGGTGTCGGCACCCCATTTTTCGGCCCACTGTAGTTTTTCGACTTCTTCGTCTGTGCCCGAAGAAACGGGAGACGCACCCATGTTGGCGTTGATTTTTGTCTTCGACGCTCGGCCAATCGCCATGGGATCGAGGTTATAACGCAGGTGGTTTTTGTTGGCGGGAATCACCATGCGGCCAGCGGAGATTTCGTCTCGCACCTGTTCTGGTGTGAGATGATGTTCGCGATCGGCGACACGCAGCATTTCTGCAGTGATGATTCCCAAGCGAGCCGATTCCAATTGTGTGCTGGCGACGAAACCTTGTGGGGCTTGCCACGCTTCCGCTTTCTCATAGTCCGTTTCGAAGCCCGGCTTGCGAGTCCAGCCTGAGGGCATAAAGTCCCAAGCGGTCTTGTCGGATGGCTCAGGCATGCCCTGAGTATCTGGTGATGAGTATGTGAGAGCTCCGGCACGGCCGGGGGCGATGTGAGACGCGGAAGCGAAACTTCCGGGTGTGGTTCCAGCGTGGTCACTGCTGGGGTCGTCTGCGGTAACAGTTGGCAGAAAACTTTTCACGCGTTCCAAATGATCGATACTCATCTCAATTCCCTATATTCTCGTAATCGCTGGCACCTCGCTGGTGCCGACGGCCAGATTTTGGTTCGACAGACCGCCTAGCGTGGCCACTTGAGCCCCACCAAACGTTCATTTTGCCGCCTAAAAAGCACGGCATCCAGCGAATCGTAACCGTCAACTCGCGGATTGCAATTGCTGACGTCTGCAGAAGTCAGACTGTCTGACGATCTCTGCCAGCCGCAGTGCCCACAGCACTACCAAATCATCATGTTTGTGCTACCTTCATCGCTTCTGCCCACAATTTCCAACACAACAGTGATACGCCATGTTCGCCTCCCGCCGATTTTCAGACATCATCCCACGCCCCACCCTGTTTCTAATGCTCGTGCTACTGCCGTGTTCGCTGGCTGAAGTGAAGGCCGACGAGACAGCCGACAAGACAGCTCAGGGGATCGTGTTTCTTGACGCCAACAACAATGCACAATTCGACGCGGGCGAAGCCGGCATCGCTGGGGTTGGCGTATCAAACGGTCGCGAAGTTGTGCACACGGACGACGCGGGGAAATATTCCATCGGTGTGGGAGACGACACGATTGTGTTTGTGATTAAGCCCACCGGCTATCGCACAGTCACGGACAAGGACCATTTGTCTCGCTTCTATTACATTCACAAACCCAAAGGTTCTCCCACAAATCTGACGTTTCCGGGCGTGCTGCCCACGGGCCCGTTGCCAAGTGCCATCAACTTTCCGCTGTACAAGCAGGACGAACCGACAGCGTTTGACGTGTTGTTTTTCGGCGATCCTCAGCCACGCAATCAACAGGAGATTGACTACATCGCTCACGATGTCGTGGAACCGCTGATCGGTGTCAAAGCGGCATTCGGAGTTACGCTGGGCGACATTCTGTTTGACGACCTGAATCTGTTCGACAGCTTCAATCGAACACTCGGTCGCATCGGTGTGCCGTGGTACAACGTGATCGGCAACCACGACATCAACTACGCAGCGGAAACCGATGAGCTGAGCGACGAAACCTACGAACGAGTTTACGGCCCGGCTTACTATTCGTTTAACTACGGCGGCGTCCACTTTCTGGTGATCGATGATATTCACTGGATGTCGGATGGTCAGCGAAAGTTCTATCGCAGCGGTCTGAGTGACGCTCAGCTGGAGTTTCTGGAAAACGATCTGAAGAGCGTTCCGCAGGATCAACTGGTTGTCGGCATGATGCATATTCCGTTGGTCAGGTCGCCATGGCTAGAACCCAAACGGCAGCGGCTGTTTCGGATTCTGGAAAGTCGTCAGCACTGCATTTCTTTGTCGGGACACACGCATCACCACGAACACGTGATGGTCGACAGCAAAGAAGGTTGGCAGAATCCGAAACCCCATCATCATATTATTAACGTCACTGTTTGCGGATCATGGTGGTCGGGCAAGCCTAGCGAAGAAGGCATTCCGCATTCGATGTGTACCGATGGCACTCCCAATGGTCACACCGTGATGCACTTTGATGGTCAGAAGTATGAACTGGAATATCGAGCGGCCGGGAAGCCTGCGGACTACCAGATGCGTTTGATCGCCCCGGAAGTCGTGAATCTTGCGAAGACTGCGGCAGCCGAAGACAAACCGTTGTTCCATGCGAACATCTTTAATGCGATGCCGGGGGCCGATGTTCAGTGGCGGCTGGAAGGCCATGCGTCCACAACGTGGCAGCCGATGGAGAAGGTCATGATCACGGATCCCGTTTTTCAGGCGTTGTGGGATGAAGAACAAGCGCTGAAGCCGAATCTGCAATGGCGAGGTTTGGCGAAGCCGATGTTGTCGCCGCATATCTTTCAAGCAAATTTTCCGACGGCAGCAATCGCAGCTGGCACCTATACGATTTCGGTGAAGGCCACGAATCCGAATGGCCAAGTGCTGACCGGAAAACGCATTATTCGCGTGGCTGAGTAGACGATTGCCTAGAGCCGCCCCATGACTCAGGATGTTCTTGTCCCTGAGGAATTCCGAAACTCTGTGAACTTCGGGTGACCCGCGACAACGCCTTTCGTATTCTTCTTGCGGTTGCAGTCCGCGAACGCGGAAATTCCGGGCCATTCGCGGGAGATTCGCGGGCCATTCGCGGGCCATTCGCGGGCCATTCGCGGGCCATTCGCGGAGTTTTCTTCTTCCATTCATTTTAGCGACAGGTGAACTGTGTCGATCGTTGTTCAGAAATTTGGGGGGACCAGTGTCGCTGACGCAGAACGAATTCGCCGAGCGGCGGCAAAAGCGGTGGCAGCGAAACGGGCTGGACATCAGGTGGTGATGGTCGTCAGCGCGCGCGGTAAAAAGACTGACGAATTAGTCAAACTCGCAGCAGAAATCACATCCAAGCCTCGACCACGAGAAATGGATATGCTGCTGTCCACTGGCGAACAGGAGTGCGTGGCGTTGATGGCGATGGCTGTCCATGAATTGGGCGAGCCAGCCATTAGTCTGACGGGCGGGCAAATCGGTGTTCGCACAGACGGCAGCCATACCAAGGCACGCATCATCAGCATTTCGACCCAGCGTATTAAAGATGCTCTGGAAGCTGGGCAGATTGTGATTGCCGCCGGTTTTCAGGGCGTCGACGAAGACTTCAACATCACAACACTCGGTCGCGGTGGTAGCGATACTACGGCGGCGGCATTGGCCGCGGTCTTGAACGCATCAATGGGCGAAATTTACACGGATGTCGAAGGCGTGTTTACCACGGATCCTCGCGTGGTGGAAAAAGCGAAGAAGATTGATCAGGTGTCTTACGACGAAATGCTGGAGCTGGCCAGTTTGGGCGCTGGCGTGATGCATTCGAGATCGATTGAATTCGCTAAGAAGTACAAAGTGCATTTGCGAGTGAAGCCGTCTTATATGGATGGCCCCGGCACATTGATTTCGCCGATTCCCGCACAGCCGCCGCGCCGAGTCACCGGAGTTGCGTTTGTTCGCAATGAAGCACGCGTTAGCTTGGTTGGCGTGCCCGACCAGCCGGGTGTGATGAGCCAAGTGTTTGAGCTGCTGTCAGAAAATAAGATCCCCGTTGACATGGTGGTTCAGAACGTCGGCGTCGCGGGAACAGCCAACGTATCGTTTACGGTGGCTGAGGAGGATTTGGAAAAAGCACTGCAAGTGGCAAACGACGCCGTCAACATACTCGGCGGTACGGTGGCTCATCAGGGCGAACTGTCGAAAGTGTCCGTTGTCGGCCATGGAATGCAGACGTACACCGGCGTGGCGGCTCATATGTTTCAGGTGTTGGCCAAAGAAAATGTCAACATTCATATTGTCACCACCAGCGAAATCAAAATCTCAGTGCTTGTGGACCGTAACCTGTGCGATGCTGCCGTGAATGCTGCTCATGCAGGTTTTCAGCTTGACCGCGAATCCTCAGCCCTGCCAGCAGTCGTCAGCCACGCGCCGACCATGAACGTCCAGGTTCATCGAGACACAGAGAAGCTGGAGCAGGATATCGTGGCTCGACTTAGCGGCATGGAAGACATCGTGGTCAGCGATGTGTACGCAGATACAAGTCAGGCGCGGGTCACAATTACGACGCTGGACGACAAGCCGGGCGTGGCCGCCGCCATCTTTTCGGCCGTCGCCGATGCGGGCATTATGGTCGACATGATCATCCAAAATGCGGCTCGAGACGGCAAAGCGAATATTTCCATGACCGTCCCTTCGGAAGACGTGCAACAAACGGTGGATGTTGTCACAGAAGTTTTGGCTGCAGACACGGGTGTCGAAGTCAGCTGCAATCCGACCATTGGCAAGTTAACCGTCGCTGGAATCGGGCTTCGCAGTCACACCGACGTCGGAGCGAAATTATTTCGCACGTTGTCCGATAATTCGATCAACGTAGAAATGGTCAACACCAGCGAAATCAAGGTCAGTGTTGTGGTGGCCAGTGAACAAACGGGCAAAGCGTTGCAAGCCCTGCGGGCGACATTCAACATTCAATAAGCAGCGACCATTGTTGGCAAGCTGTCGATTTCGTCAGCGGCACGGCGCTAGCCGCCGGCAACGCACAGAAATACGCTGGCAAAGCCCGTGGCTAGCGCCGTGCCGTTCACGAATTCCGAGTAAACCGACAGCTTGAAACGTTTCGTTACCGCCTAACGTTTCTTTTTCGTGCGCGATCCGCGTTCGCTCAGCTTCCAAGATCAGATTTCCCGCGCAGCCGCTCGGCCAGCCGTTGAATGTCTGCCGTCATGGCCTGTCTCGCCTCGGCAAAACCCGCTGCTGTGGGAGAACCACTTTTGACGTAGTCCAACACGTGCCGCTCGGCGTCTGCAAACGCGGCACAGGCATCGGGGATTTCAGCCGCAATGTCGATCGGAATCGTGGTGACACCGTTGCAGTCGCCGTGCAACAAATCGCCCGCGTAAACGGTGATTCCGCCAACCACAACCGGCACATTGATGTGCAGAATGTGGCACGCCCCGTGCGAACAACACGTTCCCGCTGTAAACACCGGATACTTCAGCGACGCCACTTGATCGAGATCTCGACCGGTTCCGGAGGTAATCAAACCCGTTGATCCAAATGCTTGGTAAGTGGTACACATCACTTCACCGAACGTTGCCGCAGCGGACGGCTGGTCTAAATCTTGAAACACAATCACCGGCGGCCCGGGCAGTTGTTCCAAAGCCGCCAACTGCCCATCGAGCCCGGCGTACGCATCCCCGGCACGTGGTGGCGATAACGCACGGAAAGTGGCGGTCGAGGCATACCCGACCATCGGCGGCAATTCTGGAAAACAGGCGGCAATGGTGCGATTCATGTAACCAGAACTGCGCGCCCGGACGTGAAACAGTTCGATCACATTGCACACGGTCGGCGTGTCGTACTTTCGCAGGGCAGCCAGAGTTTCGGCCGAAGGTAACGTCATCGCGGTGAGCTTTCTTCACGGGGTTTGGCTGAGTGTCAGTTCATCTGAGTCGCGTTACAGAATGTCGCCTTCTTGGGGGCCGTTGGCTGTCAGCGTGAGCAG
Source organism: Fuerstiella sp. (assembly GCA_041688835.1). Lineage (GTDB taxonomy): Bacteria > Planctomycetota > Planctomycetia > Planctomycetales > Planctomycetaceae > Fuerstiella. The sequence goes on from JBDNHJ010000072.1 coordinate 21,865, forward strand.
TTCCGGACCATGTTCTGTCATCAACACAGTGTGTTCAAACTGCGCCGACAGCGATCTATCCATGGTCCGTACAGTCCAACCATCCTTTTTGTCCAGCTTGGTTTTCCAGCCGCCAATGTTCAACATGGGTTCCACCGTAAAACACGTGCCTGGCTTTAGGATATCACGATTGGATGTCAGCGTCGGAAAATGAGGAACGCCGGGGTCTTGATGAAATTCCTGACCAATCCCGTGGCCCTGATATTCTCGCACCACGGCGTAGCCAGCATCCCGAGCGAACACCTGAATCGCGCGGCCAATCTGACTGACGGTCCCACCGGGCTTGCTGGCGCGAATTCCGAGGAACATGGCTTCGAACGTGGTTTGCACCAATCGTCGAGCCGCCACGGAGACTTCGCCAATCATGAAGGTTTCTGACTGATCACCGAACCAGCCATCGACAATGGTCGTGATGTCAACGTTGATGATGTCGCCATCCTTTAACGGGATGTTGTTCGGGATTCCGTGGCACACAACGTCGTTCACGCTGGTGCAGATCGTATTCGGATACCCGTGATAGCCCAAGCAGGCGGGCGTGTGTCCATGATCAAGCGTGTATTCGTGAGCCAACTTGTCCAGCTGCGCCGTGGTGACACCTGCCTTCACCGATGGTCTGAGGAAGTCCATCAATTGAGCATTGAAGCGGCTCGCGGCTTTCAATTTCTCAATCTGCTCCGGTTTGGTGTAGCGCGGGATCTTTTTTAACAACGGGGACAAGTGAACTCTCCGGACAGCCGTGGGGGACTTACGGCGTAAAATGACCTTAGTGAAACACCGGATTATTGCCTCGAAAAACGGCATGTCAATCAGCGGCCAACCAGCAGCAGGAATTTGGCCAACCCCGAACCTCAAACGCAGCGAACTGGCTGTTGGCTGTGTTGTCGGCCGTTAGCCTCAATACCGTTGAATTAGTCGATAAGTATCGATTCTTCGAATGTTTTTTCGAGTTTTGGTGGCGACTTGTGTTGGGGTCGTTTCCCAGCACCTCAGACGCTTCAACACGACGCCCATTTCGACATATGTTCCTAACTCAACAAGACGATCCAAAACGACTCCACTCTCATCCGCCGCCAACGTACAAACGCCTTCCTGAGTCATCGTTATAGCCTCCTTGCTGTTGGCCAGTTTTTCGCCAAATTACGGACCGCAAAATAACTGAAGGCGGTGACTTATGGCTATTTCAACGGGATTGGGGTTAAACGAGGGACGACTCATTCGTTCCCGAACACAATAGATCGCACGTCCCGAGTGATGACAGAAGGTCAGTCACCACCAAAAGTCTGTCGTCCTTGCGCACTAAATCGCAGTCAGCATCGCTCGCTTAGCAGTTTTGTTGGCGGACGACAGATCATCAACGTGTTGCACGTCGACGCGAAACAATGCAAAGTGCATTTCGAACTCGGAATGATAGAACGTTTGCCGGTTGACTCCCATCTTTGCAATCATTCTACTGCTGGGTCACTGCACCGTTTCACGGTTGCTGAAACCAAGTCTCGCCTGACCTTCATCCTCGCCGAACCACACTGGGAACACATCCATGCTGAGCCGAACTTCTGCTGTCCGAGACCTGAATCGACGTGGTTTTCTGGCGGCTTCGGCTGCTGCGATGGCAGCCGCCACGACAGTCAAGGCCGACGACGAATACGCAGCCGATGCGGCTCCTGTGAGATACCCCGACTATCGAATTGTTCACATTGACGAAGCACGATTCGGAAAGTTAGTGCTCGGCAACACACCCGTGCAACGCATCTATCACAGCAAGTCAATGCTGTGGGCCGAAGGTCCAGCGTGGAACGGTGCCGGGCGCTATCTGATCTGGAGCGACATTCCCAGCAATGTTCAGCATCGCTGGCTAGAAGAAGACGGCCACGTTAGCACGATTCGCAATCCTTCGAACAATAGTAATGGCAACACGTTCGACTTTCACGGTCGACAGATTTCGTGCGAACACCTAACTCGCAGCGTCGTTCGTTACGAACGCGACGGATCACGCACTGTGCTGGCCGATTCGTTTAACGGCAAATCACTGAACGCCCCCAACGACGCTGTCGTCCATCCGAACGGCGACATCTGGTTCACCGATCCCGGCTACGGCGCGCTCATGGACTACGAAGGTCGCAACGCCAACAATGGTTCCGTGCAGCCCTATCAAAAAGAAGCCGTTTATCGGATCGAACTCGGATCCGGAAAGTTGACTCAGGTCACAGACGAAATCTTCAAGCCCAACGGACTGTGTTTTTCTCCCGACTACAAAAAACTGTACGTCGCCGACACGGGTTCGTCTCACTACAAAGCAGCGAACAAGGAAATTAAGGTCTGGGACGTGGTGGAAGAAAAGAGGCTGGCCAACGGACGAATTTTCGCGTCGATGGACATGGAACTCAACGGTGAAGTCGTGGCCGGCCAAGCGGACGGGATTCGCTGCGACGTCGACGGCAATATTTGGTCCAGCGCCGGTTGGACGGGGGCTGGCTATGATGGAGTCCACGTGTTCGGACACGAAGACGGCCAGCGAATCGGGCAGATTATCCTGCCCGAAATCTGCAGCAACGTGTGCTTTGGCGGCACAAAACGAAACCGTCTGTTTATGACGGCCAGCCAATCCGTCTATGCGATGTACGTCCACACCCGCGGCGCACACATTACGTAGGTTAGGTTTCCAGCCTTTCATGTTGCGTCGACAGGCGAGTTCTTCAACAAGCGAACTTCGAGACGGTTGTTGCCTGATTTTTTCGCAGCCGCTGCGGCGCAGCGTGAGCGGCGAACGGGGAGCCGTTGATCCGGTGCGTCGAGTTGTTATGTGACATGGTGGAGCTTTGGCGGCATTGCTGCGGTTGGGCGTGGCGGCAGATCGAAGCGTCCGGACTTTGATTTCCATGGCTCCCGCGAACTGGTTGCCGATGACCAACTCGGGAGCACAGCGCGCTAAAGCTGCCAAGGTTCCACCATGCGCCAGAAGACCGGTTGAGAATCATTCCCACTCAGAAGGCGATAGATGATCCGGCG
>JBDNHJ010000073.1:0-51851 GCA_041688835.1 Fuerstiella sp.
ACACACAGATCACAGATCTTACGCCTTTGAAAGACCTGCAACTGGAACGGATTGCGTTCACACCGCAGTCCATCATCACCGGGATCGACGTTCTGCGCAACATGCCGCGGTTAAGCCAAATTTTGACGACTATGGAAGGCAACCCGCAGCAGAGTGCCACTGAATTTTGGCAAAAATACGACGCTGGTGTCTATAGTCCGAAGTTTGAAGAACCCGCCAAGGCGCCAGCAGAAGAAAAACAGGCCGACGCACCGCAGGCGGCTGAACCCAAGAGCGAGACTGAGGCCGAACCAAAGCCTGAAGCGGTCCAGCCAGCGGGCGATCAGAAAGCAGATTCAGCGGAACCCAACGAAAAAGGATGAACAAATTTCGGTGGCGCAAGGCTCCTTGAAGCGTGTCGCAAAGAATGCGAAGTCGCACGTTTCACACAACCTTGAACGCGGGGATCTGTCATGAGCACAGCAGTTATGGCGTCAAACGCAATACAGGACATTCGAGCGAACGTCGAATCGGCGGTCCTCGGAAAACAAGACACCGTGCGTCTGGCCGTGGTTGCCTTACTAGCTGGTGGGCACGTGCTGCTGGAAGACGCTCCCGGCTTGGGCAAAACGTCACTGGCGCGGGCGTTGGCCACCAGTCTTGGATGTCGGTTTACTCGATTGCAGTTTACTCCCGATCTGCTGCCCAGCGATATTCTGGGAGCCAACGTTTATCGGCCCAACACCGGCGATTTCGAATTTCGGCCCGGTCCCGTTTTTACGAACGTGCTGCTGGCAGACGAAATCAACCGCACCACTCCTCGGACTCAAAGCGCATTACTGGAAGCGATGAGCGAACGACAGGTGTCGATTGAAGGGGAAACGTTGCCTTTGCCGGAACCGTTTTTGGTGATTGCGACGCAGAATCCGTTTGAGTTCGAAGGGACTTATCCACTGCCCGAAAGTCAGCTGGACCGCTTCATGATGTGCTTGGAAGTTGGGTATCCGGATCGAGAAACGGAGCGGAACATTTTTCAACGGCATCGTACCGGATCACCGACCGATGATTTGCAGGCGGTGACCAATGCTGAGGAAATGATTGGCTTGCAACGGCAGGTCAGCGATATCCGCGTGGACGAATCGATCTCAGGCTACATTCTGGACATCGTGCATGCGACGCGCAGTCATCCTGAACTGGCGTTGGGAGTCAGCACGCGGGGAGCATTGACGTTGTACAAGGCCGCTCAGGCGATGGCGTTGCTAGAACAACGTGGCTTTGTGATCCCCGACGATATCAAAGAACTCTGCAGCCCCGTTTTGGCGCATCGCGTTGTTTGTCGGGGGGCTGTCCGAGACGGGCATCGCCAACGCGCGATTCAGGTTCTGAATGGCATTATGGACCAGCTGGTTGTGCCGTTTTAGGCGAGCGGCTGTTGTTTTCCGACGTCGTTGCGTCTCCCAAAGATCCAAAGAGTTCGAATTTGAGATTTGAGATTTGAGAGATTAAGGACACGCGACTTCAGGCGGCTGAAGTGTTCCCAAAAATACTTGTCGTAAACTGCATTCGCTGCAAGAATACAGTACGGTTCGCGGGTTGCCCACGAACATCGGCAGAGGTTGCTGAGAACCTCTGGGAGCTAATCAGATTCTGCGGAGAGACCCCTTGGCTGAGATATTCACTCTGATCGACGACAAGCATATTCCTTTGGCACGTATTGTTTGGGTGTCGGACGTTCCGCATTTTTGTGGTAGCGAAGAATGCGATGTGGAAGGAAAGTACGAAATCCGGTTGGATGCCGACGATTCTCTGTTTGCTAATCGAGAAGAACGCGATGCGACTTTGGAAACGATGAAAGGCTGGTACGATCAGAACTAAGCCGACTTACCTTTTATTGCCAACGGTATCGCCCGCCGCTATGCCCGTCGGCCACCAGAAAGAATCCGCCCATGCCGCTGTTTGAATTTCATTGCGAAGATTGCAACCGTGAATTCGAGTTGCTGGTGGGTTTAAAAGAACAGCCCCAGTGCCCGAAGTGTCAGTCGCTCAAACTGCAAAAACTCATGAGCGCTGCGGCAGCTCGCGTGTCTTCTGGTAGCTCACTGCCAATCGCTGGCCCAGCCTGCCCGCCGCCGTCCGCCGGACCTTGTCGCCCGAATTGTTGTCGATTGCCCTAGCGGTCTGTCAAGGCTCGGTCTGGGGGTTGGCAAAATGTCGCTCGGTGGTCTCCACCGTGATTTCTCGGCGGCGACCGCCGAGCGACAAACACGGACATGGCTGAATCGCAACTGACTCAAGGACGTCTCTCCCGTGCAGTTAAAGCGACAATCACTGTCAGCCATCGAAGCTGGTTGGCGCACTCAGTGGCCTGACGTTTCGTCGGCGGTTTACGGTTCGCGGCTGTCTGTGATCTGCGAAGGCGATGTCTTGGCGGAAGCTGTCCTGCAGCAGGTTCCGGACGAAACTCTGTCGGTGCTGTTTACGAAAACTGTGGCCGACAGCCGACGACAGGGGATCGACATGATTCTGGCGGCTGCGTGCCAGACAGTTCAGGATCTGCGGCTCAGATATGCCTACCTTTTCCTGCCGTCAGACCGAGATCCGTGGGTGGATCGGTGCCTGCTGGACGCGGGCTTTCGAGCCATCGAATGCATCGAGGAATTCCGCTGCGATGGGACCAATCTGCCAGCGATTAGCGGCGCGAATGTTACGTTCTGGCACGGTGTCATTGATTCCGTGGAAGCGACTCGTCCGTTTTTGCAACAGGTTCTGAACGATCTCATTGCGAACGTCATCACAGAATCCTCAGACCTGCCGCAATTGCCGTCGCCTTCGGCCGCGCAAGTGCAGCTGTTGTGGCAGGTGCTGAACGCGGACGTTCAGCTGACCGTTGCGATTCGCGATCACCGTCCCGTGGGGCTGGCCGTGTTAAGCCGATCGAAGCCATCGGGGCACTCGACAGACGAAGCGGTCATCGTCGAATACTTCGGAATCCATTCGGACTTTCGGCGACGGGGAATTGGTCGCGATCTGTTGCGGGCTGCCTTCGAGTCTGTGCGATCTAAACATTCAGGCTGCCTGACGTCATTTGTCGCAGCACAAAACTCAGCGGCGCAAGGTTTTTTTCGCGGTCAGGGATTTGCATTGCATGCGACACAGCAACTGTGGGCGACGTTGGAAGAGTGACGCTTTACTGTTCGGGTTCGTCCTGCCAAGCCGCCAGTGTCTCGACAAAATCTGACGTCATCCCGGCCGCTAGCCGGGCTTCTCGCTGCAATGTTTCTCCGCGAGCCGTCGAGGGGCGGATCGGCCATGTCAGCGCCTGTTCCCAAGCTTGGAAGTCTGTCAATGACGGGTCTTTGAGTTGTCTGAGCCATTGCATGCCGAACTGCACGTGGCGAATTTCTTCTTTGTGGATTGCCCGCATAATGGCGGCACTGCGTTTGTCGTCGTGTTGACGAAAGTAGTTTTCGAAGTCCACCGTGTGATCCAAATTGGCCCCTTCAAACACCAGCGGCAATCCGGCAATGTACTCCAACACAGACTTATACTCTGTCGCCTTCGTCCAGATGTAGCCGTTGACCGGCAAGTCGCCGAACGTCAGTCCCAATTCCGCCGCACGTTGCACGTGCATTTTGGTGTGGCGTTGTTCGTCGAACATAATTTCCGCCATGCCAAGGCGAAAATCTGGGGGAGCTTCCGGAAACGCCAGCAAGATCATCCCCATGACTTCCAACGCCTGCAGTTCATGGTTAGCCATGATGTGATGCGCGATCGCGCGCTTGGCGGGGTCCGCAAACGCCTGCGGCTTGGGCATCGGCGGCGCTGTTCTGCGTTTTGCAAACGGCAGATTCGCGGGTCGCGTCGGCATTGCGATCCGGACGGCCTGTCCGGGAGCGGTGTCTGTGAGCGACGTTGGCGGGCGTTGCGTTTTGATTGCCAGCGAATCGGACAGCACCACCTGCTCTGCGAATTTTCGAAGTTCCATCTCGTCGGACCACCATCGTTAAGAATTGATCGCAAGCAGTCGATCTGGTCAGCTTAGGCTGGCTGCGATTCGTTGAGCTGGTCGATGTGTTTTCGGCACTTCGGGCATTTTGCTAAGTGAGTGTCGACCAGACCGAATTGCTGAGCATTCAACTGCCCCGAAAGATATCGCTGAGCCAAATCCAATGTCTGGCCGCAGGTCAGCGGCGTCTGTGACGACGCAGCACGATTGATCAGCGGACGAGCGACCGCGTAGGCAATTCCGGCGCCGGCAAACAGGACTGTCGAGAACATGGCGCGGCGGGTCAGGCTGTGCTGACGTTCTGATTGTTTTTGCTGCCGAGCGACGCGCTGAATTGTGCCGGGTTGGCATGTGTGCCACTTGTCGTCTGTTGTCATTGCAGTGTTCCGATCGTCTGGCTGAATCTGTTCAGCCACCATGTGTGTTGTGTCGAATTCATATCTGGCGTGGCTGCAGAGCATCGTAAACCGGCGTTCTGCAGATGTCTGTGACCAGTGACACCAAAGTCACAGCCCAAACGCTGGCCCAAGCGCTGGCCCAAGCGCTGGCCCAAGCGCTGGCCGCAACGTTCCGAAGTTGACGGAGCCTGCCAGGCTGTGCATGTTTTTTAATGTGATTCTGCGGCGTGTAATGTCGACAACGCCTTCCGACTGTAATTCCCCGAGCGTGATCGTCACGGTTTCTCGCGTGGCACCAATGATGCTGGCCATATCTTGATGTGAAATTTTCTGAGAAATGATGACTCCGCCGTCCACGGGACTTCCGTATTGTTCCGCCAGTTCCAGCAGCAGGTGGACGAGGCGTTCACGACTGGATCGAAACAACAGCGACTTCAGCCGCCGTTCGATCCGCCTGAGTCGCAGGCCGAACAGCCGTGTGAGCTTCATCGAAACGCTAGGGTTTTCCAGCATCAGCTGTTGCATGATCTGTCTGGGCAGCATCACGGCAAGGCTTTTTTCCGTCGTTTCGGCATACTCATCACGTAGACTGCCATCGAAAGCGCTCAATTCGCCGAACAATTCGCCGGTTTCCACGAACCCCAGAATCGCCTGCTTCCCCTCAGGCGTGATGTGGTAAATTCGCACTCGACCGCGAGCCAACAGCAGGGCGGAATCGCCCATGTCGCTGGGCAAGTAGACCGTTTCGCCGCGAGCAAACTCGCGGCAAAAACAGCTCGGTTCGATCGCCGCGATTTGCTCAGGCGACAGCTGAGCCAACACGCTGCATTGCTTCAGATACCAGTGTTTATCGTTCATTTTGTTGTCTGTCGAATGTCAAACGGCTGGCTGCCAACATCAGATCTGGGGCCGATCTTGGCGGATGACGGCCACAGCCGGCGAAGCCTTACGAAATGTTTCTCAAGAAGCATAATTCTGCGTCCAGAAGGTCAATTGGCGTGTCGTTTCGTGCGGCAGAATGATCAACTTCGTCGGTCACGGCCTTGATTTGAGTTCTCGCTTCAGGAAAACCGGCTTGTCTCGGTGTCGCCCGATCGCCGATAGCTGTGTAGAATCATCAAAATTGCTTTATCTCTTGGAAAATCGCCATGCGTAGCGAATCTGACGTCTTATTCGAAGACACACCGTTCAACATCCCGGTGGCGGAGCGAGTCAAGCGGCTGCCCCCGTATATGTTCGGGGCGATCAACAAACGAAAATATCAGTTGCGCGTCGATGGTGTCGATGTCATTGACCTCGGCATGGGAAATCCGACGGATCCACCCGACCCACTGATCACTCAGAAGGTCGAAGAAGCGTTGGCCGATTCTCGCAACCATCGCTATTCCGTCAGCAACGGAATCGGCAATCTACGCAAGGAAGTGTCCGCTCGCTACTGGAAACGGTACGGCGTACGCCTGAATCACGACGACGAAGTTTTGGCGTGCATCGGGTCCAAAGAGGGCTTCAGTCACATGTGCCTAGCGCTGATGGGACCGGGTGACACCGCCATTGTGCCGTCGCCGTATTTTCCAGTGCATGTTTATGCCGTGATGCTGGCGTCTGGGAACGTCATCACGCTCGACACTCGAGACCCCCACAAATTTCTGCAAAACATTGCCTACACCTGCGAAAATCTGGTGCCCAAGCCCAAGGTGGTCGTGGTCAACTTTCCACACAACCCGACCGCAACAGTGATCGAAAGTGACTTCTATGTCGAGTTGGTGAAGCTTGCCAAGCGTCATAACTTCTTGGTGATCAGCGACTTTGCTTACGCCGACATCTGCTACGACGGTTATCAGGCTCCCAGCTTTCTGGCGACTCCTGGAGCGTTAGATGTGGGCGTCGAAATGACGTCCATGAGCAAAAGCTATAGCATGGCGGGCTGGAGAATTGGTTTCTGCTGTGGCAACAAAGAAATGGTGCGAGCTCTGGCCACCATCAAAGGCTACTACGACTACGGAATTTTTCAGCCGATCCAGATTGCCGCCATCGTGGCCATGCGACATTGTGATGCGGCCGTGGAGAGCATTACGAAAGAGTACCAAAGTCGCCGTGATGTGCTGTGCGAAGGGCTCACGCGTTTGGGCTGGCAGGTGACTCCCCCCAAAGCTGGCATGTTTGTGTGGGCAGCCATGCCGGAAGAATGGAAGCACATGGGGTCGATTGAATTCGCGATGAAACTGCTGAATGAAGGTGGTGTGGCCGTCAGTCCGGGGCGAGGATTCGGCGACGATGGCGAAGGTTTCCTGCGGCTGGCCATCGTGGAAAACAGTCAGCGACTGCGGCAGGCAGTGCGACAAATCGACAAATGCTTGAGCACCGAAACAGCAACGGCCTGACCTGCTGGCAAAGGGGCGGAAGTCGTTTTTGGCGATTAACTTCACAGAAGCACGTTTGTTCTCGTCCGAAAAGACTCCCGACGCTTTCGCGTTAATGATCGTCACTTTTGCTTTGTCGCGGGAAAAATTTACACTTCCGTCGGCATTCGGCCATCTTGCTGGGTAAATTGTGGCGGAATCGGACTTCAAGTTGGTTCAGGGTAGACTCACGGACGGAGGTTGGCCTGCTAGCCTTTTAGCCAGTTTTTCAGCGAGTTTTTCAGCGAGTTTCGATCAGTATGTCTAATTCTCCTTCCGGCGATGTTGTGATCACGGGCATCGGTGTGATGTCTCCTATCGGCACAGACCTCGAAACGTTCTGGAACAGCATTGCTGCCGGAGAATGTGGATTTCGTCCGACCAAGACGATTGAGTATGTTGGTACGCCGGGTTCCATTGGTGGTGAGGTACCGGATTTCGACGAAAAATCTGTCAAAAAAGGGCCGCTCAAGGACGTGCGCAAGCAAGTCAACGTGATGTGTCGCGAAATCCAGCTGGGGGTGGCGTCTGCCCTGCAAGCCCTGCAAGACTCCGGTATTAAGCCCGGCATGATGCCTCCGGAACGCATTGGCGTTGAATTCGGGGCGAACCTCATGAACAGCCCGCCCGAAGGTATGATCGACGCTGCTCGAGCGTGTGCGGCCGATGGCAAAACGTTCGATTATGATTCTTGGGGCCTTGCAGGTGATGATCGTTTTAAGGGGATGGAGCCGAAGTGGCTGTTGAAATTCCTGCCAAACATGCCCGCTTGCCATATCGGGATCGCCATCGACGCCCGCGGCCCGAACAATTCTCTTGTGCAGGACGAAGCCTCTGGCAACCTCGCGATTTCGGAAGCGGTCGGCATTATTCGACGCGGCCGCGCCGATGTGATGGTGACGGGCACCACCGGAACCAAACTGAACTCCGTCAAGTCGGCTCATCATAGTCACTGGGACACATTGGCCGACGGACCAGCCGCAGAACGATGCCGCCCGTTCGACCGCAGTCGCACGGGCGAGGTCATCGCAGAAGCTTCTTGCAGTCTGGTGCTGGAATCCCGCGCACACGCGGAAGCTCGCGGGGCAAAAATCTACGGTTCGATTTTGGGTGCCGGTTCCAGTTGTTTTCTGGACGACGAAACGGGTGAGCAAAAGGCGATCGAGAACGCAATTCGAATTGCGATGAAGAACGCTGGCATCTCAGCGGATCAGCTGGGACATGTGAATGCCTGTGCATCCGGTAATCCTGTGCGAGACGCCTACGAAGCGCGAGCACTGAAGGCAATCGTTGGCGGCAGCGTTCCTGTGACCGCTGCCAAAAGTTACCTCGGCAGCGCGGGCAGCGGGTCGACGCTGACTGAAATCGCGTTTTCCCTGCTGGGACTACAACACGGCGTCATTCCGAAAACACTGAACTACACATCGAGCGACGAAGGCTGCGAACTGAACGTCGTTTCCGGCGAACACCTGCCGACCGAAAACAAGATCTTCCTGAAGACCAGCGTCACCCGCATGGGCCAGTGCAGTGCTGTAATTTTCGGAGCGTAACGCCGGGCTACACCATGTTCCTATCCGCCGGACGTGAACTACGGTTTCGTCCGTTCGTCGTCCCGCCTGCAGGCGGAATCGATCGGAAGAATCGACGTCGTGAGCACTCACGCTCAAATCACTTGGCGAAACGAAATGTAGCGTTAGGGCGTTAGTCTGGGCTGCGGAAACATTGGTGTTGCATTGATATCGTGTTGCGCGAGTTTTGCTCCGTGTTTTAATCGCGAATCGATGGCATATTTTATGCCTGTCGTCCCGTTGGGATTAAAAAGGCCCAAACGAAATCGCATGTCAACCCCAAATTTCCAGCGGCCCACCGCTAGCCGTCCGGTGTCGTGGCACCTGACGGCTTGCGCCGTTCCGCGATCACGTTGACGCACCTGTCGGCCCGACTATCCTGCGGGGCGTAGCTCGGCCTGCTTCGCTTTCGGCAGCACGCCTGTTTCTGATTCGTCTTTGTAGTGCTGGCGCAGTGAGACGAACTCCTGACGGATCTTGCCAATCACATCTGCGTACTCAGGATTGTTGTATTCGTTCTGCAATTCATCCGGGTCTTTTTCGAGGTCGTAAAACTCCCACTCATCGAATTCATAGAAGTGCATCAGCTTGTAGCGATCGGTGCGAATTCCGTTGTGGCGCGGCACCATGTGGACGCTGGGAAACTCGTAGTAATGATAATAGATTGCCTTCCGCCAGTCTGTTGGTGATTCCCCTTTCAGCAGCGGAACCAGCGAAGCGCCTTGCATGTCCGCAGGGACTTCTGTGTTGGCGACATCCAAAAACGTTTCGGCGTAGTCCAAGTTTTGCACCAAGTTTGTGTTGATGGTTCCGGGTTGAGTGACGCCCGGCCATTTGACGATGAGCGGCATCTTCAGTGATTCTTCGTACATCCAGCGCTTGTCGTACCAGCCGTGGTCGCCGATATAGAAGCCTTGGTCGGAGGAATAGATGACGATGGTGTTGTCGTCCAGTTTTAGATCTTCCAGCGTCTGCATCAGAGTGCCCACGCTTTCGTCGACCCCTTTTACGCAGCGCAGATAGTTCTTGGCATATCGCTGATACTTCCAGCGAACCAGATCTTGCCCACTGAGTTTCGCTGCATGAAACGCTTTGTCTCGCGGACCATAAGCGGCCCGCCAGAACGTCATTTGTTCGGGCGTCATGCGCTGCATGTTTCGCCAAGCGGATTTGTCCAGTCTGCCGGGAATCGCGGCACCATCGAAATCTGGAGTCAGGTCGACGAACAGATCGAAATTCAGATGCATGTGACGATCAATTTCCAGTTCCTGAAACCTTGCCGCAGGAGCGTTGTCCAGCCATTGATCGAACAACGTGGCCGGCTCCGGGATCTCAAGATCTTCGTAAAGATCGAGGTGACGTTCGGCCGGCATCCAGTTTCGATGAGGCGCTTTGTGCTGCACCATCAACATAAACGGCTTGTCGGCTTCTCGCCCGTCTTTCAACCATTGGACGGCAAGGTCGGTGACAACATCGGTGCAATGTCCGGGGATCATTTTCTTGCCGGCTGGCGTCAGCATATCCGGGTTGTAATACAAGCCCTGTCCGGGCAGAACTTTCCAGTCGTCGTAGCCTTGGGGTTGCCCTTTCAGATGCGATTTCCCATAAATCGCGGTTGTGTAACCAACTTGCTGCAGCAGTTTCGGAAACGTCTGCTGATTCCAGTCGAACGAGTTACCGTTGTTCATGAAACCATTCATGTGACTGTGCTTGCCGGTTTGAACGACGGCTCGACTGGGTCCGCAAATGCTGTTAGTGCAGAAGCTGTTTTTGAACAACATTCCACTGGCCGCCAACTTGTCGATATTCGGTGTCGGATTGACGCTTTTTAGCCAGCCGTCATAAGCACCAATCGCATGCGGTGCGTGGTCGTCGGAAAAGATAAACAGAATGTTAGGACGCTCTGCTGCCTGCAGCGATGCCGCAAAGACTGTGAGCAACATTGAGCACAAAACGAGTTTTCGACGAGACGACATGTGTTCTCCTAGCAGGGGAAGGGGATTGATGCGCCGCGACACCTTCAACCGCTGTGAAGATGTCGCTGACAACTATCATCAACGCAAGCAGACACTTCGTCAACCTTTGGGGCGACTTGGAATCGAAGGGCGATGGGGTCACGTGTTTCAGCGGCCAGCGCGGGACGATGCCCACGCGTTTATACGAGCTTTGAATTCTGCACCGCGTGACTCACCGGGGCATCCATGTCATATCTGAGCAGTCTGGACAGAATGTCGTAGCGGATCATGTTCAGACACGGCACAAGCACCAGCGTCAGGATCGTGGCGAACAGCAGGCCGAATGTTAGCGTGACCGCCATCGGAATCAGAAATTTCGCCTGAAAGCTGGTTTCGAACATCAAAGGCACCAGTCCGGAAGCGGTGGTCAGCGTCGTCAACAGGATGGCTCGCAGGCGTTTTTTGGCCCCGTCAACAGACGCTTCAAAATGTGACAATCCATCGGCGACGCGACGGTTGGTAAAGTCGATCAAGACTAGGGAATCGTTGACCAGAATTCCCGCCAACGCGACCAATCCGATCCAGCTGAGGATGGTAAACGTTTCGCCGGTTAGCCAGTGGCCAATCACGGCCCCCAGAAAACCGAAAGGAATCGCGGCCATCACCACAAAGGGTTGTGTATACGACCGAAACAATCCAGCCAGCATGCCGTAGATAATCAGGAACGCCACTGGAAATGCCATCTTCAGAGAAGAAAAACTCTTCCGCATTTCTTCTGCCTGCCCCAGATACTGAATATCGATGCCGGGATACCGAGGCACAATCGTGGCCGTCGCTTCTTCTCGAATTTTGTCGATCACGCTGGACGTGCTTGGCACACGAGCATCGTCAACAGCGCCCACGACTTTGGCGGATCGCGTTTGTTGGTACCGCGTAATGGTGGAATAACCCACGCCGACCTCAACGTCAGCGACTTCCGAAATAGGCAGCCACTGGCGTTCACCGCGATTCAGATTGTTGGTCGGAATCCACATCGATTCGACGTTCCAAGTGCTTTCTCGAAACGACTCCGGATACCGCACCATGACTCGCACGTCTTCGCGATTGCGTGTGATTCGTTTCGCTTCCTGACCAAACAACGCTCCGCGAACATGCAGCCCGAGCCCCGCCGATGTAATACCGGCCGCTGCTGCGGAATCTCGCAGACGCAATCGCAGTTCCTTTTTGCCGATGTCCAGATTGTCGTCCAAATCATACACACCATCCAGCCGGCCAGCGATCTGTTTGAAGTCCTCAACGACGCGCGGCAGGTCTGCATTATCAACGCCCGAAATACTGATTTCGATGTCGTTGCCGCCGGGCCCCCCGTTCATCGCTTCCCAGCGCACACTGTTGATGCCGGTCAATTGAGTTTCTGAAAATTCACGCAGCGCCGTGACCAGTGTTTTGCTGGAACGATCTCGCTCATCCGCCGGGCAGATTTCCACGATCAGCTGCCCGAGGTGACTTTGATCGTCGAACCCAACTGACCCTGCGCCGGTGACGTCGTACTGTCGCCCCGCGATGGTTTGGACGTTGACGATTTCTGGAAACTGATCTTTGTCGACAATGAATTCCGTCAAACGCTGCAGCTCACTTTGCAAACGTTCCGTGGAAGTACCGATCGGCATTTCGAGAGCATAGATCAGGCTCTCGCTGTCCATGTCCTGAATAAATTGTGACTTCACAACACCGCCCGCCAACATTCCAGCGGCCACAATGCAGGCTCCGGATACCGCCGCCACTGTCACATACCGCCAACGCAGACACGCCACCAATAGCGTTTCGTAAGGCACCAACAAAAATCGCTTCATGGCTCGTTCCTTGAAGCCCGCAATCCCCTTCACTTGCTGATCCTGTCCGCATTCAGAAACTGGCTTCTTAACCGGTGGCAAGTGCCGCAAATGCGCGGGCAGAATCACCAACGCTTCCACCAAAGAAATCGACAGCGCAGCAATGACAACCAGTGGCAGTTGCGCCATAAAGTCACCGATCTGCCCTTGAATAAAGAACAGCGGAGCAAACGCGCCGATCGTGGTCAGCACGGCCACAATCACGGGCCACATCACTTCTTCCGCACCTTCAATCGCCGCCTGCATGCCGGGAACGCCTTCTTCGACTTTGCGGTAGATGTTTTCTCCGATCACAATCGCGTCGTCGACGATAATCCCCAACACGATGATCAGCCCGAACATCGACAGCAAGTTCACTGTGGCACCGACTAGCCACATCACGGCGAACGTGCCCATGAACGAAATCACCAGCCCGATCGCCGCCCAGAATGCGACTCGCCAGTTCAGAAATAGGTTCAGAGAAATCAAAACCAGAATTAGCCCCCAGCCGCCGTTGCGAGTCATCAGTTCCAGTCGACCTTCAACGAACCGCGCGATGTCGGTATGCAGGCGAAACGTGTACTGTGCCGGAAATGGATTAGTGACCGCAGCTTCGTAGATGGCATGCACGTCCGGTCGACCGAAGGTGGACATGAACTTCGACCAACCGGCCGATGGTCCTGTATACGGCTGACCACTTCGTGCCGCGACGTAGGTTTTGACAGCGGCAGAAATCTGTACGGCGTCTTCGTTGTCCGCTTTGAAGATCACGCAATTGACCGATGACTCGCCATTGAACAAAGATTCCAGATCCGAATCCACAAATCCATCCGACAGGTCGGCGACGTCGCTGAGCAGAATTCGAGTTCCATTCGGCAGCGATCGGACCACGATGTTTTCCAGCTCCAAAGCCTGCTGCTGTTCGCCCAGCGTTCGGACGGCCACGCTGTCGCGATTTCCTTTCAGCTGCCCGCCACTGACGTCGACATTCTCCGATCGAATCGCGCTGGCGATTTCTTCGAACGTGATGTTGTATTCCAGCAGTTTATCCGGCCGCACATCCACATAGATTTCGTCGTCCCGAATTCCGTTCACTTCCACTCGACTAACGCCCGGCAGTTTTAGTAAATCATCGCGAAACGATTGAGCCATCTGTTTGAGCGAAGCTTCGCTTTGGTCGCCGTAGATCGCCACGGAAATCACGGGCAGGCTGGGTTCCACCTTTCGCAGACTGATCTTTTCTACGTCGTCCGGCATATCCTGAATCGAATCCATTTCGTTGCGGATTTCCTGCAGCATCACGTCCACATCATCGACCGACTGCGACAACGTCAAAGTGGTGAAGCTGACACTTTCTGCCACCTGTGATTCGACCTTTTCAATGCCTTCTAGTCCGCGCAGCGCTTCTTCGATCTTGATCGTGACGGCTTTTTCGATGTCTTCGGGTTGCACGCCGGGATAGACGGCCGACACCATCAGCTTGTCCGGGCGTGATTCTGGAAACATTTCTCGCTGCAACGTGATCGCGAAGATCACACCCGCCGCAAGAATCACCAGCATCATCATGTTCACAAGTACAGCATTGCGAACACTAAAAGACGGAATCGACATCGGTGGGGCCTGAAGAGTTGACTGTGGAATACAAGAGTCTGAAAGTCAGCAGCGACGCGGCGGTTATGGGAAAAAGATCACACCCAAAATCACGGTCACCAGTCCGGAAACCCCGGCCAGTGCCACCATCGGTGTAATGTACATCAGGCCTTCCTTTTCCGTCATGCCGCTCATGCGAGTCATCACCCAGAATCCGCTGTCATTCATCCACGAAATCGGCTTCGACCCACACCCCACGGCCAGTGCCACATACAACGGATCGACACCGGCGGCTCCGCTGGCAACAAGTCCGCCAAAAATCCCAGCCGATGTCATCATGGCGACCGTGGCTGATCCTTGAGCCGTACGAACGGCTGTTGTGACCAAAAACGCACACACCACCAGCGTCACCGGCGAAGAATTCGGTAAGGCCTGCAACAGTTCGGCCACGTTGGCCTGCCGCACCATCTTACCGAAGGCTCCTCCCGCCGCAGTCACCAAGATGATAGTCCCGGCACTGGAAACGGCATCCTGTAAAGCGGCGGCAAACACGTCTTTCGATGGCCGCTTGATTCGAACGTACATCAACACCGCGAAAATCGCGGACACCACCAAAGCAATATTCTTGTCACTCAGAATTTCGAAGGCCCCGGCCACCGCCGCTGTCGTCGGAATTCTAGCGACCGTCCATGCGGTCGGCTGATCGGCGGTCTTGACTTCCGCCACCAGTGAGCCGGCAGTAATCATCAGCAATGGCAGAATGATGGGCACGAGGGCCGAAAACAGACTGGGCCCAGTCGTCTGGCCCGCATCCAGTGCATCCCCTGATTCGGACAATTGTGTGCCCTCCGCACCCAAGACTGGTGCGTCATTGTGTGAATCTTCGGGAAGGGCCAGTTCGAATTTGCGATTCACCCACACGGCGTACAGCATGGCGAACGACGAACTGCACAATCCCACCAGCACACCGCCCACGATCATCGCCGGCAAAGACACTCCAAACGCTTCCGCGATAAACAGGGGGCCGGGTGTCGGCGGAACCAAAGAATGAGCCATCGTGCCGCCCGCCACGATGGCCAGCACGTACAGCAGATAGTTGCCACCCGTTCGCATTCTCAACGCTTTGGCCAGCGGGATCATCAAGTAGAACACCGTGTCGAAGAACACCGGGATGCTCAGCGTAAAGCCGCTGACAACAAACGCCGCTGGAGCATTCTTTTCCCCCACCACTGCCAGCGTCGATTTCACAATCCGATCGGCCGCGCCGCTATCCAGCAAACAGCGGCCAATGATGGCAGCGGCAACAATCAAGATCGCGAGGCTGCCACAGTAGGTTCCCAGTGCGGCGGTAAATCGAGTCATAAACGACTGTTGTCCCAACGCCGCTGCCGAAGCCAGATCTTTGCTGCGAATCAGTTTCCAGCCCGACACCGCTTGGTCGCCTTCAGCTGCACCTTCAGCTGCACCTTCAGCATCAGCACCTTCAGCTGTCAGGACAATGCCGTAGCAGCGAACATTCGACGACGGCTGCCCGTCTGGAGTCGTGAAGGGGATCGCGTCTTTCCAGTCGAATATCGCGCGTTCTTCGGACAGCCGACCGATGCTGCTCAGTGCCGATTCGGAGCCCGTGGCAACAACCACTTCCAGCGCCTGCCAGTCACTGACCGGCTTCATCGACAACACCAGCATCCCATCGCTGGAAATCACAACGTTGCGAACCACGGCTTCCAACTGAGCTGACCTAGTGACCACACCTGCGGAAGTCAGCGCTGCCACGGCCAGTCCAGCCAACACCAACGCAACAAAAGCGTGCAGGCGAAACCTCAGGATGCCACCGATCACGATGATCAGCCCGACGGTCAATATCCCCAGTGTCGCCATACAATGTTCCCGCAGTCCGCACGATGAATTCCAATGTCCGCCTCGGCTGCCGAGTTTACGTAAAGCAGGCCGGGAAACAACCGACGGGAATACCGAAGGAGCTGTGACGGTTGCAGCAGCCTGCGATGGTTTTTGTGCCGCTTGTTCGTTTCATGGTTCTTGTGCCAGCTAATCTTCCGAATCTCATGAAGTTCGCGAACTAGCACTTAGTGTACGTCAAGGGAATCCGTTTTGTGTGTGGTGCTTTTCAGCCATAATCCGACGTTCCTTCCGCACGACACACTCCGATGAGCCATTTGGAAAAAACATTCTGGACCATCTTCACGATGGCGACCGCCTTCATCTTTGTTTCTCTGGTGACGGGTGACTTTCAACCCCATCGTTTTCTGTTTGGTGTTCCGTTTTCGCTCGCCATCTTTGCCGCGCTGACCGCCGTGTCTCTGCTGACCGGCGGCAATCTCATGCGAATGGCGGCCGGTGTGATCCCGGATGATTTCTCCCGGCGCGCATGGTGGAGCCTGTCGGGGATGATGGTGCTGCGGTGCCTTTTCGGAGACTTGGGAGACGCAGGGAACTCCTTTGTCGCAGACAACACGGTCAGTGTGCTGATATGCGCGTCCGCCGCCGTTTTTCTGCTGACAGACTGTTACCAACAATCTGTCGATTGGCCGAAATTCGACGTTCCTGAACTTGGAACGTTTCCGTCACCACGACGGAAGACCACCGCGATCCATGTGGCGTCGCCCGGATGGAACGTGTTTCGCATAGTCAGCTGCCTACTGGCCTTGGTCGCGATTCTTCAATTAGCTCGCGGGTTGCAGATCTGTCTGGGCGATCGCACGGTGTTCGATGACTTTTTTATCAGCGAACTGGGCGTTGGCGAGCACGCGCAAACGTTCACAAACACGCTGCTGCTGTTTGGGGTCTTGATGTTGCCGTTCTTTTTAAGTTTTGTGTTTGAACATGACGGCGGCATCCCGGCAGAATCCGTCCGGATCGCTATTGGCGGCAGTCTGGCCGTCGGCGTATTGTGGGCATCGGCGTCTGGGATCTGAGAAGTCCGTTGCACTATCTTTCGATCGCCATTTGGTTGTGGCCACTGGCCGTTGTCGTTGACCACCAAGTTCCCACGCCGCGAGGATTCGTCAACGTTCGACTGCCAACGTGGATCGTCAAAGGCAGCATGGCAATGTACGTGATTTCCATGATTGTCCTCGGGGTCTCGAACACCGGGCGGCCGCTGTGTATTATCGCTCAAAGGTTGGTGGTCGCGTCGACATTGGCTTGGTTGTTGTGGCTGGTCAAAACGATGACGGCTGAGTCGTTCGGGTGGGGAGAACGAGTCAACGGTTCGGCCGAATGATGGTCCGCAGACTCGAACTCACTTCAGCCCGAGATCGCTGACTGGTTGCTCGTTGCCGGATTGTTACAAACGTTCTATAACCCAGCCTCTGCAGTTCACTTCCCTCATTGACCTTCCTGATCTGTTGCAAGCTTCATGATTTTGAAATGGCTGCGTCAACGTCGGCGCCGAAAAATATTGCGGACCGCCTATCCCGAAGCATGGGATCGGATCATCACGGACAACGTGAAATATGTGCAGCACCTGAGCCCAGCTCAACAGCGACAGTTAAGGCAGCATATTCAGATCTTCGTCCAAGAAAAGTATTGGGAAGGTTGCGGTGGTTTTGTGATCACCGAAGAAGTGAAGGTTACGATCGCGGCTCAGGCCTGCCTGTTGTTGTTGAATATGCCGGACGAGTGTTACGACAATGTCCTGTCGATCTTGGTCTATCCTGACGAATATCTGGTTCGAGAATCAGATGCATCGTTCAACGGTGTCGTTTCCGAACGTGGAGAATTACGTTTGGGAGAAGCCGTTTGGCGAGGCCCCGTGATTTTGTCTTGGCCAGATGTTCTGGCTGGCGGCCGCAGCGAATCCCATGGCGGCCATGGTGAACAGGAAGGTTACGGCGATAACCTCGTGCTGCACGAGTTCGCGCATCAGATTGACATGTTGAATGGGCGATTTGCGGATGGCATCCCGCCGCTGAATTCGCAGAGCGAACTGGATTTGTGGCTGCAGGTCATGCAACCGGAATACCAACGACACGTTGCGAACTGCGAAGCTGGGCAACACGGCGTCATCGATTGCTATGGGGCGATCAACGCCGCCGAATTTTTCGCGGTGGTGATCGAGACCTTCTTCGAACAGCCGATTCCCCTTCGATCGCAGCATGCGGCTGTCTATGATTTGCTGAAGAGTTACTTTAGAATCGACCCCGCAACGTGGTACGCGTGACGTCACCACGACGATCATGCATTTGAAACAGTCTGTCGAGAACTACAAAGCCAACGGGCCACTGGAAGTGCATCCCGTGTTCGGAAGAGTTTCACGCGAACAAAACTTAGAACTCAACTGTGGCCACTGTGCCATGCACCTGAGTTTTGTGCATCCTGTTTCGTAGCATTCGCGTGCCGGAAAGGCGGTTGAAATCACGGGCTTTCAGGCGTGCTGCAATCTCAGTGACCGCAGCGGTTGGAGTTGGGAAGAGCAATCTTCCTTTCGTTTTGGATCGACTCGCCAGAATTCAGCAACAAACGTGTAAGATCCATCGTCTAGGAGTAGCTGAGGACTTCGACTGTTCCGGCAGCGTCGTAATCGGGGCTGGAAACTGTGAGATCCCATCCGTCCACGGTCTGTTTGAGCCTGAACGATATCTTGTCGCCGTCAAGCCATAATTTGCGGTTGCTGATTGTGAATGTCTCAGGGACGTCATCGAATATTTGACTAGGCTCGACATCAGTCCGCTCTTGCAGCTTGAACGAATGAAGCTTCCATTCCCCATCGAACGGATGCAGCCCCGGCGCAATGTCGACAACTTTCCCATCAGCAGCTGTTTTCAGCAGACTTGCGGCCTCGTCATTGTGCCCGTCATCTCGCAGCTTTGCAGCGTGATTCTGCTTGAGATCCTGAAACGAAATCGAACGTACCGACTCGATCTGGCCTTCTGCCTTCGTATCCGAATTTTCGTCCGATGGGGCAGCGAGCTTCGTTTCGGTCCGGCTGCCTTTCGGCCAACTCGCATCGCGTGCGCAAGCCGGCCAGGGTGTTTCGTTCGGGTGGCCCCAATCTCATCGCTCAACGTGTCGCCGAGAAAATGGTCACCCGATAGCGGTTTCATGACCACAAACTTGTTCATGGCGTGTTCTTCAAGCTCAGCCCGCAACTTGTCCTCATAAATCCGCCTTGCCTTCTCGGCAATACTTTCCTTACTTTTCACTCCCATTTCGCATTTCCAGGGTTGATTCAGCAGTGTGGATGACATCACGATCGCCTGTCTGTCACCAACTCATTTTCTGGCATACCGGTGACGCCGTCACAGCGGATGGCTAACAAATGAGTTTGACTTCGCCTCATCGGTAGAACAGTGGTGGATTGTGGAGAAAGCGTTGTCGGTCGGTTGATGTTGTCGGCACCTTTGTCGAGCCGAAGGTCAAACTCGCTGTTCAAGGAGCCTAGTTGACGCTCAAACGGGTTCGTTTTTTTATTGCTTGATCCGCTTTTTCGGACACCGCGCAGCGTTCAGAAACTCGAAGCTTGTGGTGGGTTTCGAGTCGCCGGATTGCTCAAGCAAGTTTCGCGACTAACAAGTGTCTCACCCGGATTCCAGAGACATAGGGCAGGCTCCCGCCTGCCAACCACCCGGCGGTGTCCACTTCCAGCGCCCGTCCTAGTGGTCTGTGAAAGCTTAGTTTGCGGGTTGGCAAAATGTCGCTCGGTGGTCTCCACCGTGATTTCTCGGCGGAGACCGCCGAGCGACAAAAGGCGAATCCCAATTCTTAAACGTGACAGACCACTAGGTCGTTTAACGACGGCTGCGAACGTGGGCGAGATGATGGCGGGCGGGAGCCTGCCCTATGTGGTTGTGTTTAGCAATGCACCGAAGGTTTTTGGGAAGCCGCCGCCGGTCATTGAACCGGCGATGATGATCGCTTCAGCATTGATGAATGTTTCTTCTAGCCACTCGCCTTCACGGACTTGGCAGTCGTCGATCAGCAGACCTTTTTTCCGCTGAATCGGTGAGCGCTCATCCCCCCGCCACAGTGGAGTTGTGGTTTCCGATTCTGGAAGCAATAACAGTTCGCGAGTCGTGTTCGCTGTGTTGCCGAGCACAACCAAGGCCGCTTCGGGAAGCTCGACCAATTCTGCGTTTCGAAGCACCGAAATTCCGCGATAGACGGCCTTCAGTCGAGTCGACGTTGTCAAAGCGGACAGCGTGGCTTTGACTTGATCCGGGTTCAGGTATCGGACTTTCGCATCGTCGTCGCAATGTTCGGACAGCTGCTGAACGCACGCCCCATCGAACATGGTTTGGGCTTCCGGACGCGAACGACGGAAATAGCAAATTGTCTCGATGACCAATTGTTCAACATGCTGGTCCCACGCATGTTCAGCGACCACTGCTTGAATCAACGCCTGCAGAAACCGATTGGTGAGAGGGTCTGACGGATCTAGGTCCGGTGGCTCAAACGGCGCGTTTGCTGTTTCCAAGGACTTCAGTAACGGAACGCGGTCTTCCAGCGGCAACGCGTGCAGCAGATCCGACTGTTCGATGGCGGTGTGGGCTCGCCGTGCCGTGGTGCCGATGACCGAAGTCATAAAGGCGTGAACGGACGTGACAGCCGCGACAAAGTCGGAATTCAGTGACACATTGGCCGATGCTGCGGCGTGGGTAGTGGCAGTGGTACGCAAGCTGAGTTTCAGGTCCAGTCGCGATTCGACATCCAGCTGCCAAGCGGCGGATTCTTTGTCTTTCGCTCCATGAATATATTTGATGAAGAATTGCTCAAGCCTGTGGGCGATGTTTTCACGCTGTTCGCGATCCAGCATCGTCGAATTGTGAATCCGAAACCCAGCCGCGCGATGGTCGGCGACGCAGCGATACAAGTACACGCGATCATACTCACAGCGCAGAGGCAGCACGGTGATTTCTTGCAGTGCTTGAGTCAACGATTCGCGAGACACCGGAAAGCGTTTGAGAAGTTCGGTCAGTTCTGCGCCATAAACCCAAGCGCCGTCGCGCTGGCGAAAACCGGGGCCGTAGACGTTGGCGACTTCCACGCCGATCACCGTCACAATGTTGTGCAGGACGGCGACAGCCTGACGGTCGACAACGTTTTCTACCAGCTTTTGAGCACCACGACGTCCGACTTCCGTGGCCAGCCACCACGCTCCGAGCGTGACGGGATTTGTGCCCGCCGCCAGTCGACCAACGTATGCGCCGCGGCTAAGATGTTTGACCCACGGAGCCACCTGCTGATAGGTGCCGTATGTTTCCACGGCCTTGCGCAAGTAGCCGTACAGTTCGTTGATGTTGTAGCGTTTGACATCCACCGGCAGTCGTTCCAACAACACCAGCGCGTGCAGGCAGACGCGGCTGGCGGATCGGGCGAGTTGTTCGAAGCTAGTTTCTAGTAATGGGTTGGCACTGTTTGGCGAATAAACGTGGGCCACCGACAAAACCAGCGCGTGGACTTCACTGCGGATTGTGTCGACATCGATATCGCCGTTGACCGTGTATCCGTTGCGGCGAATTTTTTCGTAGACTCGTTCGGCTTCGGCTTCCAGCAAACCTTGAACGCGTCGGTCGGATTCGGAAAGACGAGTGGTGTCGGATGTTAAGAAAGCGTTGTCAGAGTCCTCAATCGGGTACTCCAGAAATTCTTGGTAGCGAGCGAAGCGACCGACCAGATCTCGCTGCCGTTCGTCCAGTTCTTCGTGACGCAGTTGTAGTTCGGCCAGTTTTTGTTGTTGCCATTCTTTGAATAGCTGTGGGGACGCCGCCGCGTCTGGTTGGGACGCTTCGGTCTTTGGAAATGTGCTGGGATTTGCGGGGCTGCCCAGGCACGCGATGCTGCTGAGCGAAACGAGAGTTCCCAGAATCGTCACCCCTAACTGCCACCCTTGAAGACCACCACCGCAGATCCCGACCAGCACCAAAACGGTGCCGGAAACGATCAGTAGCGCAAGCCGCCGACGCTGTTTTGATGTCATGATGTTTGGTTCCGAAGAAGAAGTCGCGTGTTTAGCGGCAGCCTACCTTGATCAGCGCACGGCGCACAGTTCAGTGGGAATTCGCTCTGAATTTCCCTGTTTACAGCGAAAGTTGCGAAAACTTGTACGAAATCCCGAGTCGGATGTCACTCGTTGTAATACGAATGTATTGGACGCTCAGACTTCTGTTCTTGCGCTGAAAAGGCGAATTCCATGAGACTCACACTCCGAACCCTGCTGGCCTATTTGGACGATCGATTGTCGCCTGGGAATGCTCGAGAACTGGGGCAGAAGCTGAGCCAGAGTCCGTTCGCCACGGAATTGGCGGATCGGATCCGGAATGTCGTCCGGCGGCGGCGTCTGGCCGCAGATTCCGGCGATCACAAAAATATCGACGCGAATCTGATCGCTGAGTATCTGGACGATCAGTTGACTCCGGAACTTGTCGCGCTGATTGAAAAGGAAATCCTCGGGTCAGACCATAGTCTTGCCGAAGTCGCCGCCAGTCATCAGATTCTGGGGCTGTTGAGCGATCCAGTGGAAATCAGTGACAGGCTGCGTGGGCGACTTCACAAATTGGATCCGTTTGTCGCTTCGAAGCACGAAGCTTTAGCGATCGCCCATGCGGCGGAAACAGCGGAATGGAAACCCTTGGCACCTCAAGCTGCAACCAGTCGCCGATCGCCCATGCTGTTACTGCTGCTGCTGGTTGTCGGCTGGCTAGCGTTGCTGTTTAGTGATGCGAATTTATTCAGCAGTGGAGACACCGAAGTCGCCGTGCAACCGGCAGCGGATCAGATCCCCGTCGACGCGCTCAATCCTGATTTCGCTGCCCCCAAACTGCCAGACGGTGTCGCCGACAATTCGGCCGCAAGTGCCGCGATAGTTCCGCCATCGGACACGGCGGCTCAAGCGCTTCCGGCGGCCCCGCTGTCGGAAACTGTAGCGACCGTTGATCCGAATGTTCCCACGCAACCAGCGACATCAGCGGAACCTGCAATGGCCAACGGCGCGGTTCCGGTGGTTGCCGCGAACGTTCCGGCGGTCGCTCCGAATACTGCTGCGGTGGCTTCGACGGCGGACACTGTCGTAGCGGACACTGTCGTAGCGGACGCATCTGCCGCGAATGCAAACATGCAGCCCACGACGCCCGGCATCGCAACAGATACAGCGGCAGCAGCGGTTGTTGCTGATCCAGCGGCGAAGGTTCAGCCCGTGGTGACGCATGTGTTTGAGGTTCGAGACAAACATTGGATGCACATCATGCGTGATCCAGAAACGAAACTCTGGGACTGGGCGGGAAGTGTCGGTGGTGCAGCCAGCACTGATTGGGGACAGCGCTTGAGCGACACTATTTCCGCCATCCCCACGCCGTTTCAGGCTCAGGTCATGAGTCGAGATGCTGGGTGGATGGCGACGGTTTCTGGAGGTTCGCTGTTTCGAGCGGTCGGTGAAGACGTGACTGGCTTGGAACTTTTTGAAGGGCGCGTGGTGTTGCAACGGCAAGGGGCGGGTGAAGGTGATTCGATGGTGTTGATCGCCAATGGTCGACCGATCATGATCGCGATCCCTGAATCGGCTGAAGACCGAATCGGCGTGTCTGTGATTCCCTTGCCCGTGAACCCGCTAGCTGCAGCACCAGAGAATTCCGAAGACATCTTTCCGTTTGGTGGCGCCAGCATGGTGACCGTGTTTGCGGCGGACGGTGCTGCCACGTTTACGATTTCAGAGACGGAACAAGTGGTGACCATTGATCGTGGAAAAGCGTGGCAATGGAACACAAGTGGCGCGGCTCCGACAGAACCCAGCGCGACAGCGCCGCAGTTGATTCCGGAATGGGTCTACCAAAGCACGTCACCACCGGCAGATTCGACGAGTGTGATGATGGCAGAAGCAGCGGCCACGTTTCGTTCCAAGACAGGCGTTAAGGAAGCGGCGGCAGTCATGAGCAAGGACCGCAATCCGCAATTGGCGGCGTATGGTGTCCGTCTGTCGTCGTTGATCAACGACGTGGATCAGCTGATGTATTACCTGTTGCAGCCCTACGAAGAAGTGGTGCGTCGGGAAGCGATCATGGGCCTGCGTCGAACGATTCGGCAATCTGATGTTGGCCGAAAACTTGTCATTCAGGTGCTGCAGAATCGCCTCGCCAACACCGAACTGGATAATGCCATGAAGATGTTGGAAGGGGTTTCTCGCACGGCCGCTGAAGATCGTCTTGTGAGCGATTGGTTGGTGGAAATGCTAAGCAGCAATCGAGAGGCGTTGCGGGCGATGGCGATTGAAAACCTAGAGGCCTTGACCGGCGAGCGCAACGGCTATTCAGCCGAGGATGATGCTGGACGTCGGACGGTCGCGATACGAAGGTGGGAACGTTTTGTAGAACGCAACGACGGCCGCTTGGTGAGCCCGAAGTAGAAGTCGTCAGCTCCGACGGGACCAGAGCAATGGAAGTTGCAGCATCGAAATGGACTCTTGGTTTCACGCGCGCGACCGTTGATTTCGCTCCACGTCGCAGCGTTTTGCAGCGTTTCGCAGCGTTTCGCAGCGACGTTGAATTCGTAGAACGGGCAGCTTGGCGCGGTTTATCCCCACAATTCACTACGGTTGAGCTTGTCTGTCATCCCGGTCGGAATTCACGCCATCATTCCGGGTGCGGGGACGCATGAGCTGTGAATCGTTTCCCCCGTGGTCGCAGACTAGGCCAGAAAACCTAGTCTGCGACTACGGGTGAAACATTCAGAATGTCTCAGCGTGCCCCGCGTGCAGTTGCGGGCTCTCAACGTTATTGCTGCCCGTTTTTCTTGTGGCGCGACGACGGGCAGGATTGGCCGACCTGCCCTAAAATGCCGCCGTTTTGCGACGCGGTTGCGATTCGAGCGATATTTCCTGAGGCTCAGACTTGCCTTGGCGGGGTCGGTTGTATTCCATACACCGATACGAAAATTTCTGCATGAGTGCCTGCGATGTCCGTGATGCCACCAACCCGTTACAAACGACTCCGAATGCAAGTGGACTTGCGCCGCGTTGAGATCGTTTCTCCGGTACTGCCAGATGGTTACCGCTGGTTGCCATGGCGCTCAATTCTCAGCGAACGACATGCGCGGGTCAAATGGAGATCGTTTCGACAGGACTTGGATGGACAGGTGTTTCCGTGTTTGAGTCAGATCGAAGGCTGTCGGAAGCTGATCACGGATATCCAGAGTCAAGCGAACTTCAACCCCAACGCGACGTGGATGGTGGCCTTTCAGCCTGAACCAACTTGGCCGGCCGACGACTGCGGCACGATTCAAGGAATCAGCCGCTACGGAACCACGGGGGCGATCCAAAACGTGGGCATTGTACCAGAACACCGCGGCAACGGACTCGGCCGAGCCATCGTGCAAAAAGCCATGCAAGGGTTCTGGCAACATGGCCTAGACGCTGCGTCGTTGGAAGTCACAGCCGACAACGTTGTGGCTGTGAAGCTGTACCACTCACTGGGCTTTCGAGTGACACGCGTGCTGTATCGTGAAGCGGCCGGTGGAAAAGTGGTCAACGGCACAGAACGAGCGCCCGGACGTTTGGAAGCCAAACTGACATCGGCCAGTTGACGGTCGCTCAATCTAAAGGTGTCACCATGGTTCCATTCGAACCTGCGTGATATCGCTGTTGCTCGACGAACTCCCCATGACCGACTCAGCCGAAAAATATTTCAAAGACGATCAGTCGTTTCTGTTTCGCTGGACAGATCACGGTCGAGAATTATGCTGGTTGGATGGAACAACCATCGCTTTTCACGAAGAGCTGACGGCGACCTTCAATCGGCTGGCGGTCAGTGGTCTGCCAACATTTCCGTCGGTTGTGCTGGCAATGGCGGCTGTGCGAGCGAACTGGCCAGACGTTAGCAGCCGGATTTCTCGACTGTTAAATGCACTGCAAACGTCGCGCATTCCGTCGTATGCTCATGCGATGAATAAACATCAGCAGCTGGTTTGTACGTGGCAGTCGTCATCACGCAAGCTGACATTGCTGACGAATTACGCCGCAACCAATGCGATCTCCGTGACTGCAAAGGCTGAGCTGTTGGCGAGCTTGTTTGATCGCTTCGAAAGTCCGTATCAACAACACGAACAGCAGCAGATTGCGGCGGCGTTTGCTGGCGGGCTACCGGACAGCTGGGTGGCGGAACGCAAGGGCGATGGCGAGCCGATGACGCTGCCGGCGACGGATGCTGAAGAAGAGGAATGGCAAACGCGACCTCCCGTTTTTCACCGCGTGCTGCATGACGTGCTGGAACTCGTGCGGATCGCGAAAATTCTGGCCAGTGGGCTGCACGATTACAGCGCAGACGATCTTCAGCAAAAGCTGGCGGGGGGGCTCGCCCAAGACATCATTTCCCCTGCAGAATCACCTCTGGAAGCTCCGTTGACGGCGGCCGAATTGTTGCACTCGCTGACAGACGACGCCGAATTCTGCGGATTCGCAAAACTCACGCGACATCTGCTGGCAGCCGTCAGTTTGCCGAGGTCGATTTCGCGGGCTCAGACGATTCGCAACGGTGGAATTTCGGACATCACCAATCGTGGTCAGCTGGACAAGTTACTGTTGAGTGAATTGGCGTTCGATGACCTGACGCTGGCGGTAAGAATTGCGTCCAACGAGGCCATGTATTTACGACACGAAACGCCTCCCGGCCCGCAAGCAGAACTGCGACCGGTGTTGATCGATACCAGTTTGCCGATGTGGGGCATCCCCAAGCTGTACGCCACAGCGATGGCTTTGGCGCTGCGCGTGGGGGCGAATGATCATCTGACCGTGGCCTGTTATCGTCCGGACGGCAACGACGTCGTCGCCGTTGAACTGGGAAGTCGAGAAGAAATCGCTGCACAGCTGGGGGCGCTGTCGCCGACCGAACATTCGGGCCCAGCCTTGGCGGCTTTTCAACGGCAGATCGCTGAGTCCACTGCCACGGCCGAACCAGTGCTGATCACGACCAGCGATCCGCTGGCCTCGCACACTTTTCAACGTGCTCTGGAGCAACTGTCGTTGCCAAGTCTGTGGATTATCTGTGTGGAACGCGACGGCCGATTGTCTGTGATGCAGCGGACGCGGCAGGGGCTTTCTGTTCGCAAAAAGATTCATCTGCCGCTGGAGCAGATTTTGCAAGATGCTGAGGAAGTTAGAAACAAAGATATTCCCGATTCGTTGCCAGCGATCTTTGGCCTCGAAGACTTTCCTCTGCTGCTAGCGCATCAGATTCGGCCGGGTCGAGTCTTCCGATGGGAGCAGCAGGCGGTTTCGATTTCCGACGATGGTCGACTGATGTTGTGGGACGAGGTCGGCCAGGGAGCTCGTCAACTTTGCGATGACTTGCCAAAGTCACGCAAACGGATCGCTTGTCTGATCGAACGAAATGCGGCCGCGATGGAATTCCTGTTGCCGGGTGGCAGTCCAGAAATCGTCAGGATCTTGCGGCCTTTGGCGGTTCGTCGAACAAAGATTTCGCAACCGATGTGGGACATCGATGATGTTAGAGCGAGCGGTTCTGCGGTGATCGTGATTTCGAACTCCAGAAATCAAGTGTGTCAGGCCGCCGCGTTCGACCGCCATGACGGCAAAGAAATCGCGGCCATGAGTTCGATCGTGGGGGCTCAACGAAATGGCCGCTGCTTCTACCGCTATCGAACATGGGATGTGCTGGTTCTGAATGCTGGAGCTTTGGGATGGCAGAAACTGCCCGAGGAGTATCAGGATGCGGCTGACGTGATGGAGCTGGAAACGGGCCATTTTGTCCAAGTGTCACATGCCGGAAAGATCAGTGGGCTGGAAGGCCAACTTGGCCAAGCAACGGAGGAACTCACCGGAACACCGACTGGCCTGTTCGGCTATTTGCCAGGAGCCAACGCGATCGGGCTGCGGACCGAACCCGAACACGACGTTCTGGATCTAAAATCTGCCGAAGTACAGACCCATTGGCGTCCGGTTCGGCCCGGCTGTGAACTGCCGGGGGTTTTGGATGAGCGACTGTTAGACGTCCGTGCAACGCACTGGAGATTTCGTCGAATCAGTACCAGCGATGGCGCATGCCTGCGACTGTACGGAAAGTCGGGGCGATTGTATGGGATTGTGTGTGACGGCGGACGAATTCGATTGCGAGCTCATCGGCCATCAACATACATGACCGTTGCAGCGACACAAACAAACCGAGAAGATGAAGTCTCGCCAGCAGACAGCGATTTTGTCGAATTCGAACATTGCTCCAGCCCGCCCAACGTGGGCTACATGTTGAAGATTGCCAACTGGTCTCAAGGCAATCGGGCGTGGCTGGATTCACGGGGTTTACTGCACTTAAAGAACGTCAACACATCCTATCCAGAAATTACTCTGACACTTCGCGACGGAGAATTGTCTGGTTGGCTGTCCACGGGTGAGGTGTTCGGCGAAGATTACTACTGCGGACGAAGACCTGAGCAGCGCGGGCTGGATCGAATCACGCCGGAGATCGCATGGGAATCTGCAATCAAGCCGTTTTTGGGGGCGGTGCCATGGAGTTTTCATTACACCTAAAACACTGCGGTCGGCAACGAGACGCAGTGACCGGAATCTTGATTCTCGGCAGTGATCCGGTTGCGTGGCTGGAGTTCGCAGCGGCGTGGAATCTGCCCACGTCGACGCTGCAATTCTTGCCCGTCCATGAGACTCGCCAATCCGGGCGGTCAATGACTTCAACTTCAACTCTGGTGGGCGGCCTGTGCATCAGAAGCGCGGGTGAATTTTCCGTTGAGGCTTTGAATCAAACTGATGTGGCAGCGTACCGCACGCGCGCTCAGCGATTGCTGCTACCGGTCGATGCCGAAATTAACCCCGTCATCAGTGACAGCGATTTGTTGACCTTGTTGGCTGAAGATCGACACTACGTCTGGCATCCATCGATTGGTCTGGTGGGCTATGAGCCTGACCAAGTACTGACGGTGCAAGACTTATTGACGACACCACTTGTTCAGGAAGTCGATTGGGATGCCGCAGAAATCGGTGAATGCCTGAACAGCACCATTCGCAATCTGCTGCCCGAACCATCAATAGATATCGGCGGCATTCTAGGAATGGGACAGGATGACATCGGATCGAAAGCCAGCAATCTAAACGATGCCCCACGATCACCTGACGAAAAATCGGGAGCCGCCATTCGTGATGCCGTCCAAGGGGCCGCGGATGCCGCCAGCGCTGCGTTTGCGAAAGCGATTCATCGCATCACGTCGCGGCTGCCAACATCCAATACAGGCAGCAACGCATTGGGGCGTCTGCATGCTTGGGCCGAATCGATTGTGAACCAAATGAGTTCTGGCGGCGGCGTTAGCAGCGGTGGAAATGAGCCACCGCCGCCGGATCAGCGAATCACGACGCAGCGTGAGAATGAACTGAAGCGGCTGATGAATCTGTTGCAGAATGATCCCGACCAGGGTCTAAAATACGCCTTGCCAATGGGCGGCGAAGACCGCAGTCGAGGCCTCGGGGCAGCCGGCGACCGACTGTTTGAAAACGACGCCAACTTCAATCTGAATCAGTTGAATCGCGGTGGGCGAGCGGATGTTTGGGACGTGCCGTGGGAGTATCAGGTGAAGTTGATCGAAACCTATCGCGACTTGGCACAACGTGAACAACGACTGGGACGCTATCGTCGAGCGGCCTATATCTACGCCACACTGCTGAATGACCTGCCCGCCGCCGCAGCAGCCTTAGAAGCCGGCGGACTATTTCATGATGCGGCCGCCATCTACCGTGAACACTTGAGCGATCCCACCAAAGCTGCGGCCTGCTTGCGACGCGGTGGCTTTTGGGAAGAAGCGGCTCAGATCTATATCATCCACGAACACTGGCTGGATGCGGCAGAAATGTATGTCGAAGTTGGCCGCGAGGACGAAGCTCGCGAAATGTTTCAGAAAGAAATCAAAGACTGCCAACATCGCAGCGACTATGTTGCCGCTGGTGAACTGGCCGATCAGCGTCTGAATGATCCCGAACTGGCGACGACTCTGCTATTCACCGGTTGGATGCAGGCGGCGAACGGCCCGAACTGTTTTCGAAAACTCATGCTACTCAACGGTCGCCGAGGCAACCATCGGGATGCGTTGTGGGTGATGCAGCAGTTAACGGCGGACGACGAATTTAGTCGTGGGCAGATGGAAGCGGCGGCAGAAGTTTGCAGCGAAGTCACGTCAAGTTACCCCGACGATGCTGTCCGCACGGCTGCTCGTCAGCACACACTGCGGCTGGCAGCTGGGTTGCTAAAGCCGAACGATTCCGACGATCCGTCAAGTCATGCCGTCGCGTTGTCTGCCGTCCGCGCGTTGGCTGGATCGGATCGCTTGCTGCAGTCCGATGCGTACCGCTTTGAAGCGCAGTGCAAACTGGCGATGGAACAACCACAGGCACCGGTCGCAGCCAAGCGGTCTTCCACCGTCAAGTCGGCCAAACACATCACAACCTTCGCGATGGAACCCGCTGGCATGCTGCGGAGGACGCGTTGGGTCGACATTGTCGGCAGTGGTTCGACAGTTTTCCGTTGTGGCGTCAGTCCGTCAGGTCGAATGTTGCTGGCTCGCCAAGAATTGGTGTTGCAACGCAGCGGCCAACTGGTTTCCACCGACGACGTCCTCATCCTGCCCAAACGCATGGATTTAGCTCCGGACACATTTCAATTGCGATTGAGTCCTGATCAATCCTGTGTCTACCCGGTTTCAATTCCCAACCCCGCGTTGTGGTGTGATGCTGAAGAAAACCAGCGAGTGCTTCAGGAATCTGATTGGGTGAAGTTTCTCACGGCATCCCATGGAGAACTATGGGACGTTCGGCCCACCGCAACGGGCGGAATGATGTGCCTGAATGTGCTGCCTGGAGAAACCGAATGGGACGTTCAGCTGAATCATGAAGCCGCCAACGGACTTCCGGGGCAACCCATTCGTCTGACTTCGATCTGGAACAAGATCAACATGCCAGAGGGGCCCGTGTTTGTGGGACTGCATCTGGCGAAGTACGCCTATGTTGTGATCGGTTGCACGCTGCTCAGAACAAGCTCGTCTTTGGCGGAACACAGTCGAGCTCGACCGAGTTCTGCGGAGACCATCGTCATTGATGAATTCCCGGACACCCCCACGCGGATGGTTGAAGCACCAGCATACACCGTGCCCCGAATCGTATTGTCGTTTTCCCAAGGAGCGCGCGCGATCTGGACGGAACAGGCAGCCAACTGTCCACTGGCGATCGACTTGGTGAACCCACTGACCGTGTTTACAAAAAATGGAATTCTGGCGGCGGCTTGTCGTGAATCAGGCCGGATCGAATTCTATCGACTCAACAACGGTGCTGCCGACTTAGTCTGCGAAACCGAATGCGAATATCAGATCCAGCATCTGACACGTGGCTGGGCTGCGAACGAAATTATGGTGCTTTACGACAACGGCTTTGTGACGCGATTGGAAGTCCCGGTGCGTTAATCGCAGCTTGGCCTGCTGTGGGTTTGAGCACAGGACAGGCTAACAAATGAGTGCCGTAACGATCAAAACAGGAAACGTTGTGGGCCATTCTTGTTCCTTCTGCTTCGCCCCAATAATTGCCAGCTGATATAGCAGCCAGCGTTGCCACATTGCTGGCGGCTTAGGCGGCGGTGTCAGCTTCCAAATTCCTGAGTGCTCGCTAGGATATGTGAACAGCGCAGCACGGGTGACGATCTTCCAGCACCCGCCGATTCAGAACTTCTCCCGCTTTCATGACCAGCACCGCCTCAGACAACAGCACGATGACGGCCGCTCAGCAAATCGCCGAACGCATTCGAACCGTAGTCCTCGACCCGCTGAAAATCGATTTCGTGGGCAAGGATGAAGTGATTGACCTGCTGGGTGTCAGTCTGGTGGCTGGTGAAAACCTGTTCATTCTGGGCCCGCCCGGCACCGCAAAAAGCGCCATTGTTCGCGGTCTGGCGTCTCGACTGGAGGGACGGTATTTCGATTATCTACTGACGCGGTTCACAGAACCCAGCGAACTGTTCGGGCCATTCGATATCCGCAAGCTGCGTGATGGAGAACTGCAGACAAACACGGAAGGCATGTTGCCTGAAGGCGAAATCATCTTTTTGGATGAACTGCTGAACGCCAACAGCGCGATTCTGAACAGCCTGCTGATGGCACTGAACGAACGCGTTTTCCGCCGTGGTCGAGAGACTCGCGATTTGGGTTTTGTGCTGACCGTCGGTGCCAGTAACAACCTGCCGGAAGACGAAGCTTTGGCGGCGTTATTTGATCGGTTTTTGTTGCGCGTGCAATCGAACAACGTTCCCGACGAACAGCTCGGAAGCGTGTTGCAAGCGGGCTGGCAACTGCAACGCTCAACAGGTTCAAGGCAAGCCGCCCAGCAGACCGTATCCGTGGCGGATGTGCTGCAGTTGCAAGCCTGCATTCCCGCAATCGATGTGTCCGGCGTGCGGCAGTCGTATGTTTCACTGATCCACCGCCTGCGGCACGCCGGAATCGAAGTTTCTGATCGTCGCGCTGTCCGACTTCAACGGTTGGCGGCCGCCAGTGCGTTGATGTGTGGCCGGACTGAGGTTCATTTGTCCGACCTGTGGGTCCTGCGATATATCTGGGATACAATGGAACAAGTCGAAGTTCTGAACAAGATCGTCGACGAAGCCATCATGGCGAAAGCGGGTGATGAAGCGGAAGTGCAGGTTCATCCACGTTCCAGCGGAGCCACCGCGCCCGACCCGGAACAGCTGGCTCGCGATCTTGAACAGATTGCCAATGACGTGGCGGAAGCGACAGAAGATTCGCGATCGTGGTTATCGGATCGAATCAGCATTCTGGCGGCGCGGATCGAATGGGTACAGCAAGATGCCTCGCGGGAATTTCTGCGATCGCGTGTTGCGGAACTCCGGCAGCAGTTGTCAGGTGCGAAAGTCTTAACCGCGAAAGTTTCGCCCGCGAAAGTCTCGGACTGATGTCACGACTGGCAGAACGATGGGCGCTGCGAGTTTCGCTGGAAAACTGTGGTCGAGCGGGGTGCCTCAGAACAATTCGTGGCACAGAAGCCGCCATCGTGGGCGACGATGTGTGGTTCTGCGGCGTGAATCTGGATGACGAACTGCTGCCGACCTTGGCGGCTATAGCCGACGGGCCCGTGTATGTTCTGACAGACAACGATTGGCTGACACCCGTGCGACATCGCGTTCCGGCGGCGCGCCTGCCAGCCGCAGACTTCGGCTCAGTCGAAAAATTTCTGACGCCCGTGCTGCCGACGTCTCAACTGGCCGGCAACATTCCCCAGACAGCAAAACTGCAATTGGTGCGATCCACAACAGAACGCACGCCCGAATTGTGGTGCGGTTCGTCGCTTGGGTTCCGTGTCTGGGCAGAAACGGCTCCGGAAATTCGCCTGCAAGCGTGTCGATACGCCTTGAGTGGTGCGACCTGTCAGGCACTGGTTCGCGGTAATCCGTTGCCGCCGCTGACCGGGCAACAGTTTTGGCTGGCCGGCAAAGTTGCGATCCCGCTGGGTTGGCACTGGTCACCGTCGATCGATACGACGTCCATGAACGAACTGATTGTGGCAAAAATCGAAGGTCACCTCAGTGTAGCTAAGAGCGCCATCATCGTTTGGCGTCCGGCTTCAGAGTCGGACGCCGCAGAACGCATCGAAGTCATTGCAGGCACCAGTTTTATTCCGACCACACGCAGCAACGTCCGAAACATTCCGTTGTGACGATACATTCGGCCTACCAGTAGCCCCATTGCTGGCTGTTTAGAATATAGATCCCCAGCAGCAGATTGGCCACCGCATGCATCACCACGCAGGCCGCCAAGCTTTTGGTTCTGACCGCCACCCAATAGGTCAACAGTCCGTAGATCGTGGCCCCGAAATAGTCGACCGATGCGTGAGCCAACACAAACATGGCGGTGACTCCAATCAGACTTTGGTGATGGTATGAGCCGAACGGAACCTGCCAGTAGTCGCCTTCAGGATCGGCCAGAAAACGCATCAAGAAACCACGCCAGAAAATTTCTTCAATCAAAGGCACGATGACGACGAGTCTCGCAAATCGCATCAGCAAAAACGCGATGTACGCGGCATTCCCGTTAGACTTCAGGCCAGTGGGGTCAAACCCTTCGCTGCGATCAGTGAAGCCTAAGTGGCCCCACCAGCCTGCTGGCATTTTTAGCGTTTGAAACAGCCAGCCGGGAGCAATCCACAACAAAATTCCAATCACCCCCATGATCGCACCCAGCAACAGCCCAGAAGCGGGGCGAAATTCGTAGTGTCGTCGCCACATCCAGAGCACGCTTCCGCAGACGAGTGTCTGCAACGTATACGGCCAAATTTGCGGCGGGATATCGATGCTGAAGATCTTCAACACGTCCGGAAGTGCCAGCAGCAGCATGAAGATCGCAAACGGGCCCACATAGGACAGGAACGGGTGCGTTTGTTTTTTATCCGTGGCCATCTGTGATATCTGTGGTCAGAAAGTTGAGTGTATCAGCCGAGCATCTGCTGCTGCAGGTCTTGCCGGACGGTTTGGGGTTCGGTGATTTCGGTGTCGGAACGGGGATTTGACCACAGATACCACAGATGAACGCAGAGAGTGCGTTCACGGCGGATTACCAGTTTGTGCGTTCTGTTGAACGACGGTTCTGCGGGCGTGGCTTATCCGGTCGACTTCGTTCACGACAACAAAACAGCGAAATCCTCGCCACCCCGTCCTTGGCACGCCGGACGCCGAGTCTATGAAGACGGGGCGATCTGCGATACCATGCCTTGATAAATTCGCGGTCGATTCTTCTGGGAGATCGCTCGCACAGACCGCACTTGGAACAAAAGAGATATCTGCCATGGGGCTGGACAATCGTGATTATCTGAAAGACGAAGCCAAACGCTATGGCGAAGGCGGCGGCGGATTTGGTGGGGGCGGTGCGTCGTTCGGTTCGGAAACGCCGGTGTGTCGCAATCTTCTAATCATTACCATCGTTGTTTTTCTGCTGCAGATGTTCAGCGTTCGGACGTGGAATCAGGCAGAACTGTCCACCGTTCGCGACAAGATGCTGGAGTCCTATCAAGAAGCATTGCTCGCCCTAGATCAAGGCCAACCCGGAACCCCCGATTCCGCGCCAGAGTTCACCGGTACAACTCAGCAAAAAAATCAACGCGCCCGCGATCTTGCACTGCGAATCGAACAGCTGCAAGGCGAGGAAAACCTGACATCAGAAATGCTGGGGCTGCCCAACAGAAAAGTGTCCAGCGTTCAAAATTGGTTACAGCTGGAAACTCCCAAAGTGTTGTCCGGCCAGATCTGGCGACTTGTGACCTGCGCATTCTGCCACGACCGCACCTACATCGGCCACATCATTTTTAACATGCTGTTGCTGTGGATGTTTGGCCGACGGTTGGAGTCCATGTACGGCTCAAAAGAATTTCTGCTGTTCTATCTCAGCGGCGCGATTGTCGCCAGTCTGGCCTACATGGGACTTGATCTGATCACCGGATCACCTGTGCCGATGATTGGCGCGTCGGGGGCCATCATGGCGATCGTCACGTTGTATGCGGTGCATTTTCCGACGGAGACGATCTATATTTTCTTCGTGCTGCCCGTGGAAATACGCTGGGTCGTTTTAATGTATGCCATTTACGATCTCCATCCGTTGCTGATGCAGGTTGCTGGTGAACCGATGTCGGACAATATCGCCCACGCAGCTCATCTAGGGGGATTGGCCTTCGGCTACCTGTATGGCACGCGCAGATTTCGGCTCAGCGACTATGTCTCTGGAACAGAAACGTGGTGGAAGGCGCGTCGTCGAGGACTCCGCGTGGTGTCTGTCGATTCCGAACCCACCGTCTCCAAAAAAACTCAGAAGCTGGCCGACGAAATGGACGCGATTTTGGAAAAGATCAGCGAGCAGGGCGAAGCATCGCTGACCACCGCCGAAAGAAAAACGCTGGAACGCGCCAGCCGCGAATTGCGTGACCGGCGAGGCTAGCGGCAAGACCGTTCAATCAGCAACCTTAGGCTTTGGCGAAGCAGCCAATCATGAGCTCTGATCAACACTCGTCGGCCGGGGGATCCGTCGCACCGGACCAACCTGCGCCGCATGAGTCTCACAATATTTTGGCTCTGGTGCTGCATCAGGTTCTGTTTCGGATCGCGTGGATCTTCAAAACGGAAAGCGTGATGATGCCGGCCTTTCTGGACAGCATTTCGTCCGCCGGCTGGGTGCGAGGACTGTTGCCACCGCTAAACCGATTCGCTCAATCGCTGGCACCGCTGATGTTGTCCGATCGGCTCAGCCGCAGCAGCCTCAAATCATCTTGGCTGGCACGTTCGACGTTTTTGATGAGCCTACCGTTTCTGGCCCTCGGATTCGTGCAACTGATTCTCGGCAGTAGCAACTCGGCATGGCGTGTCCTGTTCTTCCTGATGCTGTACATGACATTCTTTTGCCTACATGGAGTCAACCAAGCGGCGTTCAATACGTTGCAGGGAAAATTGATTCGCCCCAATCGTCGCGGCAAGTTGATGGCGTTGGTGGGATATATTGGATCGCCGCTGGCTGTCTTGCTGGCGTGGGTGTTGTTGAAACGCTGGACGGACGTTCAGCCACCGATGTTTGCCTACATCTTTCTGTTCACAGGCACGGCTTTCTTCTTGGCCAGCTTAACGGTGAGTCGTCTGCGTGAGACTCCAGATCCTGTTGTTGAACGATCGGCCATTGATGTCCGACGACGGTTTGCTGATGCTGCCATGGCATTGCGTAACGACCGTCATCTGCGCCGACTAGGACTGTTTAGCGGGATCTTTGTGTGTTCGCAGTTATTGTTTCCGCACTACCAACGCTTGGGACGAATGCAGCCCGGACACCAAGGCCAGATGCTGATGGTCTGGGTGATCGCGCAGAATCTGTCGGCGGCGTTCTTCAGTTGGATCAGTGGTCGGATGGCTGACAAACAGGGTACGCGCAGCGCCTTGCGCTGGCTGTCGTTCGCGTCTGTTTTTTCACCCGTTTTGGCGTTGGTTGTGTTCGAATACGGTCGTGCCGACTGGTACTGGATCACCTTCTTTTGGCTGGGGCTTGTGCCGGTCACGTTTCGAATGCAGCTCAACTACGCGCTAGAACTCACGCACCGCGCCCAGCATCCGATTTACGTCAGCACCGTGGTGCTGTGCATGACAGTTCCGATTCTACTGTCGCCACTTGTGGGCGAATGTGTTGAGCGAATCGGATACGTGCTGCCGTTCTGCTGCATCACCGTCGTGTTACTGGTGGGTTGGTGCCTAACACTGACCATGGTCGAACCGCGTCATCAGAACTCAGAGTGACGCTCGCACCAATCGCCAGAATTCACATCGCGTGTGCAAACAGCTCCAACAGTTCGATCGTGCCTCGCGTAATTCAACGCATCAGTCCGACGCCCGGCCTAAAGTGGGGCCGTGATAGTTTTCCGAGCAAGACAGTCCCGCTGGGCAACGCCGTTAAGGATTTTCGCAAGGGAAAACATAGGGAAAATGTGAATTGCCATCTGCGACTCAAGCCCGATTGGGCTGACACAGCCTTTGCCGGGGCCATCAGGC
The DNA here is from genome assembly GCA_041688835.1 of Fuerstiella sp. Classification (GTDB taxonomy): domain Bacteria; phylum Planctomycetota; class Planctomycetia; order Planctomycetales; family Planctomycetaceae; genus Fuerstiella. The sequence goes on from JBDNHJ010000073.1 coordinate 37,298, forward strand.
CCCGGTCATGTCCAAGAGTGACAAAAACGCCCGAAGGGCTCGAAGGGCTCGAAGGGCCGACACAGCAATGTCCGTCTCCGGTGTTTCTGTCGGCCGCTCCGGGCCTTTTTGCATGGTGATCAGACATCCGGTGGCTCACGCCACCGGCAGAGGCTGTGTCGGCTTTCCAAGCCTGAATCGCAGTTTCACTCGTTCGCGGACCGGTCCTGTTGGCGGATGAAGGATCATCAACAAAGTGGGGCGTGCAGGCTGCGGACGAAGAAACGTTTTGTGAGTTGCGGGCCTGTGGCTGATTCGTCGTCCGCCCTATTGATTTTCGTCGCCTCGCCACACAACTTTCGTTTTCGTTGCCAGATCGTGGAACGCTCGAAAATCCTGATGGAAGGCACACATGATAAAGGTGCCTCCCAGTGAGACAATCGAAAGCAACGAAAAGGCGAACCGCTTGATGGCCATGTTCAGCTTCACGGGCTTGTTGTTTTCCTGAAGCACAATCATGCCGAAGGTCCACTTACCCAGCGTGGCACGCCCGGAACCAGCTTCCCAGTTGGCGAAGTAGAAGCCCAGGGCGAGCGTCACGGAGATGACGATCAAACCATAGTACCCGTAGATTCGAATCACATCGCTGTTGTACAAAAACGCGAACAAGCCGGCGGCAAATCCGGACACCCAAACACAAGCCATCGCAATCATTCCACCGACAATCATGTCGACCTGAATCGCCAGAAATCGTGGGCCAAACCCCGCATTTGATAATGGGACCTGCTCCACACACAAGGACATGTCGGGCTTAAAGTACAAGCCGAACAAGCCGAACATTCGCATCACAAAGATGGCCGGGATCGCAATCAGTGTGAACAAAATCGACAACACCAGAAGGCAGACGGCAAACAGCAACGGAAAGCGGCCAAAAATCATGTATCCCGTCGATCCTTCGCTAGTCTCATCGTAGCCCATCATCGCGTTCAATGCGGGCAATTCGATCGACGTCGCGTAGAAATTGGCCACGCTGTCCCAGTTCAGTGCGACCCCAATGCAAATGCCGAGCGGAATCAGCATCACCGTGCCGAAAAAGATGGCCGAAATAAACAGTGAAGGGCCAATGGTGTTGATGAAGTCCTTGGTCACCCAGTTCAACAACCACGCTCGATACGTGTATGGTTGAGCCATATGCACGGCCGCCACAGGCAAAAACACGATATACGGAAACAGGAACATGCAGATGAAGGTAATCAAGCAGACTTGTTGATCGACGCCGCCCGCCGCCATTGCCAGAGGGATCCAGATCACCGGGTACAGCAGCACAACCGGCCAAAAGATGGTGGTGAAGCCTTTGGTCATGTCTCCAATCACGTCACCGGAAAATCGCTTGATCACTTTTTCTCGGCCCAGCGTGACTTCCACAACCTTGGCAGACAGTGTCCACGCCCAACCGCCCATGCCCAGCAAGAAGACCAAGCAGATGAAGCACCAGAAGCCTCCCGGTGGAGACAGCACGGAAGCCCAAACAGGGGTCGGCAGTAGCAACGTCTTGTCAGAGCCCAACAGCACAGACTCGTTGGAATAGATCACGCCATCGTACTTGACGGGCTTTTCCTTCGTGGGTGCGATCAGCGCCCCGGCGTCGGAGAACTGAACATTCTCAGCAGATGCCAGCAGTTCCGCGCTGCGGTGTGTGATGTACCAGCTGAGCGTAAACGCGGCACAGATCACCATGGTGCATGACAGCCCCCACATAAATCCAGATTTGAAGACGAACCCCTTGTGGTTCATCACAAATTCCCAAGCGTTGGGCAGGCTGACTTTATAAAATTCTTCTGGCGGAGGCCCTTTGCGAGAACGTCTTGTTTTCTGTTGCTTGCTGAGTGCTCCGGTTTCGATATTCACACCGCACGCCGGGCATTCGAAGTCTTCTTCGTCGACCACGGTCGCGCAGCTGGGGCAGAGTTTTTCATCGCCCTCGGCTGAATCCCAATCGATGCTGCCGAACATATCGCCCGGATCGACGGGTTCGTCAAATGCTGGCGGTCGTGGCTTCTTCTTTTTGCGAGGAGTACCAGCCGATGCTCCGGCACCTGCTGCCGGCACGGGAACTCGACCACCACATTGTTTGCACTTGACCGCTCGCCCGGCCGCTTTATCAGAAACCGTCAATACGGTGCTGCATTCTTTGCAACGAACCTTAATTGGCATTGCCGCTGTCTCTTCCTGAACCCGCTCATCGCTGAGCAAATGACGAATTGAAATCCGCGAAACACTGGCTCACGAAAAAACGCGCCCAGTAAAGCTGCATTCATACCTCAGAAGCGAACAAATTTCATGCCCGGATTGCTCACAGCGGCAGGTTGCTTCAGAAAAAACGGCCCGCAGTGGATTCCTTTTGCCATCATCGCACTCAATCCCGAATAATCGCGCCCCGAAAACGCGCATGCCAGCAGCTTCTGATACTCAGCAAACTGTCGCTGTCCCACTAAGCGATAATCTCATCCACCACGCGTGAAGGTTCCACGCCGGTGAGCTTCATGTCGAGCCCCTGAAAGCGGTGCGTGAAGCGTTGGTGGTCGATGCCCATCAGGTGAAGCATGGTGGCGTGCAGATCGCGGACATGCATCGGGTTTTCTGAAGCGTGGTAGCCTAACTCATCCGTGTTGCCGTAAGACATGCCAGACTTCAAGCCTCCACCGGCCATCCACATGTTGAAGCCCTTGATGTGGTGATCTCGTCCGGCTCCACCTTTGCCTTGAAACATCGGCGTGCGACCAAATTCGCCGCCCCAGATCACCAAAGTGTCTTTCAGCATGCCTCGCTGCTTCAGGTCCTGCAGCAACGCTGTCGTGGGTTTGTCGGTCAGGCCACAACAAATGCCCATGTACTTCTGTAGATCGCCGTGATGGTCCCAGCCACGGTGATACAGCTGAATGAACCGAGTGCCGCGTTCCGCAAGTCGCCGCGCCAGCAGGCAGTTTGATGCGAATGAACCGTCACCGGGAACCGCCCCGTACGCATCCAGCACATGCTGCGGTTCGTGGGACATATCAGTCAGTTCCGGGACCGAAGACTGCATGCGAAATGCCAATTCGTACGCGGCAATGCGCGTGTCCACTTCTGGGTTTTGAAACGAAGCGTTTCGCAACCGGTCGAGCTGTGTGATGGAATGCACCAACGCCTGCTGCTGAGCATTATTGACGCCGGGTGGGTTGCTGACGTAGTTCACCGCCGCGCCGCTGGAATTCAATTCGACGCCCTGATATCGACTGGGTAGGAAGCCGGCTGACCATTGACGCGACGCGATCGGTTGAGGATTACGTCCGCCGACACTGGTTAAGACCACAAAGCTTGGCAGATTTTCGGATTCGCTGCCGAGGCCATACGTGACCCACGATCCCATAGACGGACGACCGCTGAGCGCTGTGCCCGTGTTCATGAATGTGTGAGCCGGGTCGTGGTTGATTTGTTCCGTGACCATTGATCGTAACACACACAGATCGTCGACGACTTTGGCCTGATGAGGCAGATAGTCACTGACCCATTGACCGCTTTCTCCGTAGCGTTTGAACTTCGTCAGATGCCCCTGCACCTTCAGTTCTTTGCCTTGCAGCTGAGCAATCGGTTGACCGGCCGTGAAAGACTCGGGCATCGGCTGTCCGTCGAGTTCATCCAGTTTGGGTTTGTAATCGAAGGTTTCCAAATGAGACGGCCCGCCAGCCATGCACAGAAAGATGACGCGTTTGGCCTTTGCCGCAAAGTGTGGCAGTCCGGGCAGGCCCATTGGCGAAAGGTCGCCGGGCCTGTCTTGACCAACGACATCGCGCAGCAGCAACGAATGCAGGGCAGCTGAGCCGATGCCAACGCCGGAACGCTTGAGGAATGTGCGACGCTGTTGACCGGTATGGTCTGAAGATCGAGGTGGCATTGATTCGCTCTTTAGTTTCTGGTGTTGGTTTCGGCGAGATTCAGAATGGCGCGGCAGACGGCTGTCCACGCGGCTAGTTCTGCGGCGTCCAATTGTGCATCTGGTTTCGAAACCCCCACGCTGATCACGGCCCGTGAGTCCGCAGAGCGACCTGCTAACAGTTCCCGGTTCTGAGCTAACAGATCTGTCAGTACCTGCAGTTCTTCACTGCTGGGCGCTCTGGTGACAGCCTGCTGAAACGCCCACGAACAACACTCCGCATCGGATTGGGGATCCCGCTGTAGGCAGCGCGTTGCGAAGGTTCGCGCCGCTTCAACAAACGTCGGATCATTCAGCAATGTCAGTGCCGCCAAAGGCGTGTTGGAACGAGTTCGCTGAGCCGTGCATTCTTCGCGACTGGGCGCGTCGAAGGCTTTCAACATCGGGTGCAGAAATTGACGCTGCCAGTGAACATACAGGCCCCGCCGCCATTGGCGATCGTCAGCATGCGATTGATATTTCCGAACGGGAAAATTCAGATGGCGATAGTATCCAGCGGGTTGATAAGGTTTCACGCTAGGGCCACCGATTTCGCGACTCAACAGGCCACTGACGGCCAAAGCGTTATCTCGCACCATTTCGGCGGGCAATCGGAATGCAGATTGCCGAGCATAAAATCTGTTGGCGGGATCGCGTTCTCGCATTTCCTGCGTCGCAACGGATGACTGACGATACGCGCGACTGGTCACGATCAGTTTGATGATGGCTTTGATGTCCCACTGGTTTTCGACAAGTTGGTGAGCCAGTCGGTCCAGTAATTCCGGATGCACGGGCGCTTCCCCTTGACCTCCGAAGTCATCCAAATCCGCTGCCAGCCCCGAACCGAAGAACAGGTACCACAGCCGGTTCACCATCACGCGAGCGGTCAACAATCCGTTGCCATGTTCGGCGTCAACAAACCAGTTGGCGAGATCTAGGCGACTCAGACGCTTGCCTGCCTTCGCCGACGACTGCAGAAATTCAGGAATCGCAGGGTCAACCACGTCGCCGGATTCGTCCAGCCAGTTGCCTCGCGGAAGAACTTTGGTCACTCGAGGCTGCTGCAGTGAGACCGTGATCATGGTTCGGGGAATCTGGCCATCGAGCTTTTTCCGAGCCGCAACGGCGGAATCCAGTTGTTGTTTGCGGAGTGTTTGTTCTTCCTCAGAAAGTTGCTTTGCAGCCGCTTGCTGCTTCAGTGTCGCAATCTTCGCATCGAGTTCCGCGATTCGTGCGTCCTGTTCGGGTGTGGTCAGTTGCAGTTCCGGTTCGCGGCGTGTCGGTAGCGAGTTGGTGCCGTTGTCGAAGTGTGCTTCGTCATCGATATCGTCGAAGAACGCAGCCAAGGAATAGAAATCTTTCGCGGTGTACGGATCGAACTTGTGGTCGTGGCATTGAGCACACCCGACGGTCGCCCCCATCCAGACCGCGCTGACATTTCGAACGCGATCCGCCGCATAGATAGTTCGATATTCTTTCTTCTGTAGCCCGCCTTCGTGAGTTGTCTGTAGCAGACGGTTGTAACCGGTGGCCACGCGTTGCTGCTGAGTTGGGTTTTCTAGCAGGTCGCCCGCAAGTTGTTCGCGAGTGAACTGATCGAACGGCAGACCGCTGTTGAAGGCGCTGATGACCCAATCGCGATAGGGAGAAATATTCTGATCTTGGTCACCGTGATAGCCCACGGTGTCGGCATACCGAACAAGGTCCAGCCAGTACATTGCCATCCGTTCCCCGTAATGGGGTGAGGCGAGTAACTGATCAACGATCGCTTCGAACGCTGCCGGCGAATCGTCGCTGGCAAACTTTTCGGCCATGTCTGCGTTGGGTGGCAGCCCCGTGATGTCGAAGCTGATACGGCGCAGCAAAGTTGCAGAGTCGGCATCTGCGGAAGGTGTGAGCTGTTCAGTTTCCATTCTTGCCAGCAGAAACTGGTCGATCCAGCTGAACGACCATGTGCTCAGTTTCGTCGACGGCGGTTCGTGTCGCACTGGTTTCACGAACGCCCATTGCTGCGACCACTTCGCCCCCTGCTGCACCCACTGCCGCAGCGTTTCGACCTCTTCGACAGTCAAAGGCTTCTTGGTTTCCGGTGGCGGCATCACTTCGGATTCGTCGTGCGACAGGATGCGCCGCATCAGTTCGCTGTTGGCCACATCACCGCGCTTGACGATATGATACTCGGTACGTTCTTCCATGACCGAGGCTTCCTGATCCAGTCGCAAATCCGCTTCGCGAGTTGCTTCATCAGGACCATGGCAGTGAAAGCACTTATCCGACAGAATTGGCCTGACGTCCACCGCAAAGTCAACGTCTTGGGCGTGAACAGACGCGCTGCAAAGCAGAACGGCGCACAGGATCCACTGGTATGGTCTCAGGTCCGGGTGCATATTAGTCCTCTGATTCGCGTGCGATGAGTTGAGAGGGCCGGTGATACAACCGGCCAAAGCATACATTGCGATTTCGAAGCGAAGAATCGCCGTTCCGTTTCTAATCCGTGCTGTCACCCGACAATCGACAATCGACTATTTCCGAGAAAGTGGCAAATACCGCTAGGCACTGAATGGGTCGCCTCTGATGTTAAACGCATAGCGCGCGAATGCGGCTTCTGTTTAGTTTTTTGTGGAGAAAATTGATAAGAAAAAACGCGGATTGACGCTGATCGAGCTGCTGCCGGTGGTCGCGATCATCGCCATCCTAATTGCATTGCTGGTTCCATCCGTTTGCCACACTCCGGACAGCTGCGATCATCTCGATCCGAAGCCAAATCACGTACCGCCGATTCTTCCACCGTATGCCGAGACATGCGGGATTCCTTTCCCATCAGAAGAACATCAAGAATCTCTCATCTTGCCCCACGTGCAGTATAACTGCCGTGACGAGCCGCCGCTCAGCGACTTTTTGAAATGTTGCAGTACAGAAATCGCAAGCCCCGCAGACCCTGCGTCGATTCTCGGAAAGAATCGTCTACGTGGGGTCGATTGAGTCGCTACAATACGCAGATCATCAGCCCGCATTACGATCACAGACGGTCGTCCCGAGGCACCACCTGCATGGCCCCAGCGTAACTCATGACTTTCTATCACTGTAGACGACACAGCAGCGGCATTTCATGGATGCTGTTAGCGAATCGACGCTTGGCCACCGCTTCGTTTTTCACACTCTGCCTAGTGCTGTGGCCCCCCCCAACGCACGCTCAACCGGCACAAGAACCGATCCGCGAGACACTGTCGTCTGCTCCGGTTGCTGTTAGTGTCGAATCTGTTCAGCAATTTCGACAGCAGGTCGAGGCGGCAACAGATATTGAGGAGGAGCTCAAGAAGAAAATTCTTGACACCACCAAGGACGCGACAGACGCCATCACGAACGCGATCAAGCTTGAGGCTCAACCGCCACTAGACCAGGCCGCAATCGACAGCATCGCGGAAGAAGCGGCGAGAATACAAGCCGACCTTTCCGCTCCCAGCGAAGAGTTGCTCACTGACATCGATAGCAACACTTCGCTGTCTGATCTGATGGCCGCTTTAGCCACGCGCCAGCCCGCACAGCAAGAAGCTCGCAACAAACTGGCCGCGTTAGTGGCGGAACCCAAACGACGCAGTGATCTCCGAACCACGATCGCCCGTGATTTGGCCGGTCACGCCAACGAACAGGAAATCCTAGAACAAGAACTCGCCGCGCCGGCGCTCGCTGACGAATCCCCGTTGCTAACGACAGCTCGACGGTTACTGTTGCAGGCGAAGCTCCGACGGATCAAAGCGGCCGCACCCGCATGGCAGACAGAAATTTCGCGGTACGACGCCGAAAAAGCCGCAGATCTGATGACACTACGGACGCAGCTGGCCAAGAAGAATTCAACCCGATTACAACAGGCGGTCGACGAACTTCAAAAGCGGATTACCACCAAACGCAGCATGGATGCGCGATACATTGCGGAACAACTCCAGCTGTTCTCCAGTGGTCAGCCAGTCCCAACGCCGTACGATTTCACAAACACCGATCTGTTCCAAGGCGAACTCACGGCGAAATCTGATCTGACGACGGCGACGGAAACATCACGACTGGCGAATAAAAATATCGACGCCACTGTTGAACTCACAACAGCCACCGTGCAGCTCAAAGCTGCTCAAACAGCGCTCGAACAACATCGCGCGCTGGAAGCCCGCGCCAACGAACGCATTCAACGCGTTGGCTTGACCGGTGCGATTGGGCTGGAGCTGCGTCGGAACTTGAGAAGCCTTGCCGACCCGCGCGAACTTCGTCAGCGATGTCGATTGCGACAGGACACAATGCGCGACCTTGAGTTCACGCGGCTGGACCTTGAGGATCAGGTTCCTGCTTTGACCGATCGTATCGAGCAGTTGGAGTCCGATCAAGAACGCGTTTCGGCGGAGAACATCGAACTCCGGCTCACGATGGATCGCGTCAAGACACTCACTGCTCTTGAGAAAAACTATGCAGAACTATTCAACCGACTCGGAGACCTCGATGCGATTGAACAAGAATACATTCGGGAAGTCGACGCATTCAGCAACTTCATTCGTCAGCGTGTGTTGTGGATTCGCAGTCATCAGCTGCCGGGTGTCAAAGATGCGAACGACCTCGTTGAAATGATTCAGAATACATTGGGCCCTTCGCGCTGGGCGACGGTCGGGCAAATGCTATGGAAGGATGCTGGCGATCAGCCGTTGTTGTATCTGCTGGCAACCTTTTTGGTTCTGGTTCTTGTTGGTGTTCACCAACGCTTTCGCCGAACGCTCGGTGAAATCGGAGAATACGCGTCTAAAGGCACCTGCCGTGAGTTTCTACCGACCGCTCGAGCTGGCGTGTTGACGCTGGTTTCGTCGTTGATGTGGCCATCGATTCCGATGTTTTTTGGCTGGAGACTAAGTTCGGCCCCCAATGTGACGCCTTTCTCACAGGCAGTGGGAGCAGGATTATTGGCGGTGACGGCGGCGTTACTAACGCTGGACCTGCTGCGACAACTCTGTCGTCCTTCAGGGCTTGGTTTGGCGCACTTCGGCTGGAAATCGAACGGCGCCCAAATGCTCAGACGGCAGTTGTTCAGCTTGATTGCGATTCTGTTGCCGCTGCTTTTTATCGAAAATTTCTTGCACGCTCTGGACGAAAGTCAAGGGCGAGATGCCCTCGAACGCTTGGTGTTCGTGGCCGCGTTGTTGGTGTTGGCACACTTTCAGTTCAAGGTGCTGCACCCGACCACGGGCGTGTTTCGTGAGTTCTACAATGCGAATCCGGCTGGACCAACGTTCCGGATTCGCTGGCCGCTGTACTGGCTATCCATTGCTGTTCCGACCACTTTGGCTGCCATGGCCATGTACGGGTTCTACTACACGGCATTTGAACTGAATTGGCGACTACACGTCATGACTTGGATGCTGACCGCATTGCTCGTGGCCCGTTCTTTTCTGCTGCGTTGGTTTGTGGTGCGGCATCGCGAACTCAGAATTCAACAGGCCAGACTACGCAGGCAAACGCTGGCGGAAAATAATCCCACCACCGGAGGCACATCAAACGTGCCACAACCCGCACCTGCCGATTCCCCGGTGGACCTCAAAGATGTCAGTGACCAAACGCAGCGTTTAATCAATTCCGGTCTGGCCCTCGTCGGACTGATCGTGACATGGTTCGTGTGGGTGGATGTGCTGCCGGCACTTCAAATTCTGGACAATTGGGAATTGTGGCCCACGATGGCAGATGTCACCGTGGCATACACTGACCCCATCAGCGGACTACCACAGCTACGAACAGAATCACGGCTGGATTCGATCACTGTTGCCGACGGGCTGATTGCGGTCATGATTGGTCTGCTGACATTCACGGCCGCGCGAAACATACCGGGACTGATGGAAATCACGTTGCTGGACCGACTGCCTCTGGACGCCGCGACTCGTTACGCCGTTCGAATGGTGGCTCGGTACACGATCGTCGTCATCGGCGCCGTCACGGCATTTTCTGTGGTTGGAATCGGTTGGGCCAAAGTTCAATGGCTGGCGGCCGGCCTGACGGTTGGTTTGGGGTTCGGCCTACAGGAAATCTTCGCCAACTTTGTTTCTGGATTGATCATTCTGTTCGAACGCCCGGTCCGAATCGGAGACGTGGTCACCATCGGTGATGTTACCGGAGCGGTGTCTCGGATTCAAATCCGAGCCACCACGATTACGGACTGGGATCGCAAAGAATACATCGTGCCCAACAAAGAATTTGTCACCGGGCGTCTGCTGAATTGGACATTGACCGATCAAACGAATCGTGTTGTGTTGGACGTGGGAATTAGCTACGGCAGTGATACGGTCATTGCGAGATCACTGCTGCTGCAGTGTGCTGAGAACCATCCGGATGTGATGAAAGACCCGCCACCTGTCGCGACCTTCGAAGGTTTCGGCGACAGCGCCTTAAATCTTCGCTTGCGCTGCTACTTGCCGAATCTGGATAACCGGCTGATGACGATTACGGAATTGCACGAAGCGATTGATCGAGAATTCAAGGCGGCCAGCATCGAAATCCCGTTCCCTCAGCGCGACCTTCACATCAAAACACCGCCAGCCCCGAAATAGCGGATCATAATCGGCCGGCGACTGGCTGCCAACATTGCCGTAATCTCCCCTCTCAGACCCCCGCAGTCGACGAACTTTTCGTCACTGCGAGGTCGTAATCTGCCTCAGACACCTTGGCTTTGTGGTTAAAATCGCCGCATGCTGGCCCCTTCACGACGCATCCAGCCACTGTTTTGATGTTCCAATAAAGTTTCAGGATTCCACAAAGTGGACAGCAGCCCAAACCGATAGTATGATTCGGTGGCGAAGCGTGAGTGAAAAGTCGCATCGCCTCCAAACAAGCCAAAAACGGACCCATAGCTCAGTTGGCTAGAGCGCCACGTTGACATCGTGGAGGTCGCTGGTTCGAGTCCAGTTGGGTCCATTTTTATAAGTTGTTGCCACTGCCCGAGTTAGGGCAAACCTGCCGAGAGGCAGTGAGGCGGAAAAACTCGTTTGTACCAGTTTGTGTACCAACGACTTAACCGAAAGCCTCACGATGCCTCGTAAGAAAATCCCCGGATATCTGCTCCATAAGGCCCGCAACAAGGGCAGGGCGATACTGAACGGAAAGACCATCTACCTCGATGGTGCGTACGACAGTCCTGAGAGTCGCGCTCATTACGACCGCATAATTGCGGAACTGTTGACGAAGCCGGAGCGCCCCGACCTCATTAACGTCACCATCGCACGGTTGGCAATCCTCTACGTCGATTACGCGAAGACGTACTATCGTAAGGACGGCAAGCTGACTCCTGAGATCGGGCAGATTCGTGCAGCCCTCAAGCCTCTGATTGCATTGTCTGCGTCGACTCCAGTGAGCTCGTTTGGCCCGCTGAAGTTGAAGCGAGTCCGAGAGGTGATGGTCGACAAAGGCTGGGTACGAGCGACCATCAACGACCACGTGAGCCGAATCAACAGGATGCTGTCCTGGGGCGTCGAAAACGAACTTGTCCCGCCACAAGTGCATCAGGCGTGCGTGGCTGTCAGGAATCTGCAGAAGGGGCGATGCACGGTCCCGGAAGGGGAGCCAGTGCTGCCAGTCTCAGTCGATGATGTGAACGCAACACTTCCGTTTCTGGGTCGGCAAATATCAGCAATGGTTCGAGTGCAGCTGTACTCAGGGATGTGGCCCCAGGAAGTGCGGTTAATGCGGGCCTGTGATATCGACAGATCTGACGAAACTTGGGAGTACATTCCGCATCGACACAAGACCGAGCACCATGGGAAGCAGCGAAAGATTTTCATCGGTCCAAGAGCACAGGATATCGTTGCGGAGTTCTTCGGCGATGATTCCGAAGCATATACATTCTCACCGTTGCAGGCATGGGAGGAAGCCAACCAACGACGACGTGTCGCTAGGGTCTCGCCGATGACGCCGTCACAGGCTGCCAGAGCGGATGTGACAGACCGATGATGTACAGAATTGTGATCCATTGCCTCAGATTTCACGTTCTCTCGAAGTGAGTGTCGTCCGTTCGGTTTGCGAACTTAACGCCGCTCTTCACTGAGAACGGGGGGGACTGTGGCTAAGGCATTTGGATACATTCGAGTTTCAACAATTGGGCAGGCGGATGAAGGCGTTAGCTTGGATGCTCAGCGCGGCAAGATTGAAGCTTGGTGTCTGGTCAATGACGCACAACTTGTCGACTGTTTTGTTGACGCTGGTATCAGCGGTAAGCGAGCAGATAACCGTCCGGAACTGCAGAAGGCACTTGAGGCCGCAACGGCTCAGAAGGGCGTTCTGATTGTCTACAGCCTTTCACGGCTCGCCCGATCCACGAAAGACACGATCACAATTGGCGAGCAGCTTGAAAAAGCAGGAGCGGACCTTGTCAGTCTGTCGGAACAAATCGACACCACCAGTGCGGCGGGCAAAATGATATTCCGCATGCTGGCTGTGATGGCTGAGTTCGAACGCGACCTCGTATCTGAGCGAACAAAAACGGCGTTGGACTTCATGCGATCCCAGGAAAAAAGCTGGGCGGCAAGATTCCGTTTGGGTGGAACATTGCCGATGACGGCGAAACACTGGTTGAGAATGTTGAAGAACAGAAGGCCGTCAGGCTGATGCAGAAACTCAGAGGCAGCAAAACCAGTCTCAGAGCCATCGCCGCCGAATTGGAGGCCCGCAGCATTCCCACAAAGGCTGGGAAGCCAAAATGGACTCATACCGCAGTGAAAGGAATCCTGAGCCGACATGCTGCCCGGTCAACCTCGCAGCGAAGCTAGACAACCATGGGCTGATGTTTTTTTCGGACGATGACGGATTGAAAGGGGACTGAATTATGACTGAAGATGAGCCTGAAATTATCCATGACGCGGCGATGGATGCAGAAATGGACGACCGCTTAGGGCGGCGGCAGTGCGATCAAAGGAAGAAAAGGATGAGCTCAAAAGCGACGGTGCCGCCGATAAGGACGGCGAAAAACGCGGAACGAAATGACGAATTCCATCGATCCGCATATGGTACAGTTGCACTTTTTTCGCTTCTTGAATCGACCGAGTCGCTGTCATTCAGAGCTCGGCAACCGACGAAACGCAGGGGAAACCACGGGAATTGCTGCACTTCCACAAAGTGCCTTCGGTAAGGCTCGAGAGCACGCCGTTTTCTGGGACTCGATTTCATTTCCAGCCTGGGCAGCTCAGACCCGTTCCCCGACGAGTTCTTAACAGGAACTGACAACGCCAACCGAACCCGCTGGCAGAGCCTCAACGCAAATCCTGACTATGTAATTTCCCGTGAATCGCACTGGAAAGGAGTGCTCATGAGTCGCGAATTTAGGCTGAACGCCAACTGAAACGGGCTGTACAGCATCTGAGTATCCGACTCCGCAGCTGTCTCGCTGTGAGGCATGGCCTCTGTGGAAACTATTGCGAAATTGACGCTGGCTGAACACCCTCCACAGCAATCACTCAGGGTGAGTGACAAAACGCCGTGAAGACGTAACAATTGCCGCGTATGACCAGCGAAAGCGGATCGCCAGGAGTGATTTCCCGGTGGCGTACAGACTTTCACAGCGATTCCCCTTTGGAACAAGACGTTTTATGACTAGCAATTTTTCTCAGACAGCAGCCTATATCTGGTCACTGGCCGATCTGCTGCGTGGTGATTTCAAGCAATCTCAGTATGGCCGAGTGATTCTACCATTCACCATCCTGCGGCGACTGGAATGCGTGCTGGAGAAGACGAAGCCGAAAGTGCTCGACCAGGTTGAAAAGCTGCAAGCGATGAAGGGCTAGAGGCTGAGGCCCGCGAGAAGTTCCTGCTGAAGGCGGCGAAGCAGTCGTTCTACAATACTTCACAGATGGACATGTCGCTGCTGGGCGGCGCGGACATCAAAACCAACCTGACAAGCTACGTCGAAAGCTTTTCCAAAGACGCCCGAGAAATCTTCGAGCACTTCAAGTTCTCCGAATTCATTGCACAGTTGGCCGACGCCAACCTGCTGTACAAAGTCGTTCAGAGGGTCGCCCTGACCGACCTCAGCCCCGCAGCCATCAGCAACCACGACATGGGCCTCGTCTTTGAGGAACTCATCCGGCGGTTTGCGGAATCCAGCAACGAAACTGCTGGAGAACACTTCACGCCGCGAGACATCGTGCGACTGACGACCGCGCTGGTCTTCATGGAAGACGACGACGCGCTGGCCGAACCGGGCATCATCCGCACCATTAACGATTGCACGGCGGGAACCGGCGGGTTTCTTTCCAGCGGCATGGAATATGTATACGAACTGAACCCCGAAGCCGTCATGCGAGCCTTTGGTCAGGAACTGAACCCCGAAAGCTACGCGATCTGCAAAGGCGACATGCTGATTAAAGGTCAGGACGTCAGCCGCATCAAACTGGGCAACACGCTCAACGAAGACCTGCTGTACGCCCACAAATTCGACTACTCACTCGCCAATCCGCCCTTTGGCGTCGACTGGAAGAAAGTCGAAGGCGTCGTCAAAGACGAGCACAAGCTGAAAGGCTTTGACGGACGCTTTGGACCGGGGCTACCGCGAGTCAGCGACGGATCGCTGCTGTTCCTGATGCACCTGATCAGCAAGATGCGAGACTACGACGC
>JBDNHJ010000074.1:0-12153 GCA_041688835.1 Fuerstiella sp.
CTGCGACGTGTGGCCGTCAGCCTGCTCAAGCACCACCCCTGCAAAGACTGCGTCAAAGGAAAGCAACAAAGAGCAGCATGGAACCATCACTTCCTCCCGCAAGTACTGCGTTTTAACTGACCAAACTTCGCGCCCCCTCTGCATGCAGGGGTGCCTAGCCAACAAAACGAACCAGCACACCGGGCGATTTTTCGTAGAGCTTCCTCTGTCCGCAATCGGGACAGGCGTCGCCCGGCGAATGAGCGGGATGTTTGATGTCGACTTGTTCGGCACCCGGATAAGCGGCGGCCGGCAACGGTGAGGAAAGTTCGATGAAGGACCAGGATGCCGAAGTGTATTGCCAAGGAAGGAAAAAACTAGGAACCAGTATCGTTGTGACAAACCCGTCGGCAATTCGCTGGGGTGGCCCCGAAGATAAGACGGATGCACAGTTGCGATTGCAAGCCCCGTCGCTCGATCAGCCCGGGGCGGAACTACGAAAGCTGGACATGACGCTGGCGTATCACAATTCTTCGGGACGGAGATTTCGATAGCTCAGCCTTACGCCGCTGGCTGTGATTTGCGCGACAGGCTGATGCGTTTTCGTTGTTCGTCGATTTCCATGACGGTCACTTTCACGATGTCGCCCACCTTGACTTCCTGAGCCGGGTTTTGCACAAAGTGATCGGCCAGCTGAGACACATGAATCAGTCCGTCCTGATGCACGCCGATATCGACGAAGGCTCCGAAATGCGTCACGTTGGTCACCACGCCGTCCAGCTTCATGCCGATTTTCAGGTCCGACATCGACTGCACGTCGTCCGCAAATGTGACGGCCTTGAATTCTGATCGAGGATCGCGGCCGGGACTCACCAGTTCCGCCAGAATGTCGCGCACAGTCAGTGCTCCCGCCTTGTCAGACACAAACTCAGTTGCATCCAGCTTGTTCACCAAAGATTGCTGGCCGATCAGTTCGTGCGTTTTGACTCCCAGCCGCTCCGCCATCTGCGACACCACGGCGTAACTTTCTGGATGCACGCCTGAATTGTCCAACGGCTCAACGCCCGCTCGAATCCGCAAAAAACCGGCCGATTGTTCGAACGCTTTCGGGCCCAACTTGGGAACCTTCAACAACTGTTTCCGATTTTTGAAGGCCCCCGTTTCGTTGCGATAGGTGACAATGTTTTTGGCGAGGCCGGGGCCAATGCCGGCCACGTGAGCCAACAATGGGGCGCTGGCCATGTTCAGATCGACTCCCACAGAATTAACGCAGGATTCGACTTCGCGGGCCAGAGCTTTCTTCAGTTCCGCCTGATTCACATCGTGCTGATATTGCCCGACGCCGATAGATTGAGGATCGATTTTCACCAGTTCGGCCAGCGGATCTTGCAGTCGGTGAGCGATACTAATGGCACCTCGCACGGTGAGATCCAGATCCGGAAATTCTTCGCTGGCGAGCTCACTGGCCGAATAAATGGATGCTCCGGATTCGCTGACCATCACCTTCGTCAGTTGCAGGTCGTGGTCTTTGAACATCTGCCCCACAAACGCATCCGTTTCGCGCGATGCCGTGCCGTTGCCGATGGCGATCAACCGCGCGTCATGACGCTTGATCAGTTTCAGCAATGCAACCGCAGATCCGGCGGCATCGCTGCGCGGTGGCGTGGGATAGATGGTGGTGCTTTCCAGAAACTTACCGGTTTCGTCGACCACGGCAACCTTGCAACCGGTGCGGAAGCCAGGATCGATGCCGATGGTGACCTGCGGACCAGCCGGAGCCGCCAGCAGAAGTTCGCGTAGATTGCTGGCGAAGACAGAAATGGCTTCGGCGTCGGCTTTGATTTTCAGCTCCTGCATCATTGTGGATTCAGCAACCGGACGCAGCAGTCGCTTGTAACAATCAACGGCCGTTATCTTCAGTTGATCGGCGAATTCGAATTGCGGATTCTGCACCAATCGGCGTTCCAGTCGCGGCAGTACGTACTCTTCGTCGGGGGCAACTTCGACTCGCAGAATGCCTTCGGCTTCGCCGCGTTTCATGGCCAAAAATCGGTGCGATGGCATGCGGTCAACGCGTTCGTCGTGGTCGAAATAACTTTCGAAGCGTTCGCCGTCGCCTTTTTTGCCACGCTTGACGACCGACTTAATCCGTCCCTGTTTGGCGCGTTCGTAAACCCACTGCCGCAAGTCGGTGTCTTCGGCCCACGTTTCCGCCACGATGTCACAGGCACCGGCCAGCGCGGCTTGAACATCGGCGACGTCTTTTTCGGCGCTGACGAATTTTTGCAACAGTTGATTGGCAGCTTCTTTCAGTGGCCTTTGTTGCAGCAGTAGATCCGCCAGTGGCTGCAGCCCTTTTTCGCGCGCGACACTGCCGCGAGTTTTCCGTTTGGGTTTGAAGGGCAGGTACAAGTCTTCCAACACTTGGCGGTTTTCGCAGGCCAGAATTCGCTGCTGCAGCTCGTCCGTCAACAGGTCTTGTTCTTGGATGGATTTCAGAATTGTTTTGCGACGGTCAAACAGTTCACGAGCTTTATTGAGTGCGTCTTCGATGGCGCGGAGTTGTTTTTCGTCGAGTTCTCCGGTGGCTTCTTTGCGATAGCGTGCGATGAATGGAATGGTGTTGCCGTCGTTCAGCAGTTGAATTGCGGCTTCGACGCGTCGCACCGACAAGTCCAGCTGCTGAGCGATCGTTTTGGTGGCGTTGGATTCGTCGAAGACTTCCGGATTGGCCATGGGGTCAGAATTTGAATGATGGTTGGAAAAAATCGAAATGCGGCAGATCAACTGCGGCGGCGAAGTCTATCGAAACCCACCATGATCTGCATCAGGTTTTCGCCGATTAGCGAAACACGCCGTTGACAGCGGAATCGACTCTGCGACCAAGGAGCTTCTTGGGCTACGGGTGCGCGCATGGATGATTGTGAAGTTGGGCAAGCGGCCCTAGCCGACGGGCGCTAGCCGAGGCCGTTAAAACTTCGGTCTTGCACAGAGTTTTGGTTTGCGAAATTTTTGTTCCAAGCGATTCAGTCCCGGTAGGGACGGCAGACTATTGCCGGTGACGACAGTCATTGGTTTCTGGCTTGCCTGATGTTTGAGTCCCGGCGGGACTCATTTCGTTGATGGACTAACATCCGTCGGCTACCGTCGGCGGCAGCAGTCTGCCGTCCCTACCGGGACTGAATCGCAATGAGCGTCGCTGCTAAGAAATGCGTCCTGCTTTCCGAGCCAATCGGGTGGCAGGCTTGCTGTTCAGGCGAGCGGTGTCGCTTTAGCGATCGGAAACCGGTCTCACGGGTTCATTGGACAAACGACGTTGGCCGTGGCTTGCTCGTTCCAAACAGGTTTCCGATGGCTGCGCCACACAAGCAGGCTGCGCCAGCATGTGCCACCCGACGGTGCAGACCACATGTTTAAGAACCGGGGCTAGCGCCCAAACGGCTAACGGAAGAACCTGCGATTAGCGGCGTACGGAAAGCAGGCTGTTTTCCTGATAGCTGCGGAATGGCAGTTCTTTGATTTCAGGATTGTTGATCGCTGCATTCCAGCTGCTGATCAACTTTCGGTCGTGGTCGGTTAGGTTTCGCACAAATTGATGCTCGGCTCGCAGCACCAGACGTTCGTCCGGGCGTCGGTCGAGTTGCACGATGACTGGGATTCGACCGTTCAGTTTCCGCAGTTCGGCGTTCAGCGCCAGTCGCGGTTCCGGAAACATGCTCGAAGGATGCAGCACAAAATTCAGCTTCGCCATCCAGTCTGTGTATTCCAAATAGCGTTCCAGTTGCTCTTTGTCTTCCCAGGGCTGTGTGCTGACAGAATACTTCCACGAAGGTGAGACCAGTGATAAGGCTCCTGAGTCTTCCGCGTAGTGGTTTTCGAAAACGGGATTCAGCTGAAAGGCCAGCATGCGTGCGATTCGTTCGGCATCCGAACCTTGATTGGCGTGCAGCTCGGCGATGTACTGTTGAGTCTTCGGGGCTCGGGCGTCAAGCAGACGCTTCAATTCGGCAAACGTAATTTTGGTGTAGACGTTGCGTTCTAGGTTGAGAACGGTGAAGCGTTTGTCGGCACGATCGAACATCACCACTTCGCCAGCGGCTTCGACATAGTCGTAAACTCGCCCACCCTGAAACAGCGAAAAGTTATTGGCCACCACTTGTTCGCGACCGGACGCATCCAGCCGCAAGGCATCAGACACGGTCGACGAAACTCGCAGCCCTTGAGCCATCACGGAAGATGTGGCGTAACAGGACAATAGCGACAGCATGATGATTCGGTGAGGCATGTGCGTACGCTCCGAGGTGCTTGGCAGCCCAAAGCTGCCCTGTGGAAATAACCAGATCGATAACCAGATCGATAACCAGATCAATGGCCAGATCAATGGCGCAGGTTAACCGAACGCCGCTGTGCTGCGCAGACGGCAATGGGCTTCACCAGTGCAATCTGCCGAGACGAAAGTTCTGACGATGTGCTGCTTCGGCAAACATTGCCGGACAGATCCGGCGGCAGCTGTTTTTGCGGATGCGGCAAAACGAATGTTGAATTTCGCTCGGAACAGTCCGCCGAGTAGGCATATCACTGGTCGTGCGGGCTGCTTTGACCAGAAAAAAGCGTACATTTTGCCAAAACTCAAGCAATTTGGCCGATCAGGTCTGGCTCGGATCACTCCAAAACTCAGCTGGCGTCTTGACAAAGTCGTATCTCCTGCGTGTAATTAAACACAGAGAGCCGCTTCGCAATGTCAACATGAGTTGTGGTGCAGCGGATTCTCTTCGGGAAAGTCGATTCATTTGGTGCGCTGGGGAGCGCAGAAGCCGAACTGATGAGACCTTCTTCAAGTGTCATAAAACGAATGGTCGACGTTTCGCAGAGGGAAGCGACGTTGTTACCGCCGAAAGGGACTTTCGGCAGATTTCTCAAGATGGGCTATCAGTTTGACTGTGTGAGTCGTCATCTGATTAAAAATTGAAGGCTTCACCATGGCTGGGTGCGATGGAAGTCGAGTTGTTGTGACGGGTGTGGGAGTGGTTTCTCCTATTGGCATCGGTCAGGGCGACTTTTGGGATAGCTTAACGAACAATCGATCTGGTATCGATTATCTAACTTCGTTCAATACCGACGAACTGCCGTCGCCGTTTGCGGCTGAAGTCAAAGACTTCCGCGCCGCAGATCTTCTGCGCGACCGCAAGTTTCTCAAGGTTATGTCTCGCGATATGCAGCTGGGCGTCGCGTCGGCCAATCTGGCGATGCGCGACACCGGGCTCAGCGATGGCGACATCGATCCGTACCGACTGGGCGTTGTGTATGGTGCTGGCCGCATGACCACTCATCCGGCCGAACTGGCGTCCGCCGTGGAAGCTTGTCGCGACGAAGATTCAGAATTCTCACTGACACGTTGGGGCGAAGGCGGCATGGGGCGGATCGCTCCACTGTGGTTGCTGCGGCAGCTGCCCAACATGCCAGCGTGTCATATTTCGATCGACCATAACGCTCGTGGACCAAACAACACCATCACCTGCCGTGATGCGTCCGCATTATTGGCGTTGTCTGAAGCCGTGCGAACCATCGAATCCGGCCGCGTCGACGCCATGATCGTCGGAGCCTGTAGTTCCAACATCCATCCCGTAGACATCGCCAAGTTCCATCGCTTCGAAGGACTTTCGCGGCGCAACGACGATCCGTCACGCGCGTGCCGTCCGTTCGATTTCGAACGCGATGGCGCTGTTGTGGGCGAAGGTGCGGCTTCGTTCGTGGTCGAAAGCTATGCTCACGCCAAGCGTCGTGGAGCCGACATCTACGCCGAAGTGCTGGGTGTGGGAGCTGGTTCGGACGGAACCGGATATCCGAACGAATCGGCCGGGCTGGGACTGGTTCGAGCGATCGAAGCTTCGATCAAACGCTCGGGTATACGTCCCGGAGAATTGGGCCACATCAACGCTCAAGGCAAAAGCACTCAAGCAGACGACATCGTCGAATCACGAGCCTACTATCGATCGCTCGGCGACTGCGTGTTGCGCGTGCCGGTGACGGCGATGAAAAGCTTTGTCGGACACTTCGACGCCGGTGCGGGAGCGGTTGAACTGGCGGGAACGTTGCTGTCCCTGAAGCATGGCCAAGTTCCAGCCACTCTGAACTACGAAATCCCCGATCCGCGCTGCCGCCTGAACATCGTTCAGGAAGGTCCGCAACAACTGAAAACGCGCACGGCACTGACAGTCAATCGCACAGCGATGGGCCAGAGTGCAGCTGCGGTGTTGCGAGCAATCTAGCGGACCCCGTGGGATAGGCTGGAAGCCTGTCTGTGCAGTGCGATACTGACAGGCCGGAAGCCTATCCCACGTCGGCTTACTTGCTGAACAGGCCGAATAGGCCGCCCTTCTTTTTAAGCTCGGTCGAC
The DNA here is from genome assembly GCA_041688835.1 of Fuerstiella sp. Taxonomy (GTDB): domain Bacteria; phylum Planctomycetota; class Planctomycetia; order Planctomycetales; family Planctomycetaceae; genus Fuerstiella. Next base: position 6,377 of record JBDNHJ010000074.1, read on the forward strand.
ACGAATTGCTTTTGTTCGTCTTCGCTCATGTTCAGCCGACGTGTCAGATCGGCGATGCTGCGAGTCAGCCGGGCTTTGGGAGCGAACTGGCATAGCGGAATGCCATTGTTTCGAGATCCCACCATCGTGGCGTAGTCGTTCGGCAACTGCCAAAACACTTCGCGGCCAATCGTTTCCAACGCCTTGTTCAGGCTGATGTCGGTGTCTTCCAGCCCCATCCGGTTGACGATGATTTCGACCTTTTTGTCCAAACCATCGTGTTGATCCAAAAACTGAATCACGCGCACAACGTTCCGCAGGCAGGTGAGGTCGAGCTGTGTGACCAGCAGAATCTTGTCCGACACTTCCATCGCCGACATATCCAGCGCGCCGAAGGATTTGCTGGCGTCGATGATCAGATGCGAGAACGTGGCCTTCAGCAGCGCTAGAATTCTGCGCAGGTCGTCCGGGCGAACAAGGTCTTGGCCTTCGACTTCGACAGGACGAGGCAATAGGAAAACGCCGCAGTCGTGCCGCGTGAGTGATCGTTTGAGCAGAGCGTAGTCGAGGCGGCTGATATTTTCAGACACGTCTCGGATGGTATAGTCGGGAATGATATCCAACCACACGTCCGCATCGCCGAGTGTCAGGTCGAGGTCGATGATGACGGGTGTTGCGGCTGGATCTTGTGCAAGCGCGGCGGCGAGGTTGACGCTGAGCGAGGTACTGCCAACGCCGCCACCGACACCGACCACGGTGATGATTTGTCCGCTGCCGCCGCCACCATCGCCGTCGACTCCGCCGATTGAACCTCGAATGCGGTCCAAGGCGGCGATGAAGTCATCCAGTTGCAGTGGCATATTCAGGAATTCACGAGCGCCACAACGCATGACCTGTAGAATCAGGCAGCCTTCTTGAGAACTACTGATCACCAACACGGCACATTGTGGCGCGCTGCGCGTAATGTCTCCGATGAGTTCGATCGCTTTTTCTGAGTTGCTGTCAACATTGACCAAAGCGATGTCCGGTTTGGTTTGCTGAATGACATCCATGAAAAATTCATAGCGTGAACATTCTGCTTCCAGCCAAACGGTGTCGATTCCCAACAGTAACGATTTCAGCGAGTTTCGAGTATCCTCGTTGGGATCCACGGTCGCAATTCGAAGTACGCTTTTCATCTTTTGCCTTTGCTTGATTCACAGTCCGCTTCGTACGCTGCCTCTGGGTGTTGGCCGAATCAGCCGCACGGCGTGAGCCGCAGTTTTTGGGCTGAAAACAAACCGGGGCTAACGCCCGTCGGCTGCTATCACCGCAGAAACGGTGTGATCAGTCCCGGTCGTCCCTGATATTCTGGCTTCGCTGGTGTCCGAATCACTGGCTCAGCCGCACGTTGGTCACTGACTTGCTTCACCGAACTGATCGGCGTGAGTTGGTTGTCGGGGGCTCCTATCGGGATGGGAAACATTTCACCTTCCATGGGGATGGCGTTCGGATTTTGGGTTGGGTTGGAAACATCAGCGGGCATGATCAACATTGGCTGACCAGATCCCATTGTGCCGTCTGTACAGCCCAAGCTGTTACCACCGTTACCATAACCAAATCGGCTGGCTCGACCGTTTCTGCCGTTACCGCCATTGCGACCATTCCCGCCGTTGCGGCCATTGCCGTCACGCCCGTTGCCACAGCGGCAGTTGGCGGTTCCGCATTCAAAACAGTTGAATTGAGCATTACATTCTGGCCCGACCTTGGGGACTTCAATCATCCCTCGGAAGTACAGTTCTTCATCGGTCACAACATCGGTGAACAGGCCAGGACCACCAGGCGGAATTTGATCGGCACTCATCGGACCGCCATAGCTTGGCGTGATCAGAATTAGCAGTTCCGTTTCGGCTTCGGTGTACGTTTTCGTGCTAAACGCTGTACCAATCCACGGCAGTTCGCCAAAGAATGGAACTTTGGCCGTGGATGCGGTTTCGCGTTTTTGGACCAAGCCGCCAATCACCAGCGTCTCACCGAAATTCATTTCGACGCCCGTGTTGACTTTACGAACGGTGAACGAAGGAACCGTAATCCCATCCACCGTAACAGAGTTCGCGAAGTCACGCTCAACCACCGAGGCATCAATTTGCAGCCTCAGGCGGCCGTTGCCCAGAATATGCGGCACGGCGTTCATGATTGTTCCGAAAGGCTTAAATTCGATCGCCGTGGTTCCTAGTCCAGCCGGCACAATCACGGGGGCTTCACCTCCGTTCAGCAGTTCGGCGGGCTGACCATTGTGTGTTGTCAGCATTGGAGTCGCGTGAATTTTCAACAGGCCTTCGGTTTGCAATGCGTCTACGAACCCCTGAAAGACAGAGGTGGGATTGATGAAGCCGAACGACACACTGGTGTTGTTGAACCCGCTGAAGGCCACAATCGGAGCAATGCCGGACGTGGCTGTGATACCAGTGATCGGCGTAATTGGGCCAGGTGTGGTGTTTAGGAAACCACCGTTGCCAGAGAAGCCAAGGTTGATGCCTAAGCGTCGCAGCTTGGAGCGGTTGACTTCCATAATCGTGGCCTTCAGCATCACCTGCTGAACGCCCCCGGTTTCCATGTGGTTCATGACCGTTGGAAAGAACTGTTCTGCGATTGTGACGATGTGCTGAATGTTCTGCGGCTTGGTAACATGCCCACTGAGCCGCACAGCGCCCTTGATTTCTTCCACGCGAATGGCGTCGTTCGGGTACAGGCGTTTCAGATAATTCTGCAGATGCCGCACGTCGCCTCGCACAAGGATTTCGAGCGATGTGTAGGCTCCGTTTTCGTCGATGATCTCCACAGACGTGATGCCGGTTTCTAAAGCGTAAACCGTAATCTGGTTGGGATGACCATCGACCGGTTCCACCTGAATCACGGCCTCGTCAAACCCCAGCACCGTTTTGATGCGAGCGTTGTGTTCTAGGATCGTCGTGAATTTCTGGTAGATCTCGACCCGGTTTTCTCCCGCCTTCAGCTGGTGCACCGGTGAACTGCCGGGCTCCTGAGCCAACGTGACGGTAGAAGCAGCAACGAGCATCGCCGCGACGAATGTTGTGAAATTCTTCAGCATCCTTGCACTCCACAAATGGTGAAGAGCGACCCCGAGCTGAAAAGCTCGGGGACGCATCCCCAACTCATAACGCGCTCCGCGCGAATCCTGTTTCCCCGTTCTCATCGACAATCGACAAACCTGAGAAAACTGTGTCTTCAATTTAGTTCAACAGATCCAACAGACCTGACGCCGCTGCGTCCAGATCAGTACTTCCGAAATCAATATTCAAACCTTCTGGCAGTTGTGTTGTTGGGCCGGCTTTCATGCCGGGTGTCGCGGGGCCTGATCGCATCGGGCCAGCTGATGATGGATCGTACAACGGCTCCTCTGATTCCAAGTTCACTCGTTCTCGTCGTCGACTTCCACCTTCGTGGATCGTCATGGTCCAAAATTCCGGTTCTGCAGGGATGATCACTGGGTCAAGTTGAGCCATCATTCCGGCACCTGTCATGTCTGGTTCTTCTGCAGGCATTCCAAAGGTGAGTTCTTCCGCCTTCAGGTCGTCGAAAAACCCAACCGTCGAAGTTTCGTTGACGACGCTGCGTGAGCCGCCGTCCAGATAGTTTTCGCTCATTTCCGCAACGTTCAGTTCCTCTTTGTCTTCATTCGATCGCAGGACAGTTGAGATATTGCCTTTGTCCTGAGCGATCTTGAGCAACAACATTTGTTCTGTATCAACCAGCAGCGAGATATTGCGTGCTTTGCTATTATCGCCAGCCTTGCTGACACCATAAACTTGGTTATCAACAGCAAAGACTTCGATGTATTCCAGCAGCGGCCTCACACGCTGAGTGGTCGTTGTTGTATCTGGGTCTTTCCATTTGTACGACAACAGCAGGTCGATGCGATTGCCTGGTCGCAACATTCCACTGTGATTTGTGGTGGCATCCACAGGAATTGTGGCCACTCGCATTCCATTCGGAATGGCGATCGAAGCTCCCGTGCCGCCCTTTTCCCCCAAGTGATCCAACAAGATCCAATCGTTTGGGCCTCGAGCGATCTTCAACGCTCGTTCTTCAATCTCTTCCATGGATGTCACGGCACCGGCGGGCACGAGCCCTTTTTCGACCGTGATAAACTTTGTATTCAAATCATCCAGTCGTACTCCGGTTTCAATCGGAGCTGCTGCCACCAGCACCTTGGCGGTTTCAACAACTTCTTTTTTGTCCTTGGCGGCCAAGTATTGTTGAATGCCAAGAACTGCAACAAGGCCACAGGCCCCTGCTGCAACAAGCGGGATCATTGTTTGGTTTTTCATGTGTCCGAGGTTCTAGGCTGGTTGTTCCGAGTGGTTCTTGGGTTGGCCCAACACACACCAATCTGTGCGTTTTGCTGCGAAAGAATCATCTTCGGTGTAACCAAACCATTCCCCATCAGCGTCATCATCGGCATAGTCGGAAACGCCGCTTCAATATTGCTGACAGGTTTACTTGTCATTTGTCGCCTGACCGCCCCTCGCGGACAAGCCCCTCACCAACAGCTGTGTGCCTCAGAAAGCATGCTTTCAACGCATTTGACCAGCAAAAAACGCCAAAACAGCTCCGAGCAACACCTACTTCTCTTCTGTATACCGCCTGTAGCCCACTGCAGAAACGAATTTCCACAGCGGGCTCAGGGTGTTGACTTCTGCCGTTCTTACATCAGGCCGGCGTACATGAAGTAGCCGATTGTGCCGATGCAGATTGGAATTCCGTAAGGCAGCAGGTACATGCGTGGCTTACGTTCTGCGGCAATTTCTGACAGCTTGTACGGATTCTTGATGATCGACCATTCGCTCAGAATCAGCAGGAATTGCTCGTAGTGCTTTTTCCATTCGCCAGTGTAGGCAACCATGATCAGAGCCATGATGGCACCCACGACCACAGACACAGCAAACGAAGACGCAGTAATCTGCCAGCCGACCCACGAACCGATGCCAGCCATCAGCTTCACATCGCCAGCGCCCATGCCGCCCACAGCGTACAGTGGCAGCAGACAGATTAGTCCGCAGCACATGCCGGCAAAGCCAGCACCGAATCCACCGACGCTGGTCTGATAAATCAGGCCAGATAAAATCATCGGGAAGGTGATCCAGTTTGGTACCTTCAGTTCTTTGCCATCAATCCAGGCAGCCAGAATCAGAATGGCTGAGACCACTTTGATTGGCCAGTTGTTGATCAGAATTTCATTCCAGTCCATTATTCCAAGTCCCGTCGTTATGAGTCGTTGCGAGTTGTGAGTTATGAGTTGTTGTTTCCCGAATCAGCTCTACACGAAGGAATATGCAGATGGCGAATGCAAACAGTTGCAACCGCCTGTTGACCAAGGCCGTGTCCAGCATCTGGCGACGCTGGCACGTTGTCAGGCGCGGCCTGACGGCATTAAAAATTGGAACGCGAGGAAGACCATTGCCATTGCGACGAAGCCGGTTCCCTGCATCAGGTCGGCGACAGAAAGATTGATCCAGTACGGAAGCATCTGACGTTTTCCTGATGGTGCGTGAAAGAAGTGGTTTCGAAAAACAGAGCGGGCGTTCACTGAAACATGAAGGCTCAGTGAACGCGCCCCGTTATTTAACAAACGCTCATCCCAAGATGAGCGACGTCTTACAGGTAGCTGCCAACCTGTTGGAACCGGCTGTTTGCTGCACCACCGATGGTAGAAATCGCAGCCAAACACACAACGATGATCAGAGCCAGCATGACGGCATACTCAACTGCTGTCGGACCATCTTCAGAAACCAAGA
>JBDNHJ010000075.1:0-14082 GCA_041688835.1 Fuerstiella sp.
ATGGCTGCGCCACACAGGCAGACTGCGCCAGCTTGTGCCACCCGCCTAAACAATATTAAATTTTCACAACTTCCTACAGTCGAGGCTGACGGCGTTTCTTGACTCGTGGCTCTTTGGGTGGAGCGTTCTTCTTCGCCTCTTGAGCGGCGCGGATGATGTCCAAAACGGTGCTCGTCATGGTCTCCCCCTGCCCCGGCGCTGGAGGGCCGGCGGCAGAACCAATCAGCTTCATCACAGACTCGGTGACGGGCGGTGGTTGATCCGTGTGCTGCTGTGGAGCCACATTTCGCGACAATTGGTCGACAACGGAAAATCCGGCAGGAGCCTCCAGCTTCGGTTCAGAAACCGTCCCTCGCACAAACACCTGCAACGGCGCACTCACCAATTTTGAAAACAGTGACATTAATGGACCGCCGGAAGAAACCTGAGGCAACTGGACGGCAAATGTTAGGTCCAGATTCTCATCGAACCCAACCATCCCGGAAGATTCCACTCGCAAGCGACTGGCCAAATCCGGCAGTAACAAAGCCAAGCCTTCGTGGTAAACGCCCTGTTCAGAGACTTCAAAGTGGACGACAGAATCTCGGGCAATCTGCAAGCGACTGTTGCCGTTTTGCCCGGTCGCACCACCGATCAGCTGGCTGATCTGACCGGCCCATTCCGGTCGCAAGGTGGCTTCGACGGAATGAAAAGCGGCATTCCCGCGTACTTGAATCGGCTGTTGCTGGTCGCCATCCAGCCGAATACGTGTTTCGTCCAGCGTGACGGACACTTCACCCACAAGTGCCGTTGTTTGAGCCAACACCGGAGCAATCAGCGCCAGATTCTGCTGCGTGTGGGCGTCAGAAAGACGTTCGTGGTTGAAAATTTCCATTCGCCCCAGCGATAGCCAGCGACCGTTTTCCGTGCCTGCGATTGTTCCGGAAATCTGTAGCTGCTGCAGATCAATCACCGGCAAAGGTCGCCACGGCGCAACTAACCTAAACGCCGCATCGTGAATATTAAAGGCCAGGTTGGGCTGACCGGTCTGATCAGACTTCTCGGGCATCTGCAGCGGCAGGTTGCCGTCGTCGTCCACTTCAATCAACAGGTTCGGCTTATTGACGGTGAAAGTTCCCAGATCTCCGCCGTGAAAAATCAGCCCCAGCAACGAATTCGAAGCGCGGACGGATTCGATCGACAAACGCACGCGACCAGTTTCGTCGGTAATCAGAATGTCTCGAAATTCAAAAGGAGTCAGCCAGCTGCCAGACCCGGAAGCGGATGTGGCGGTCAATCCATGGGTTTTCAGCCGCGAATTCAGCACGCTGTCTCGGTATGAGGAATTCATGACAGCCATTGGCCCGATGGCCACACCGGTGAACACCATGCCGCACAGTACAGACGTCGCCACCATGGCGCGACGCCATTTTCGTTTCGGTCGGGAAACAGATTCCATTGGTTTTTCTGCTTTTTCCGGGTCCATGGAGAGTCTTCGGAGCTTGAAAGGCGTTGACTTGGCGGGACGGGGGCAACGGAACATTCGCCGCAGATTGCCATTTCGTGGCCGCCCGCCGTTCAACATTGTATTTTGATCGGCAAAACAAGTCACCACCGAACTTGGTCAGTTTGTGGCATCCGCGAAACTGGTCCGGTAGGATCAACGACAGTACAAAATCGAAAACGTCCGGCTTGTCAAACATTCAAGACCCACGCATCGCCAACAACTAACGTTCAATTCCCGCCTGAGAGCCAACATGAAAACAATTCCCACCGCATTCGTCATCGCTGCTTTCGTCTTTCTACCAATGGCCGTCAGTGCCCAAAACAGTGGAGTGACTTTCAACCAACAGCCGACAGATCAGCTGGAAGTCCTGATCGATGGCAAAGTGTTTGGCATCTTCAACAGCGGCAAAAGCTGGAACAAGCCATTCCTGTTTCCCGTCCGAGCTCCCAATGGCAGTAATGTTCTGCGAGACATCGTGCCCACGAAAGCGGAACAAGGCAGCTCAAAAGATGGAACCGACCACTTCCATCACAAAGGGGTTTGGGTGTCGGTGGATTCCGTCAATGACGAGAAGCTGAACTTCTGGCACGAAGACGCCAAGATCGTATGCGACAAAGTCGAACACGCCACCCAACCCAACGGATCAGGAACACTCACCATCCACAACACTTGGCTGGAAGGCGACACAGCACTCGTCAAAGAAACCACGACGGCCACATTCTATCCGTCGCGCTTGGTGACCTATCACATTTCTCTGTCGGCGGTCGACAAAGAGGTGACCTTCCATGACACCAAAGAGGGATTTTTCGCCGTGCGTGTCGCGCACTCCATGCGTGAAATGGAGGGCGGCCAGATCGTCAATGCGGATGGTCTGACAGGGTCCAAAGACTGCTGGGGCAAACCGACGCCATGGATCGACTACTACGGCGATGTCGACGGCAAAACCTGTGGCATCACATTGATGGACCACCCCCACAATTTCCGCAAGTCGCGCTACCATGTGCGAAACTACGGCCTGTTTTCCATCAGCCCGTTCGGGCCGAAAACCTACAGCAACAATCAAGAAGCTGCGTCACCCGTCACGCTGAAGCCCGGCACCGATCTGGAACTCACGTACGGCATGTATGTCCACGATGGTGACACAGCCACCGGAAAAGTGGCCGAGCATTATCAGGAATTCCTCAAGGTCACTCAACAGTAATAAAGTTGTTGCCATCCTGTTTCTCGTAGAACCGTGGCCAAGACGTGGCATAGGCTTCCAGCCTGTGTTTTATCTTCACAGGCTGGAAACCTATGCCACGTGAATGGACCGCTACTGAAATCATCTGCCCGTTCCTTCATTCCGTGCCTATCCCATGCGATACCTGATCACGATCCTTGCACTGTTTCCTGCGTTGGCTGTCGCCGAACAACGGCCGAACATCATTATCATCCTGTGTGATGACCTAGGCTACGGTGACCTAGGAATCCACGGCCATCCACACATTCAGACTCCGAACATCGACAAGCTGGCCAAGGATGGGATTCGGTTCACGAATTTCTATTCCACTGCGCCCGTGTGCTCGCCGTCGCGAGTCGGCCTGTTGACCGGACGCAGCCCGAATCGTGCTGGCGTGTACGACTGGATTCCGGAATCGAAGGCGGCTCGGCCGGATGCTCGAGAGCAGGTGCATCTTCGCAAAGGTGAAGTCGCGATCGGACAACTGCTACAGTCCGCGGGCTATGCCACGTGCATGTCCGGCAAGTGGCACTGCAACGCCGCGTTCAACAGCGATCAGCAACCTCAACCGGGTGATGCGGGATTCGACCACTGGCTGGCCACGCAAAACAACGCCGCACCTTCGCACGAAAATCCGGTGAACTATGTTCGCAACGGAACACCGGTCGGAAAGATCGCAGGCTTCAGCTGCCAGATCGCCACGGACGAAGTCATCAGCTGGGCCACAACTCATGTCAAAGAACGTGCCGACCAACCGTTCTTTGCCTACCTTGCGTTTCATGAACCGCACGAACCTGTGGCATCACCGGTGGAGCTTGTCGAACAATACTCCAGCGTCGCTTCGCATCCCGATCAGGCTCAATACTACGCCAACGTTCACAACGTCGATCTTGCCGTTGGTAAACTGGTCAAAGCACTTAACACCCTTGACGTGGCAGAGAACACGTTGATCGTCTTCACGTCCGACAACGGCCCAGAAACGCTGAATCGTTATCGCACTGCAAATCGCAGTTGGGGCGTGACGGGACATCTGCGAGGCCAAAAACTTCACACGTACGACGGCGGCTTCCACGTTGCGGGGTTCTTTTGCTGGCCACAGGGAATCAAGCCCGCCCAGATCATCGACGCTCCCGCTTCAGCACTGGACCTGCTGCCAACCGCGTGTGACTTGGCTGGAATCGACTTGCCGAACAACCGCCCACTGGACGGCATCAACCTAGCGCCGCTGTTCACCGATGGCCAAATGCCCATCAGAACGAAGCCGTTGGTGTGGGCCTACTACAACGGTATCAACGACGCGCGAGTCGCCATGCGACACAACCAATGGAAGGTTCTAGCACGACTCAACGGCGGCGACTTTCCGAAACGACAAAACCTGACACCGACGACACTGGCTGAAGCCAAGGCCGCGAAGCTAACGAACTTCGAAATCTACAACATCGACAGTGATCCCAGTGAAATCGTGAACCTCACCGATCGCGGCCTGCCAGAACAAAAAGAACTCATCACGGCCATCAAAGCCGGCTACCAAGAACTCGTCAATGACTCCCTCGCTTGGACGCCGACAACGGAATAAGGGCCAGGCCACCAAAGCTGGGATTGCTGCTGCGATCCACCACGTGACGTTTCAGGAATCCCGCCCATGCGATCAACACGACCACTGTGTTTCCTCATCTCAATCCTCGCAGTGCATGTGTCCGCCTGGGCCGACTGGCCGGCATGGCAACACGACAATCGCCGCACGGGCGCCACCGAAAATGCAGTGCCAACGCAAAACTTGACGCTGGATTGGGTCTGGCAGTCTGCCACGCCACCACAAACCGCATGGGCCGGACCAGCCAAATACGACGCCTACGCTTTCCATCGCAATCTGCCATCGATGCGAAATTATGATGCCGTGTTCCACGTGATCGCAGTGGGCGACAAAATCTGGTTCGGTTCATCGGCCGATGATTCGGTGTACTGCCTGAATGTCGTCGACGGACAAGAACGTTGGGTCGTCATCACAGACGGCCCCGTCCGATTGGCCCCAACATGGTCACAGCAACGGTTGTACTTCGGATCAGACGACGGCCATGCCCGCTGCGTCAACGCAGACAATGGTCAACCGATCTGGAAGTTTTCACCGGCCAACACCGATCACCTGCTGTTGAATAACGGACGATTCATTCCCCATCAACCGTGTCGGACAGGCGTCGTCGTCGATGGCGACACGGCTTGGTTCGCCTGCGCCATGTTGCCCTGGACGGATTCGTTCTTATGCGCTGTCGATGCCGAAACTGGCACCACAACCGCACAGCACCATTTCGTGCGCACACTGCCGGGACGAACCATGGAAGGCGCCCCCGCGCTATCGTCGAAATTTTTGGTACTGCCCCAAGGCCGCGTTGCACCACGCATGTTTGATCGACAGACGGGCGAAGACAAAGGTGAAATGGTCAAGAGCGGCGGCGGGTCTGTCGTCGTGGTTTCATTGGATGACAGCGTGCTGCATGGCCCCGCAACGGATTCTCGCACGGGAGGCTTTCGACAATCCAGTGGACAATCACGCGAAGTCATTGCGGGGCTGGGTCGAGGAAACGCGCTGGTGGTTGACGGCGATACGTCTTGGATGCTGACCGACACTGAGATCGTCGCATCCAGCCTGACGCAACGGAAAATCTTGTGGAAATCGGCCTGCGATTGCCCATTCACAATGATCAAAGCCGGCGACACGCTGTTTGTCGGAGGCGATCAAACTGTGGCCGCGCATTCGGCAACCACTGGAGAACTACTTTGGCAACAGCCAGCCACCGGTCGCGTGTTCGGCCTAGCGGCGGCCAACGGACGCCTGTTTGCCAGCAGCGATACGGGCACAATTCATTGCTATGCACAGAACGGAACCACGCGGTCTGAACCGGATGTCCCAAATTCCGATCAGCCAGAACAAACACCCACCGCAGAACTTTCACCGATCAAGCACCCTGCCCTGCTGGGCCATTGGGCGTTCCAGAAATCTGCCGCCACAAACATTGGACTGCAGGCCCTGCACGGCAAGCCTCTGACACTCGCCAAACCCGCAAGATTTTCAGCCGTGGGTCAATATCAGGCCATCGAACTGGATGGTGCCGAACAAACGCTGATGGTGTCACCAGAATTCAAAACGGTGGCACGCCCAACCACAGAATTCACAGCCGCAGCATGGGTTCGGATCGACCAAAAACAAGAATGGGGTGGAATCATCGGTGTCATTCAGGACAACGGCGATGACGAAGATGGCTGGCTGCTGGGCTATCGCAACAACCGTTTCTGTTTGGGACTGAACTCAGACGGTGGACCGAACAAATTGACCTACCTCACGGCCGATCGCGATTTCGAACTGGGACAGTGGCATCACGTCGCTGGCAGCTACGACGGCAAGACAATGACGCTGTTTGTGGACGGCCAACGTTGTGCGGAAAGCCAAGAACAATCCGGCAAGGTCTCGTATCCGGATCGAGCGTGGTTCGAAATCGGTGCGTACCACGATCAGGACGAATACTTTCGGATGCGTGGAGCCATCCATGAAGTGCAACTGTACAACACAGCTTTGCCGAGTGCTGAGATCCTGAAGCATTTTGAAACTTCCAGATCACGAATCCCCGCAAAGACGCAGGCCGCAAAACTCGCGTCCGGACCTTGGCTGCAATTCAACGATCCAAACACCGCCACGGTGCGATGGACGACCACGGACGCTGAACCGACCCGACTAGATTACGGCACCGACGACTTTTCGAAAACCGTCCGTACGCCAACACCAACCAAAGAACATAGCGCCACGCTGACTGACCTAGTCCGCCACGCCATCTATCAATACCGCATCGCTGTGCCGCAGGACAACGAACTGCAATTCACGCCAGCGTTTGAATGCGACAACTTCTTCAACTACTCACCGCCAAGCACACACCACATCCCCGACGTGGTCGTCCCGACAGCCACAAAACTGTCGCAGCGAATCCTGATGGAGACACCTGCCAACCGCGGCATGTGTCTGATCGTCGGCACGATCGATGCCGACACCGTGACTCAGCTTTGCCGCGATAGCGAGCTGCGTTTTGTACTCGTCGATACAGACGCTGATCGCGTAGCAGAACTTCGCCAGACGTTGCGGGAACGCGGCGTCTATGGCAGTCGTACCGCAGTGCATCAAGTCGCCCAGTTTTCGAAGTTGCCATTCGTGGGCAACTGGGCCAACCTAGCTGTCGTAACCGCAGATCTCAACGAAGACAGTCTGCAGGAAATGCGGCGACACGTGCGGCCGAATGGTGGAATCAGCGTTGTGATCCAAGCCGAATCCACATCCCAGCGATACGTCCGCCCAGCGCTGGCCAAAGCGGGCGACTGGTCGCATCTGTACGGGCATCCAAACAACGCGGCCTTCGCAGGCGAACACCTCGGCGGCGCGAAATCGGCCGATGATCTGCAAGTCCAATGGGTGGGCCGACCGGGGCCACGCTATCAGGCAGATCGCAGCGGGCGGAAACCTTCTCCACTGTCGACCAACGGACGCCTGTTTCTGCAAGGCCTGCACCGCATTGTCGCTCTGGATGCGTTCAACGGCACCGTGTTGTGGTCGTTGGAAGTTCCAGAACTGGAACGATTCAATATGCCGCGCGACTGCAGCAACTGGTGTGCAAACGATGATTTTCTGTTCGTCGCCGTCAAACAAGAATGCTGGAAAATCGACGCCGCAACGGGCGAAGTTGTCAGTCGCACATCCGCAATCGACGCGCCGTCGGAATTTTCGATGGAGTGGGGCTATGTTGCCACCGTGGGCAATCAACTGTTCGGTAGCTCGGTGCGCGCCGGAGCCTCATGGACCGACTTCTGGGGCGATGCCGACGCAGGCTGGTACGACGCCCGCGCCGGGTCCGTCACGTATCCTGTCTGTAGCGATCGCTTGTTTAGTCGAAACACGGCGACGTCGGAACTGAACTGGGAATACAAACGCGGCGTCGTCCTGAACTCCACCATCACCATCAGCAACAACACCCTGTACTTTGTGGAATCACGCAGCGAAAAAGTCATGGCATCAGACGAACGACGAATCGGCGACAAAGAGCTGTGGCAGGATTTGCATCTGGTGGCGATTGATGCGGAGACAGGATCGCCAAAGTGGGAGAAAAAGCTGGAACCCATGAGCCAACAGGTCGTGCTGTATCTGGCTCAAGCCGCCGGCCAGCTGACCATGGTGTCGTCCGTCGACAAAGCGTACCGGGTTTCGTCATTCAACGAGCAAGACGGCAGCGAGCGATGGACGCAAACCACACAGTGGCCGGGCGGCAAAGGGGACCACGGCAAAGCGATGATGCGTCCCGCGTTCATTGGCGATCGGATCTTTCTGCGACCGGACGTACTGTCGCTGAAAGATGGGACCGTGTTACCCGAAAAAATGCCCGACGGCCACGGCTGCGGAACATACTCCTGTACGTCAGAAGCGATTATCTATCGTGCCCAAACGGTCACCATGTGGGATGCGGAAACGAACATTAAATCCACTTGGCCGCGCCTCAGACCCGACTGCTGGCTGAGCACCATCCCGGCCAACGGCATGCTGCTGTCGCCGGAAGGCGGCGGAGGCTGCAGTTGCGGATCATGGATGGAAACATCACTGGGGTTCATGCCCAAGGTCTTCGATCAACGGCCGCAGCCAATCAGCCCACGCCAGTAAGCACTCGTGCATGAGTTGTTTTGCATCACGAGCCGTTTTGGCGCTAGCCACGGATTCCGAAACATGATGCGTTTCCCAACCTCAAGTCCGTGGCTAGCGCCAAAACGGCTGGTTTGATATCAGGTCAGTGCTCAACTACCGCGTACGCGCGACCGCAACGTTGTCAGACTCAGCCGCTGGAGTCTCCTTGGCGGCAACTTGCTTGGTCGCTGTTTCCACAATCGCCTGAGCCACCCGAAGTTCTTTCGCTTGGAAGTACGAGACTTTGCCGAGCGCCGTGTGCACATATTTCTGTTGCAATTCCTGCCAGCTCATGCCGTCCGTGCAATGCCAAACGGCTGCCTGAGCCGACTGTTGTTCAAGCCGACCAGAAGCCACCATCGCAATCACGGCCTGCAAGGTGCGATCTTGCGTGTAGTCTTCTGTCTTCGCCAGCTGGTAGTTCGCGCGGGGTGTCGGATCTGCTTTTCCGTGCTCAAGGCACGCAGAAACATACGACACCTTGATGGTGCGTTCCGGCGGAATCGAAAAGAAACCGTCTCCGGCAGCGTTGCCATTGCCGTTGCCCGCGGCTCCGAATGGGTTGGCATTGGGTTGATTATTGGCTTGAGCTCCCCCGCCAACCGCTTGCTGCTGACCCCCACCACCACCGGGTTGAGCGTTCTGATTATTGTTACCAACGGACGCAGCAGGCGGAAACTGTTTCAGAACCTGCACAGCCACAAACGACTGCGGCATCTTCACTGTCAGCGACTCAGCCGTTTTATTGCTGATCAACAGATTGCCACCCTGCGGCCCCAGCGGGATCACTTGAGTTTCGAATGTCCCGTCTTCCATCCCTGCGAACAGTTCAACCTGCTTTGCATCTGAGTCAAATTTCGGGGAAGTGATCACTCGATCAGACCCCGCACAAGTCGATTCCGCAAGAACCAATAATACCAGCGAGGGAAACAACGAGATCGCTCGAAACAATGGGCGCATAACTGGACTCCTGTGAGAGTTCGAATCGGGGTCGAGAACGGCTGCGAACCTAGAAACGTTTTCTCTGGCGGCAGTTCCGGAATTTTCCCAAAACTTCTTCCCGTTCCCCCCGAGTATGCTTGCAGCCGAAACGCTCAATCGACCAGACGATCAGCGTTTTTCCTCATTTCCGGCGTGCCAGCCGTCACTCACTGACCACTGGGCATTGAATGGAGAATCGCTTAGAACGGCTTGCACTGGCGGCATCAAAAATTCGCTTCACACATGAGTCATCGGACTGACTCCAGATACGGCCGAATCACGTTCGACATGCGGCAGACTTTGGCCGCCGCCCACAGCTCATCCACAGTTGCCTTCCGCTGCGAAAGACAATCCCGCAGGGCTTCGATCGCAACATTCAGACCGATTTTGTTGCGGTACTTAAAACAATCCGCAACCGTTTTCGCGGGCGAATACACACGGACTTCGACACCTTCAATGTCATGAGTCTGCAGACCGAAAGAAAGGGCATCTCCCGAATAACGCACGATCCGCAGAACGGGATAGTCAACCTTGGGCAGCCGAGCTTTGCGGCTAATCGCCAGCCAAACTTCGAACGGTGATCCCGTGGTCAGGCCATGAAACCGCAGCGCACTCAGCAGGCAAACAGTCCCATGCGGCACCAGTTTCGCGGCCTCCACCAGTGAACGATTCTCACTCGGCTTCGAATGGCGCAGCGTGTACAGCTCCCGGCTGGGTCGATCCAGAACACCTTGTTGATAAAGCCGATTCAGATACACACCAGAGATCCCCAGCGGCTTCAGATCTCTGGGACGCAGAACCCCACTTTGCTTCAGAAGTGCCAGAATTTGCTGCTTTTTTGTCTGCGACATGGTCAGCTCCAATGAGATGACGTCGGCGAATAAACACAAGTGCCGACACAAACTTAGAATGGACCTAGTGGTTGCAAGGTGGATTCTCGCCACTGTTCCGCATCCTGCCGCGTACCGCAAAAAACAAAAAGCCCCGCCAATTGTGGCAGAGCTTTTGTAATGTCGACAACCCACGCGAGATGATTATCAATTGCGTTCAGTGTCCGTGCGTTACGACAGCTTGCGTTCGCGAATCCAATCGGTGTGGAACTTTTCGCCGCGTGGCTTGTCGATGCGTTCGTACGTGTGAGCACCAAAGTAGTCTCGCTGAGCCTGCAGCAAATTGGCTGGCAACGTACCTCGACGATAGCCGTCGAAGTACGTCAAAGCGGCACTGAACGCGGGCACCGGCAGACCGAACTGAACCGCGGCAGAAACAACGCGACGCCATGACGGCTGAGCTTCGTTGATGGCGTCTTTGAAGAAGTCGTCCAGCAACAGGTTTTCTAACTCAGGATTCTTGTCGAACGCGAGTTTGATGTCCTGCAGAAAGACCGAACGAATGATGCAACCGCCGCGCCACAGCAAAGCAATCGGACCGTTGTTCAGCTTCCAGCCAAATTCTTTGGCGGCAGCGTTCAGCTGGACATAACCCTGAGCGTAACTGACCAGTTTTGAAGCGTACAATGCCTGGCGTACGTCGTCGATAAACTGCTTCCGGTCGCCTTCGAACTTGATCTCCGGACCAGACAACACCGCTTCGGCTCGCACACGTTCGTCCTTCTGAGCCGACAGACATCGAGCATAAACGGCTTCGGTGACAAGCGTTGTTGGAACGCCCAGTTCCAGAGCATGCTGACACATCCAGCGACCGGTTCCCTTTTGGCCAGCGGTATCCAGAATCATATCGATCAGGTCGTTGCCAGATTCTTTGTCGCTGACAGTAAAGATGTCGCGCGTAATTTCGATCAGGTAGCTATCCAGATCGCCTTCGTTCCATTCTTTAAAGACTTCGTACAGTTCCTGATTCGTCAAACCCAAGCCATGTTTCAGAATATAATAAGCTTCGCAGATCAGCTGCATATCGCCGTATTCGATGCCGTTATGCACCATCTTGACATAGTGACCAGCCCCCGCTTCTCCCACCCAATCGCAGCACGGGATGTCGTTGTTCTCACCCACCTTGGCGCTGATTTTCTGCAGGATATCTTTCACAAAAGGCCACGCTTCGGCGTGCCCACCTGGCATAATGCTGGGCCCTTTCAGAGCCCCTTCTTCGCCGCCGGAAACACCCGTTCCGATAAAGCGAAATCCTGCTTCGCGCAGTTCTTTGTCACGACGATTCGTGTCAACAAAGTCGGCGTTACCACCATCAATGATGATGTCGCCCTTGTCCAGCAATGGCTTCAGAGATTCAATGACGGCATCTGTCCCGCGCCCCGCCTGAACCATGATCATGATTCGGCGTGGAGATTCCAGACTGCTGACGAAATCTTCCAGCTTTTCATAGCCGTGAATACGTCCAGCGGTGCCTTCTTCAACGGCACCTTCCGGACGACTGCTGAGCCCCTCGACGAAGTCTGTCATCTTTGAGGTCGTACGATTGTAGACGGAAACGTTAAACCCTTTGTTGGCCATATTCATGACCAAGTTTTGCCCCATCACCGCGAGGCCAATCAGGCCGATATCGTGCTTTGCCATTGTATTTTAGTTTTCGGTTTTCAGTTTTCGGTGTTCAGTTTTCAGAAAGTGATCGTTGCGAACCAGAGCAACTTGAGATCTGAAAGTTCAAATCTCAAATTGCGAGGACAATCATCAGCGTTGAATTCTTGCCGATCCGCCAGCGGCGAAAGCTTCGACTTCGGAAATGCTAGCCATTGTCGTGTCGCCGGGATATGTGGTCAGCAGAGCACCATGAGCCCAACCCAAGTTCAACGCTTCCTGTGGATCGCGACCACCCAAGAGACCGTAAATTAGGCCGGACGCAAAACCATCGCCACCGCCGACGCGGTCCAGAACATGCAGTTCTGTTTCTGGGGCCTGATAAGTCTTGCCGTCCATCCACAACACAGCACTCCAGTTGTGCTTGTTGGTGTGGACTACTTCTCGCAAAGTTGTCGCGACGGCCTTCACGTTCGGAAGATCCTTCGCCACCCCTTCCATCATGCCGAAGAAGGCCGATGGATCCAGTTTGCCAGCCTTCTCAACGTCCTGACCTTTCAGACCAAGCCCCTTCTGCAGGTCTTCTTCGTTGCCAACCAAAACGTCGCAGTGTTCCACGATGCTTCGCAGAGTTTCTTGAGCCTTGTCCAGACCGCCACTGATCGCCCACAGCTTGGCACGGTAGTTCAGGTCGAACGACGTGATGGCTCCCGCTTTTTTGGCGGCCTTCATGCCTTCGATGATGACGCCCGGCGTCGTCGATGACAGAGCCGCAAAGATCCCACCACTGTGGAACCAGCGACAGCCGCCAGCAAAGATTTCGTCCCAGTTAAAATCGCCAGCCTGCAGTTCACCGGCCGCTTCATTACTACGATTGTAGAACACAACCGGAGCACGCACACCACAACCTTGATCGCTGTACACGGTCGCCATGTTGGGGCCTCGAACGCCGTCATGTTCGAAGCGTTTGTAGAACGGAGTCACCCCCATCGCTCGCACGCGTTCGTTGATCAGGTCACCCAGTGGGTTGTTGACCATCGCTGTGGCAACACCCGTGTTCAACTGAAAGCAATCCGACAGATTCGCAGAACAGTTGAATTCGCCGCCGCTGACATGGATCGCCAACTGGTTGGCTTTGCGAAATGGAATGCGACCGGGATCAAGGCGATTGACCAGCGCACCTAAAGAAACGAAATCGAGTCCGGAACCGCTGGGTTTAATGTCGAGCATTACTTCTCTTTACCTACTGTGTTGTCATGTCAGACCGGTCACGTAACCGGTCTCCTAGATCTTGTTGCCCCGCCTGCGGGCAACGGTTCCGGCGGTCGACCCGAAGGCTGCCGGTGAATTCTGTTGTCAGGAATGACGGCCGGATCGTAGAAACGCCGTGGCGCTGAAATGAATACGATCCGATTGAGTCGCCATTGTTGGCTACGATTCCGCAATCTGCGAAGCCGAAGCAGCTGTTGAGAGCGGCGGGTATCGTACGTTGTGGGCCGCACGAATTCAAAACAAGCAGCGGAAGATCCGCTTGGTTCCTGAAACAAAACGCCGCAATTAACAAGGGTTGGCCGTGGCCCTGCATTTGGACCGCATTTGCCCCGCTTGATCACTGTAGCAGGACTGCCCAAATTCGGCTTCTTTCCCGTTTTCAGTAGATGTCGGCCGAAACAAGCCGCAACGGGCGCAGTTCCGGCACGCTCGCAGAATGGTCGCCTTGAGGAAATAGAAACCAGCGTGGCTGCCGGAACTACGCAATCGCAACACTCACGGAAATGCGGCGGTAATCCAAAATGATCACGCCACGAACCACATCAACAGCGTTTGGTTTGCTTGTTTCCGGCCTACACAACGCCCGAACTCAGAATCCCCATGCACGCACCCCGAAGTGGCCGCGAAACCCACGCTACTCAGGGAACGTGAGCACAATTTCGTCATCCGTCACTGTGACTTCCGCGCCGGAACCTTCAAAAATCTGGGGGAAGAATTCCATGCTGGGAGACTTTACCAGATCGAATGCCGCCGTCTTCTGCAAGGCCTCTTTTACCTGTGCCTCCGTCTTCCCCGCAATCCGAATCGGCACGCCCTGCTTGCGAAGTTCGGCGATCAACGCCCCAAACGGAACCCGCTGAACCTTCAACGTAAACAAGCGACTCTTCAGCCCCGCCGCGGCCAGTGCGGTCGCCTCATTTCC
>JBDNHJ010000076.1:0-2759 GCA_041688835.1 Fuerstiella sp.
GAAGATTCTTCAGTCGTGGCACTGCCGCAGATCAGTATCGAAGGACCCGCAGAGTTTCAGGATCAGGGCCGATCATGGGCACGCTCAGAACTGGAGCATGCCGACCAGAAATGCCTGGCTCGATTCTTTCAGCTGAACCAGGAATTGGTGGGCAGCCCGGAGATGGATGGCAATCCGTTGCTGTTTACCTCTGGAAAAAAAGACCGACGTTTCTTTTGGCTAACGGCCAGCGTCGGCGGAAGTCGCTGGACGTGTGTGCATTTCGAAAAGGGACGCTATTCTACGTCTGACGGAACCGAATGTCCGTTTTGAACCACACTGCGACCGCCGTTTCGCTTCCCGTGATCAGCGAAGGAATGTAGCATTGTGGACCATCATTTCGCTTCATCCGCAACACTCAAATTGACTACTCAAATCGACTTTAAGAAACCCAATCCAATGACATCGTTGTTAAGATTTTCTATGTCAAAATTTGCACTGGCGACCGTGTGTTTTGTCATCACGCTGCACGGCTCGCCAGCGATGGCTCAAAACGTTCGCTTGAAAACGATCATGCGCGTCTTCTGGCAAGATCGCGATACTGATCAGTTGTCGTGGGCCGACATCACGGCCGGAGAACAATGGGGCATCAAACGCGGCTGGGTCAGCGGCTTTCCGAAGCTGGATGCGGACAAGCAGGATCTGGTGCAGATGAAACACAACAACGGCATGCTGGTGGTGGGCGTTCGCGACCAAGAAGATGGCGGTTTTCAGAGCGGCTGGGTGGCCATCGACACCGGCGTCTTCGAAGAACCTCACGGCAATCACAGTCACTGGAAATACACGGGAGCCCCCAAGGTCACCGGCTCAAAGCTGGACACAGATCAGGGCAATCCTGCTCATCTGTACGTCTACGACAACAATTTTTATCTTGCCAATGATAAACGGAATGGGTTTACACGGCTGCAGCCGTCACTGCTGAAGCAAACGGCATCGGCGTCCGGCAGTGGTCAGTTCTTTGCTGGGGGAGGCAGCCATATTACAATGGCGGCCGTGAACAACAGCGTGGCTTACAGTAGTTGGATTGACGGCGGCGGCCCGAATGCGGGGCGAGTCGATGTGGTGAAACTCCAGCAGACCGGCGAACCGAAAATTGCCTATTCGTTCACA
Source organism: Fuerstiella sp. (assembly GCA_041688835.1). GTDB lineage: Bacteria > Planctomycetota > Planctomycetia > Planctomycetales > Planctomycetaceae > Fuerstiella. Next base: position 1,150 of record JBDNHJ010000076.1, read on the forward strand.
TTGCCCAGCGGTACGATTCATGGAGCAACGGCGAATTCTGGCAAGGCGTTTTTTGCCCCTGCCGATGGCGTGTGTTGGGTCAACGCAGACCAGTCGCTGCAGAAGACAGCAGAAACCGTGCAGGTGAATCATCTGTCTTTGGGCACGGACGAAGAAGCGGATAAGCCATTGCGCACGGGAGCCTTCGTCAACGAACGCAACTGGGTGTTGTGTACGACGGGTGAAGCGGACCAGGCCACGTTGTGTCTGATCAACGCCGCGACCACAACGCCCGCAGTTGTGAAGTTAAAGATTCCAGTGGCGGACGGACTGCGTCTGACGACTCCAGAAACCGTACTGTCACTGGGGCAGCGTTACGCGTTTCTGTTTCAGGACCGAACCGACGCCGACAGCGAAATTCAGGAACAACTGACCATAGTGGAACTCGACCCCAATCGCGACCGCGACTTTCGTGATGCCAGAATCAAGACGTCAATTCCGGTTGGTGCCAGCAAGGTCGACGGACACCACGGCCATCACGCCATTGCCTTCGATGGCTTTGGCCGTTATGCCGTATTTACAGAACCGGGGACCGGTCTCCTGAATCTAATTTCTGTGAAAGACATGCAAGTTGTGGCCAGATTCAACGTCGGCGGTTCGCCAAGCAGCATCGTGGCAGTGGGCGCGCCGGAGTGGTTTCACTAGGGCGCGCGGGCGATCAGAATTTGAGGCTGGAAAACGCATCGTGGTTTGGAGTCCGTGGCTAGCGCCAAAACGGCTAGCTATGCAAAGAAGATTGTACACGAGTCCGTCAATTGACAACCCAGCGTCAGGCATTCGCTGACGCCCGTATTTCCTGAAAGCAACCCATGCGCCTGATCACTGCCCTCGTTTGCCCGATATTCTATGGCCTGTTGTTTGTCGGATGTTCCGACGCAACAGATCCGCCACCTGCAGACCCCGCGTCACCGGCTGCGGCCGTCAGTTTTCAGGACGCTGTTGAGGAAATTGTTCGCCTGCGCGACCAAGTGCGCGACGGTTTCGCAGTCGACGACATCGACGCCGCTCACGATCCGTTGCATGCCGTGGGCGATCGGCTGGTGGAGTTGCCGGAAATTGCTGAAGCGGCGAAACTGACTGCTGATGAATTGGCTTCGGTCAAAGAATCCGTGGAGATATTGATGGATGCCTTCGGGGCCGTTGACGCCACTCTGCATGGCAACGAAGGATCACTGTACGTGGACGAATCGTCGAAGATCGACGACGCCATCGACAGTCTCACAAAAATCGCCGGCATCACGCCGGTCAGCTCACCGGCTGAACCGACCATTGACGCGCCGGTTCAGGAATGAGTCTCCCCACGTTGTGATTCGGTGTCTGACAGGGTTATCGATTGTCGAAGACACGGTTGCAGTTGCCGGTGCCATTTTTGAATTCATCCACGGCCAGCTGGTACAGTTTTTCACCAGCGGGCGTAGGATAAATCGTGTCGACACAGGCCTGACACATGTTTTCTCGCGGTAACCCGACGCACTTGGCAACCGCTTCGACCGGCAGGTAGCGCAGGCTGTCGGCGCCGATCAGGTCTGCCATTTTCTGTTCTTCTTCCGGCGTGATGACGTTGCCTTGCA
>JBDNHJ010000011.1:0-15742 GCA_041688835.1 Fuerstiella sp.
AAGGCGCGACCGAATCTGGGGTGATCGTTCTGGGGCAGCCGGACGAATCGGAGCTGCTGAGACGATTGCTGACTGACGACGCCGACGAAGTGATGCCACCTCCGGAAACGGAGAAGCATCTGACTTCGCAACAGAAGGAACTGATTCAGCGCTGGATTCAACAGGGAGCCGAATATCAAGAGCACTGGGCGTGGAGAACTCTGGAACGTCCGGCATCGCTTGACGCCACAAACACAACGGCAGCAGAAACGGTGGACGCTTTTCTGGCAGCAGGTTGGCAACAGAATCAAGTGTCGCCGGTCAACCAAGCGACGCCTCGACAAACCTTGCGACGGCTGAGTTTCGATGTGCGAGGCTTACCGCCGTCGGTTGAAGATGTGCGGGCGTTTGAAAACGATCCATCGGACGAAATGTTGTTTCGGTTTCGTGATCGCTGGATGTCAGAACTGTCATTCGCAGAACACCAAGCCGTGCGGTGGCTGGATTTGGTCAGGTGGGCCGATACCAGCGGTTTCGTCAGTGACGAACCGATTGCTTCTGGAGCGTACCGTGCATGGATCATCCAATCGTTTCGCGACAACCAGCCATTCGACCAATTTTCGCGTGATCAATTGGCGGGCGATCTGGTGCCGACACCCACCGACGATCAGCTGATTGCGTCCGGATACAATCGCATCGTGAACACAAACTGTGAAGCGGGAGCGATCGAAAACGAACAGCTATACAAACTGAAGGGCGAACATGTCCGAGCTTTGGGCACGGTTTGGCTGGGGCTCACCACCGGCTGTGCAGAATGCCACGATCACAAGTTCGACCCCCTTTCCGCCAAAGACTATTACAGTCTCGCAGCGTTCTTCGATGATCTTGTCGAAGCTGGCGTGTACACCCCCGGCGACCGTCGCGAACCACTGCACTATGTTCACGAAGACTCAGATTCCTCAAACATCGATCGAGCCTTAACGCAAGAAATCGACGCCCTGAAGTCGCAGATCTACAGTGTTGATTCGACTGACAGCAACTCGCAATTCAAAGACTGGCAACAGACGGCAGCTGCCCAACTGAACAACACACAAGAACGCTCTGACTTCTTGTGGGCCAGCGGTGAATTGCCGGCAGCCCGAATTCTGGAAGGAAAATTTGCACAAACGACTGTGGATGGCAAAGCCGTTCGCGAAACCACATCCGGCAACGATTCGTTTCGTCGGCACCATGCTGCTGAATTCATGACGGGCCATGTTACGGCGAATGCTGAGAAGACGAATCCAGCGCAGGATGCGTGGTACGTCGATGTTTGGTTGGACAAAACTCAGCGGCCGCAGATGGTTGGTTTTCAGGTGTCGCACGGAGACTATGGTCGACTCGGCTGGCAGACCGCAAACTACGAAACCTATTACTGGGGCGACGATGTTTCTGGTGAACTCCAGCAACCGCAGTTGTGGAGTGATCCCAACCGCGTGAAACGCTTGGGCGAACTGCCGCAGGAATCCGGCTGGATCAGATTGCGAGTGCCATTGCAGGATACGATGAAGTCAACCTATGAAGCTGTCGGAATGGCGTGGCTGCAATCGGGCGGTCGGGTGCTGTGGGGCAACAGCGGGCTGGAACTCCGCGCGGACAAAGTGGCGGGATTGGAACTCGGCGAAACCGCGATTCGGAAGTGGTGGGACGAACCTTGGAACCGACAGGTCTACGAACGTCGTATGAAATTTGTGTTATCCGCTCTGAAGACACCGGCTGCGAAACGCGACTCTCTGCAAAGCGAAGTCGTGGCTGACGCATTCCGTGAATCAGCGGCATCAACACAGATGGCGAAACTTCGACAGACAGAAGGACGTTTGTATACGCTCAGAAGCCAAGCCATGCGTGTCTTGGTGTCTCGACAGGCTGAACAACGCAAGACCACGCGCGTGCTGCATCGCGGCGATTATCAGGACGAATCCGGCCCGATCGTTTCCGCAGCGGTGCCTGAGTTTCTCGGTGCCATCAAGCCGTCATCGCCGACTGATCCCGCCAGTCGCTTGGATCTGGCGCAGTGGTTGTTTGACGAAGGCCATCCGATGATTGCGCGCGTCTTCGTGAACCGGCTGTGGCATCAGTTCTATGGCCGCGGCCTAAGCGAAACTCTGGAAGATTCCGGCGTGCAGGGCGACTGGCCTTCGCATCCGAATCTGCTGGACTGGCTGGCTTGCGAATTTCGCGACAGCGGCTGGGATCGCAACCACATGATTCGCCTGCTCACGTCGACGCGCGCCTATCGAATGAGTTCTACCCCGAATGCTGACCTTGCTGAGCGTGATCCGGGAAATCGCTGGCACGCCAGACAGAGTCGCTATCGCCGATCGGCGGAAGAAATTCGCGACGCGGCCCTGCAAACGGCCGGCTTGTTGCAGACGGTTGCTGAAATCCCCACCCGCAGTTTCTTTCCGTATCAACCGAGTCCGTATTGGACACGTTCTGACAAGATCATGTACGGCAGTCGGCACATGGTCTGGGCGACCAGCGCGGATGCATCCCAATACCGCCGCAGTCTATACACATTTTGGAAACGGCAGAACGTGCATCCCACCATGCTGGCGTTCGACGCGCCGACTCGACAAGAATGCACTGCCGAACGGAACATTACCAACACACCCGGACAAGCTCTAACGCTGCTGAACGATCCAATTTTCGTCGAAGCATCGCGTGTGTTTGCGATGCGAGTGACGGCAACGCCAAACATCGACGACAGCGCACGCATCACGCACGCCTTTGCACTCGCGCTGCAGCGAACGCCGTCCGCCGCAGAAATCACAATCTTGAAGACGCTGTTGGCTAACCAACGTGCGTGGTATCAAGACCATCCGGAACAAGCGACCAGCTTGGCTGCAATCGGGCAACAGCCCGCGGCGGCATCCTTGACCGCAGCGGACGTTGCTGCATGGACGGCTGTCACCCGAGCTATCCTGAACTTGCATGAATTCCTTAACCGTTCGTAAGCGACTGATGAACAATCTCATAAACTCGTTGCGGAACGTTACACGCCGCCAGTTTTTCTCCGCGTCCACCACGGGGATCGGCACCGCTGCGCTCGGCAGCCTGCTGAACGACAAGGCGGCGTTGGCAGCAGCGACGTCGACGGATTTCCCCAACGCTGTGCCACGGGCAAAACGCGTGATCTATCTGTACATGGCGGGAGGCCCCAGTCAGTTCGAGACGTTCGATGATAAACCGATGCTGCGGAAACTGAATGGTCAGCCCATTCCAAAATCACTCACAAAGGGCGTCAAGCTGGCGTTCCTGCAGTACGAAGCTCTGAAATGTTTCGGCACCAACGTTGGCTTCAAAAAGTGCGGCATATCCGGGCAATCCGTTTCGAACCTACTGCCGCATCTTCAAAAAGTCGCCGACGACCTGTGTGTCGTGCGAACATTACAAACGGATCAGGTCAATCACGATCCAGCCCACACCTTTATGAATACGGGCTTCAGTATCGCCGGTCGACCCAGCATGGGGGCTTGGTTGTCCTACGGCCTCGGTTCTGATTCGGAAAACCTGCCCAGCTTTGTTGTGATGCGCAGCGGACCGCTCGGCCAACCGATTCCTACAACCGCTTGGCACAGCGGTTTCTTGCCGGGCCGTCACCAGGGAGTCGAGTTCTACGGCAGCGAACAACCGCTCAATTATCTTACGTCTCCCGACGGAATCAGCCGGTCGACTCAAGCGGAAACCATTGGCTCCATCGAGGCGTTGAACCGTTTACATCACCAAGAAGTACACGACCCGGAAATCCTCACCCGGATCAATCAATACGAACTGGCTTTTCAGATGCAAACCAGCGTCCCGGATCTCGCGGACTTCACTGCGGAAACGAAAACGACACGAGCCCTCTATGGAGTCAACGATCAACCGGATGGAAGCTTCGGTTCCAACTGCCTGATGGCACGACGGATGGCGGAGCGAGGTGTGCGTTTTATTCAGCTGTATCACACCGGCTGGGATCATCACGGCGGAGTCGTCAGCGGCTGCAAGACTCGAGCAAAAGACACCGACCGAGGCTGCGCGGCGCTGCTGAAAGACCTCAAACAACGCGGCCTGCTGGACGACACGCTGGTGGTTTGGGGCGGGGAATTTTGTCGCACGCCCATGTCGCAGGGCGGTAGCGGTCGAGATCATCACACCAAAAGTGGAGCCATGTGGATGGCCGGCGGCGGAGTGAAAGCTGGCAGCAGTTATGGCACCACGGATGACTTCGGATTCACGGCGGCAGAAGATCCGTTCCACGTCCACGATTTTCATGCCACGCTGCTGCACCTCTTGGGTATCAACCACAAACGACTGACATATCGCTTTAAGGGGTTTAATTTTCGACTGACCAACGTCCACGGCGAAGTGATCAAAGACGTGGTTTCGTGAGTTTCCTTGTTTAACCCGCCGCCGAAGGCAAGGCATACGCTTGCGAATCGACCTCGCCTTCGGCCACGGGTTAAACGAGTTATGCTCAGTAACTCCTGCATGGGTGCTTGAAAATCGCTCAGATCTGTGGCCGATTTGCCGGCGTGCGAGGATTTTACAAATCGCTGCGATGAATCAGCAAGACGCGAAATGTTCATTCGGACAGAATACGTTTGTTGACAGAAACCTAATCTCACTCAAACTGAAAGAACGACAATGACGACACCACTGATTCAAATGGCTCTGGATTCATTGGACTTCGACGCAACTCTGGCGTTGGCCGAACAAGTCGCGCCGCATGTTGACATCTTTGAAGTTGGTACGCCGTGTATCAAGTTCAACGGCGTGAAAATTGTCACGGCCTTAAAGGAACGCTTTCCCGACCACAAGATTCTGGTGGACCTGAAAACCATGGACGCGGGCGAATACGAAGCCGCTCCGTTTTATGAAGCCGGTGCCGATATCTGCACCGTCCTTGGTGTTTCAGGCGCGGCAACAATCGCAGGCGTGGTCAAAGCTGCGGCGGCTTATGGTGCGGAAGTTCAGGTCGACTTGATCAACGTTCCGGACAAAGCGGCGTGTGCGACAGAAGCGGCGGCACTCGGAGCCCAGATTATTGGAGTCCACACGGGACTGGATGCTCAGGCGGCCGGCCAGACACCGTTCGGTGATCTCAACACCATCGCTGCACTCAATCTGAACGTCAAGATTTCCGTCGCCGGGGGAATCAAGTCAAACACAGCTCGCCAAGTTGTCGAATCGGGTGCCAGCATTGTTGTGGCGGGTGCCGCGATCTATGGTGCGGCATCCCCCGCCGCCGCCGCTCGCGAAATTCGTGAATCTATTGCTTTTGCCGGAGTGTCGTAGAGCGATGTTCCAACAGCAGAATCAACAACTCGTGCTAGACAGAATCTCACAGGTTCTGGCGGCGACGGCGGACACGCATTCTGAACGATTGACGTCGCGGCTGGACGCTGGCGGTCGAGTTTTCATTGCGGGGGCCGGGCGATCGAAGCTGGTCGGCAGTTTTTTTGCCATGCGACTGATGCACGGCGGCTATAATGTGTCCGTCGTCGGAGAAATTGTGACGCCCAGTATTCAGCAGGGCGATCTGTTGTTGGTGATTTCTGGATCGGGCGAAACGCAGCAGTTGCTGACATTCACTCGTCGAGCTGCGGCGTGCGGCGCAACGGTGGCATTGATTACGGCTCGGGCGAATTCCACAATTGGTGAACTGGCAGACGAAGTCTTTCTGATCGGCTCCCCAGAATCGTACGCTCAAGTCAAGGGCCTGCCGATGGGCACAGTGTTCGAACTTTCGACGCTGTGTTTTCTGGAAGCGTTAATCGCACACATCATCTGGGACAAAGGAATCGAAGAAGAACACATGCAACACAGGCATGCGAACCTAGAATAGCCGCTCCGGCTGACATCCGTCCGCTGATGATTTCGATGAAAGCAACCGCAGTGAATCACCATCTTCTGGGAACAATGCTGTCACTGGCAATCGCCTGCGCCACGCCGGCGCGGGCTGGTGATGTTGACTTTGCACGTGATATTCAACCCATCCTGAACGCAAAATGCGTCAAATGCCACGGCGGTGTCAAAGCCGCCGGCGGCGTTTCGTTCGTCTACGAAGATCGCGTGGTCAACTTCGCAGCCGACTCAGGGGAATTGGTTGTCTCGCCAAGGAACCTCGATTCTTCTGAAATGTTTCGCCGCATCACTTCCGACGATGAAGGCGAAATGATGCCGCCGCCGGAAGCTCATCCTGCACTGACAGAATCGCAATTGTCGCTCATTCGTCGCTGGATCGAACAAGGAGCGATCTGGAGCGGACACTGGGCATTCACACCGCCAACGAAGCCCGTGGTGCCGACTTCACAACACGATCACTTGGCCGTCAATGAGATCGATCGGTTTCTGTTTCACCGACTGGCGGCCGAAGGCCTGAATCCGTCGGGTGTCGAAGAACCGGGTCGGCTGTTGCGACGATTGAGTCTGGGATTGACCGGGCTTCCGCCTGCATTAAACGAAGTCGATTCCTTCGAAGCGGCCTACGCGATCAACGCCAACAGCGCCGTTGAAGTGGCGGTTGATGATTTGTTGTCACGGCCGGCATTCGGCGAACGCTGGGCGACGATGTGGCTGGACCTTGTTCGGTACGCAGATTCCGGCGGCCTAGGAATCGACCAGCGGCGGACGATCTGGGCGTATCGCGACTGGGTCATCCAAGCGTTCAACGATGATCTGCCCTTTGATGATTTCACAATCAGCCAGCTCGCCGGGGATCTGTTGCCGAAACCGACGACTCAGGATTTGATTGCGACGGCCTGCAACCGCAACACGCAAACCAATAACGAAGGTGGCACTGACGACGAAGAATTTCGGATGGAAGCGATCGTCGACCGGGTAAACACCACCTGGCAGACCTGGGGCGGTGTCACATTTGGGTGCGTGCAGTGTCACGATCATCCGTACGATCCGTTTCGTCACGCGGAGTATTACAAGTTCATGGCCTTCATGAACAACACGGCCGATTCAGACCTCAACGATGACGCTCCTCGTTTGAAGGTACCGAACGATCTCGCGAAATTCGCTGAAGTCGCAGCACTTCGCGAAAGCACGTTGCGGCTCAAGACACAGATCTGGACCACCGGAATGGAACTGCGCGACAAAACGTTGTGGACTGCCGCAACCAGTCTGACGGCTGGAGCCCAGAACGGCACCAAGTACGCCGTCGAACAACACGACGGCCACGCAGAATTCTTTGCCACTGGCACTGTGAGTACGAAGACGGAAACGGAAATCCAGATGCCCGCCGAAAACTTCAGCGACCAACCTGTGACTGCGGTTCGCCTGACCGTCCTACCACTGAACCCTGCGACGGCTGAGCAAAACTCGGAATGGGGTTTTGTAGTGACGGATCTCAAGGCGTGGATCGTTGCCGCAGACGGCCAGAAAACGGCGGTTGATTTCCGTTGGTCGGTGCCCGACGTTCCATGGCTGCCGACCGATCCGTGGCGACAAATCGAAGCCAACGGCGAACATTGGGCTGCCAATTCACGGATTCACTATGCTCGCCAAATCGTGCTGGTGCCGTCTGCGCCGCTGAATATCGGTGACCAGCAGCAGCTAGAAATTCACGTGCAGTGCAACAATGTTTCGGGCGGAAGTCATCCTCTGGTCATTAAACGCGGACACGTTGCCAGCACGTCTGATCCACGATGGGCAACGTTCGCGGATCAGGATAGCGACGTCCACAAATGGAATGCCCAACTTTTCGAAGAGGCCAAACGCCTGAACGATGTCCCGGGTACCAGCATTCCAATCATGCAACAGCGGGCCGACATGATCGCGCGCCCAACGCATGTTTTTGTTCGGGGGAATTTCATGAGCAAAGGGGATCGCGTGGAATCCGGACTGCCGGCATCCCTGTTGAAGGTTGCTCCAGCTAGCAGCGACTCAGCGACACGGCTCGACATGGCTCAGTGGTGGGTTTCAGAACAGAATCCCCTGACAGCTCGCGTCTTTGTGAATCGAGTTTGGGAGCAAATGTTTGGTATCGGTATCGTGCCCACGTTAGAAGATTTCGGCTCGTCCGGCGACAAACCCACACACCCGGAACTACTCGACCATCTGGCAATCCGATTTCAGCGAGACCACCGTTGGAGCGTCAAACAAATCGTGCGGGAGATCGCGCTCAGCTATGCCTATCGCCAGTCGGCGAAGGCAACACCGGAACTTACCAGTCGCGACCCCGACAATCGGCTGATCGCGCGTGGACCGCGGCTGCGTTTGACCGCAGAATTTGTTCGAGACCAATCGCTGGCGGTTAGCGGATTGCTGACGACGAAAATCGGCGGGCCGCCCGTCTTTCCTCCTCTGCCGGGTGGCGTTTGGCAGCCATTTGATGGTGGTGACAAGTGGAAGACAGCCGAACCGGACGATCCGGATCGATACCGTCGTTCGATTTACACGTACATGAAACGCAGTATTCCATTTCCAACATTCGCCACATTTGATGCACCGTCTCGTGAATTTTGCACTCCCCGTCGACTGACTTCAAATACGCCATTGCAGGCGCTAGTGATGCTGAACGACACCGCATTCGTCGAATGTGCTGAAGCTTTGGCCAAACGTATGCAACACGAATTCGAAGGATCTGTGCGAGATCGATTGGCGGCCGCGTATCGTGCTGTGACGGCGCGGCAGGCCGATGCGAATCGATTGGACCAACTGCTGCAGCTGCACACATCACTGGCTGATTCAGCACAGACAAATCCATGGATCGTGGTGGCTCAAGTGCTGCTAAATCTTGACGAAGTTCTGACCTACTAAAACGATCGATTGATCATATGCTGACCAGCACAATTCTGAATGAAGTCCAGAGACTGCGACTGGCACGCGACACCCGTCGACAGTTTCTGACGCAATGCGGCACCGGGTTGGGTTCCATCTATCTGGCTGGGCAGGCGGCCGCTTCTGGCGCTGCGGATCACTTTCCGCAGCATGACTCGTCGAATCCATTGAGTGCCACGGCCCCCCATTTTCCGGGCAAAGTGAAGCGGGTGATCTTCCTGCACATGATTGGAGCTCCGAGTCAGCTTGAGCTATTCGACTACAAACCCGAGCTGCAGAAGCTGGATGGCAAACCGTGCCCTCAGGAATTTCTTGAAGGCAAAACATTCGCTTTCATCCAAGGCACACCCGATATGCTCGGGCCGCAGTATCCGTTTAAACAACACGGAGATTCGGGGGCGTGGATTTCTGATCGACTGCCGCATCTGGCACAACACGCCGACAAGCTGTGCTTTATCAAAACGATGCAAACGGATCAGTTCAACCACGGTCCGGCTCAGCTAATGGTCCACACCGGTAACGCTCGACTAGGCTACCCGTCGATCGGATCGTGGGTAACGTGGGGGCTGGGAAGCGAAAACGCAGACCTGCCCGGCTACGTCGTTTTGTTATCGGGCGGTCGTCAACCGCGAGTCGGCAAGGCGTTGTGGAGTTCCGGTTTTCACCCGTCGGTTTACCAAGGCGTCCAATGTCGCAGCCAAGGCGACCCCGTACTGAATGTGTCCAACCCGGTCGGCATTTCACGCGACACCCGCCGCACGGCGCTGGACACATTGAGTGTTCTGAATCAGCAAACACACCAAGACTTCGGCGACCCAGAAACGCTGACCCGAATCGCGCAATACGAAATGGCGTTTCGCATGCAAATGGCCGTGCCCGAAGCGATGGACATCAAGGGCGAAGAAAAGCACGTTCATGAAGCTTATGGAGCCAAACCCGGCAAGGAGAGTTTCGCTAACAACTGCCTGTTGGCTCGCCGACTGGTAGAGCGCGGTGTGCGATACGTCCAATTGTTCGATTGGGGCTGGGATTCGCACGGTGCAGGAAAAGCGGAAGCATTGAACGGCGGCTTCAAAGACAAGTGTCAGCAGGTGGATCGGCCGATCGCAGCATTGCTGGCCGATCTGCAGCAACGCGGTTTGCTGCAGGATACGCTGGTTGTGTGGAGCGGTGAATTTGGCCGCACGCCAATGCGAGAAAATCGTGGCGGACGCAAAATGACGCTGATCGGACGCGATCACAATCCCGGAGCTTTCACGTCATGGATGGCCGGGGCCGGTGTGAAGCCCGGAATGACGTACGGCGAAACAGACGACGTGGGTTACAGCGCAGCGGTCAATCCGGTCCACCTGCGAGACTTCCATGCAACGCTGCTACACATGCTGGGCTTCGATCATCAACGATTCAGCTACCCATTTCAGGGATTGAATCAGCGACTGACCGGCGTGAAAGAGGCGCACGTGATTGAAGACATTCTGTCGTAGCCAGATGTCGCCGCTCATCACCCAGCAAAAAGCAATGGAGGCTTCAAATGACGTTTTTGCTGTTGATGCGACGCTGGCGTGTCAACGAGATCTGAAGTGAGATCTCGTGTTGTACGAGGATGGCAGAATGAATGATGTTAGCGCACATTATTCTGCTCCCATGATTCTGCCAAAAATTCAACGGCAAGCTGATGTAAGCAGTCGTGCATCCGTTTCTTTGCCTCACAAATCGTGGCTCATGCGAGTCAAGCTGGTAGGGGACCGAGTCACGTGAAAGTTGCGACTTAGAAACAGTTCGTCGCACAGCGGGGATACGGCTCAGATTGTCTGCGGCGCTGTTATCGGTGGAGCTTGGTCGAGGTACATTCGCTGCCAGAGTTCCAGACACAAGAGATTCCATAACCGGTAGGCGTGGTCGAACTTGCCTGATGTATGCTGCTCAACCAAGTCTCGCACTTCGTGCGGCTGCAGCAGACCGCGGCTGAGGCAGGTGTCAGACAGCAAGACATCATGCAGCAGTGGCTTGAGTTCATTGCGGAACCAGTGGTCGATGGGCACGCCGAAGCCCATTTTTTTGCGAGTCTGAATGTCCTGCGGAATCAGATCACGGAAGGTCTCCGTCAAGACCATTTTGCCCTGCTGCATGGACTGCTTGACTTCCAGCGGCATCTTCGCCGCCAGTTCCACAACTTTGTGATCCAGCATCGGACTGCGGCATTCCAAGCCCACGTGCATGCTGGCAATGTCGACTTTGGTCAGCAGGTCTCCCGGCAGATACGTTTCGACATCGACGGCCGTTGTGCGAGTCACAAAATCACGGTCGGGAAACATTCGGTACGCATCGAAAATACAATGCGCCGGCGTACAGTCTTGCAACAGATGTTGCAGATCGGGACTGACCAATTGGTTCAGCCGATCTCGATTAAAGATCGTGACCCAGTTTAGATATCGTTCCTCCGGGTCCATCGCCATTGTGGTTAGAAAACGTTTTCCGCGACGCAGGAAAGATTTCTGGCGAACCGACGTCGGCATCACACCAGCCGCGGAAGCAGCCATGCGCCGCATCCACTTCGGAGCGAACGCCATCCGCTGCATCAAACGCACCGCGCGATAGCGATCGTAGCCACAGAATAATTCGTCACCAGCATCGCCGGTCAAAGCCACTGTCACATGTTCGCGAGTCATCTTTGACAGGTACATTGTCGGGATCGCAGAACTGTCTCCGAAGGGTTCGTCGTAGTGCCAAATCAGTTTCGGCAGAACTTCCAGTGCGTCCGGACACACCATGGCTTCATGATGATCCGTCCCCAGCATCTCAGCCGCCTGCCGCGCATAGTGGCGTTCGTCGAACGCCTTAACGGGAAAGCCGATCGAAAACGTCTTCACCGGATCGTTCAGCTGTTCCTGCATCAAGCCTGTGATGATTGTGGAATCAATACCGCCCGACAAAAACGCTCCCAAAGGCACATCACTGCGCAGCCGCAGCCTGACGGCTTCCGTCATTTCGTGGCGGAGTTCTTCTGTCCAGTCTGCGATTCGATTCCGATTCAGTTCCGGCTGATCGTAGGGCGGCGTCCAATACCGTTGTGCCGAAAACTGACCATCTTTGATCACGGCTAAAGTCGCCGGTGGCAGGCGACGGTAACCCAGCAGCATCGAATTCGGTGCCGGCACATATTGCAACGTCAGAAAACGCAGCACCGAAATGCGATCCAGTTCGCGCGGCATGCCGGGAATTTGCAGCACCGCTTTCAGTTCGCTGGCGAACGAAAACCGACCGTCTTCCATCCGATAAAAGAACGGCTTCTGCCCCAATCGGTCTCGCGCGATCACCAGCTTTTGTTCGCGAGCGTCCCAGATCGCCAACGCAAACATGCCTCGCAAATGTTGGACGAAATCCATGCCGTGCTGTTCGTACAGCCGAACAATAACTTCCGTATCGCCTTCCGTGCGAAACCGATGACCGGCCGCCTGCAACTGCGTTCGCAGTTCACGGTAGTTATAAATTTCGCCATTAAACACGATCTGAATCGAACCATCGTCGTTACCCAATGGCTGTACGCTGCCAGCGACGTCGATAATCGACAGCCGACGGTGCCCCAATGCAACTCCCGGACGCCGATCGCCCGTTTGTTCGATGCAGAAATGGCCTTGGGCGTCTGGCCCGCGATGCTGAATGGCATCCGTCATGCGCCCGAGCACTTCGCGGTCGATCCGCTTGTCCTGCTGCCACCATATCGATCCGGCGATCCCGCACACGTTCATTTCCTCACAATGGAAGTCGCAGATTCAGAATCTGAAATCACTTACGATTGAATCACCCGCCGGTACAACTCGATATGCCGGTCCACCAATTGCTGCACACTGTGCTGTTCGCAAATCAACGTCTTTGCCGCTATCCCCAATCGCTGCGCCAAATCGGCATCATCTAGAATTCGCTTGCAGGCTTTCGTCAGTTCCGGTCCGTTTCCCAGTGGAAAGGTCAGACCGTTTTGTTCGCGCTGCACCAATTCCAGATTGGCTGGAATGTCGCTCACCACAACAGGTACGCCGGCCGCCATAGCTTCCATCAAACTGTTTGACATGCCTTCGAAAGAACTTGGCAGACAAAACAGGTTCAACTGTGAAATCACTGACGCCGCGTCTGCGCGATGCCCCGTAAAAATCACCTTGTCACGGCAATCGAAGCTGCGTGCAAGTGCGGCCAGAGTGTCCCGTTCTGGCCCGTCGCCCACCAGTACCAAATACACGTTGTCGACCACTTGATGCAGCAGCTGAAACGCCCAGACGAGGTCCGTCAGGCATTTCTGAGCCGCCAGTCGACCCACAAAACCCACCAGCTTACAGTTCGCAGGCAGGCTGAATTCCTGACGAATGTCGCTGGCTGTGGTCTCCGCTGTGGTCGATCGCGTCTCAATTGCCGGAACGCCGTTGGGGATTGTGTGCAGCAAGGTTTCGGGGATTCCGACTGTGTCGCAATAAAAACGGGCGACGCTGGGAGAATTCGCCGTCATGGCGTGCGTGCGCCCCATCAGCCAGCGATCCACGCTTAACTGCCAGCCGCTTTTCCATGAATCCACACAGCGCTCGGAAACAATCACGCGGGTGGATCGAAGACAAACGCCCGGCAGTCGCACGTAAGAATTCGCGGAAAACAGGAACGACTGCACGATATCCGGCCGATTTTGTCGCAATTGACGTCGCAAACGCACGTACGACAGCGGATCGAAGCGAAAGCGTTTTTGCAGCACATCGACCGGAATCCCGGCGGCCGCCAGTTGTTCGGCATAGTACCCGCCGCGATTTAAGGCGATCACATTGACCTGGAATTCGTCGGGCGGCAATTGCGTCGCCAGCAGCGTCAATTGCCGCTCAGCGCCAGACTGGTCCAGTGTCGGGATGACGTACGTGATGCGAATGGAAACGCTCGGCTGATGGTTTAAGGCAAGGATTTTGCGGACATTAACATCTGAATGGCCGAAGGGACAACCAGATCGGCACACCCGATGTCCGTTCGGCTGGTGTCGCAAGAATGAAAATTCTGCCGCTCCAGAAAAGATCCCGAGAAATCCTTAGACGTGATGCGTACGGCTTTACAGGCAAAGTTCACACAAAACAGGAACCTCAGAAAAATTTTGCTCGCTACGGACGATGCCTCAATCATTGAAGATTCCGCCAGCGACTTCTTCTGGGGCATCGGCAGGGACGGTTCAGGAAAAAACTGGCTCGGCGTTCTTTTGATGGAATGTCGTGAACAACTGCAATCGAATGCTTTGAGTTGCTGATTGCTAGGGGAGCAGATGTGAACCTGTCAATGGAGTTCAATGTGACAGCAGTGACCATGGCCCGCCGTGGTGGACATACGGCGGCTGAAGAATTGCTGACGGCCTCCGGAGCGACCGAGCCCGAACCGGTTCCGCTGCCGATCCTGTTTCCGTTCGGATCTGTAGGCGATCCGATTCTTTGTCAGCAAATGCCCAAAATCAGATGAAGGTTCCCAGTCTGCGACTGACCGGTTCCTCGACCACAGCCAGGTTTACTCACCAGCCGCCGTAATTTCACTTAAATCAGTGCCATTCGTTGGTCCGCAAACCGGATTTCGTTTGACAATCCATACGCGCTTGCCAAACCGTTTCCAAAGCGGACCGGACCATCTGATGCTTCAAGGCTGACTTAATGAACTCATCGGCCGGGAATCTCAACGAAACCGTCACGCTCAGCAAACACGGTCCTTGACACCTTTGTTTTTCTGTTTTTCCCTTTGTTTTTCCCACCTTTGTTTTTCCTAAGCAACTGATCAGCGACGATACTGGATGAGAACGTTACATCGCGAGTACAAACGAAGACGGGTTGAACGAACTTCAATCCAACGATCCCCTTGCGAGTGAAGAAGCAACGCCGGAACTTCAGGATCGTCTGCGACGTACGATTTTTTTCGCAGTTTCTCACGAAGGGTCTGACGGGCCATTGCATCGGCGATGTTGTCCCGAGTGCCGCGAAAAGCTTGAGATGATTCACCGCATTGTTGGTCATGGAAACCTTGGTAGATAGTATTGTCGCTGACCGCTCCGCCGGTCAGTCGCGGCACGTTCGCGAGTTCGCTAGATTACCGCATGGCTTTCCCGGTGCGAAAGCGACGGATCGACGGAGCGATCCGCGACATTGCCGTTCCTGATCATTGCACGTGGTGCTGACATGCTTGGTGAGCTCTTCGATCCCAAGGCAGAACTCTTCATCAACGAACGCATGCGTCCGCATTGGTCGCAAGCGGGGGCGATTGTCTTTGTCACGTTTCGCACAAAGGATTCAATTCCCAAAGACGTACTGCACCGTTGGACGCGAGAAAAGAACGATTGGATCGACCGTCGTGCGGCAGCGCTGCAGCAAAACTTGCGCAAGGGGAAGATGTGGCATCAGGTCTTATCTACGCTCGATGAAAAGACGCGAGGCGACTTCCATCGTGAATTCAACCGCAAGCAGGAAGACTTTCTGGACACGTGCTGCGGCAAGTGTCTGCTAAAGATTCCGGAATTCGCAAAGATCGTTGCGAACAGTTTGATGCACTTTGATGGCGACAGATACCGGATGGGCGATTTCGTCGTGATGCCAAATCATGTCCACCTGCTGGCGGCGTTTGCAAGTGCCGAAATCATGGAGCAGCAATTTGATTCGTGGCTGCACTACACGGCAACGCAGATCAATCGTCGAACGGGTGACCGAGGGCATTTCTGGCAGCAGGAGCCTTTTGACCACCTCGTCCGTAGCCCCGAACAATACGAGTACCTTCGTCAATACATCAAAGACAATCCTGCCAAAGCCAACCTCAAGTCTGGCGAATTCTACTATCGGCGGTCTGCCCCATAGTCGCTGACCGCTCCGCCGGTCAGTCGTTAGTTAGTTAGTTAGTTAGTTAGTTAGTTAGTTAGTTAGTTAGTTAGTTAGTTAGTTAGTTAGTTAGTTAGTTA